>NZ_QQWI01000005.1 GCF_004125825.1 Fusibacter sp. A1 | reverse complement strand
CCAGTGGTAACGCAAGCTCCAACGACTGCAACGCCAGTGGTAACGCAAGCTCCAACGACTGCAACGCCAGTGGTAACGCAAGCTCCAACGACTGCAACGCCAGTGGTAACGCAAGCTCCAACGACTGCAACGCCAGTGGTAACGCAAGCTCCAACAACTGCTACTCCGGAAGTAACACAACCACCTGTAACAGTTGCACCAGAATCAACTGAAGCTACAACTAAGGTAGTAGAAAAAACAAAATCACCTTCGAAAACAAAGTCTACATCGACAACTCCATTAACCACTGAAGTACCAGTAATTGAAGATAATGTGATATCTATCATTGAACCAACTTCAAGTGAAAGTGCTGATCTTGATGAGTTTGCGACATTTGATGATGGAGAAATAGCACTCGGATCAATTGATCCTCCGGTAAATGATTCCCATTTAGTAGAAGATGAACCAGAGATTATTCTTGATATTGAAATTCCATTAGGAAACGGTTCATTACCTAAAACTAGTGAAAGTTTACCTTGGAGAGTTTATACATTCGGTACTGGATTAATTGCATTAGGCTGGGTGTTCAGAAAGAAATAGTTACAATTAGCAGTCTTTAGAGAAATTCTGAAGACTGCTTTTCTTTATGAATTATTCTGTGTTCATAAAGTCACTGATATAAAAAGAAAATCTTGATAACAGTTGTATAAAATTTGACTGTTATCAAGATTTCGATTTTACGAGCTTAAACGGTTGAGATTTAGTCTCTTAACCTAGATAACGGTGTTCAACTTTCTTTACATCAAATCTAACGAGTTTGAATGTCAACTGGATGATAGGACCGATACCGAATACAAGAATAGCGGTACCAATTCCAACCTTTCCCCCCATCAGTATGCCGAGCATAAGTGCTGCGAACTCAATGAGTGCGCGAATTAATCCTACCGGCTTGTTGGTCTTTTTAGTAAGAATGACCATGAGGCCGTCTCTAGGACCTGCGCCAAGTCCTGCACCTATGTAAAGCCAGGATGCAATTGCGATGGTAAACATTCCACTGACAAGCATTAAAATACCGGTAACCATAGTAGTTGAATTAGGTATCAGATTCAACTTGAATAGCCAGTCGATGAACACACCGATCAGCGACATATTCAGTAAGGTTCCCAATCCGATTTTTTCTTTAAAAAGATAGTTTAAAACAACGATAATCAGTCCAGTCAAAATGACTGCCTGTCCTAGGGATATCGGAAATACATTACTCATTCCCTGATGGAATACCGTCCATGGAGAGACGCCTAGGTGAGCTTTAATCGTAATGCCAATTCCGAGTGCGTATAAGAAGAGTCCTAATAGCATTCGAGGCATGAGTTTTAGTGTTTTCAATTTGCTTTATCTCCTATTGTCTATCAGCCTATGGGTGATCATTTTTGTAGTTGCTAACATAATACTAGCATACGCACCTAAGTGGGTAAAGTAAAAACCACTCGTATCAGTTTGCGAGTGGTTTTTACGAAAGCTGAGTTAAATTAATTTTCATTAAGGTCTGTCGCTCAATGACAACATAATTAATGATATAATCAATTATGAATACTAAATGGTATTAGGAGGCAATATGATCACAAAGATTAAAACGATGTTGGACATTTCAAAAAAGCAAGCGCTTGAGAATCCTCAGGCTTCCTATAGTTTGGCAAAAGAAGCATTTGCTCTTGCATGCGAAAATGATTTGGAAATTGAAAAGGCGAATGCCTATTATTGTATGGCCTATTCGTGCAGGGTGATGTCGGATTATTCAAATGGTCTTATCTATGCACTTAAAGCTCTAGATATCTTTAATGGTCATAATGACTTGAGTGGAATATTGAAGGTAAGAAATATCATAGGGATAGTCTATTTTTATTATAGTGATTATAAAAGCTCTCTTGAAAATTTTATGATCGCAATAGAAATACTCGAAAAGATAAAGGATCCGCGACTTGAATCGAGTGTGTTGAACAATATCGGTGAAATTCATAGAGTCGCTGAAGATTTTGAAAAAGCGCTCGATTATTACAAGAGGGCCCTAGAAATTTCATTCGAGAATCATTTAGAAATGAATATAGCTGTCATCTATATGAATATCGGTCAAATCTACTATTTACAAAAAGAGTATGTAAAAGCGCTAGTTCAAATGATCAATTGTGAGGAATATTCAAAACGCAGTAATGATATCATCACTCACGGCGAAGTACAGACAAAACTTGGTCGTTTGATGCTTGCGCAAGGCGACTATGAAAAAGCAAGAGAGCACTATTTGTCAGCGTTAAAGCATTTTAATAAAGTGAACAACAGATTTTACATGGTTGAATTATTGATGGACTTCGCACAACTAGACATGGCGATGAAACTTAATCCGAAGCCTCATCTTATGGAAGCCCTAGATTATGCGATTGAAAATAACTTAGGTTCAAAGATTTCAGAAATCTATAAGCAACTCATCGCATACCATGAGGCAAATGATGATTACAAGAAGGCGTTTGATTATTTTAAGTTGTATCATCAAAAAGAAAGAGAAATAGAAGCTAGCAATTTATCGATGAAGCTCGAGTTGATCTCCGTGGAATTCAGTTACTATAAAGAAAAAAACGAAAAAGAGCAGAACAAGTTATTAAGTGAGAAGCTTAAACATGAAGTAAGTGAATCTAAAAAAGAGCTGCAAGAAATCAAGCTTGAAAATGAGAAACTGATTGAAGTCAGTATCATTGATGAGCTGACCCAAATCTATAACCGAAGAGGCATTACCCAGATGTTATCTCAAAAGACTAGCGTAAAAGGACCGCTGATGGACTTAGTGTTCATTATCGATATCGATTACTTTAAACTCTATAATGACACGTGGGGTCATGTAAAAGGTGATACATGCTTGCAGCAAATTACTGAACAGCTTAAACACCTGAAGTATGAGGATTACTTTATTGGTAGGTATGGTGGTGAGGAATTCTTATGCTATATGAAAGTTAAAGACAAAGACGAGGCGATGGAAATTGGATTGAAGATTAAAGAATCGGTCTCAAGTCTTAATCTTTACTATGATACACCGAAGGGTCAGAGAAGCATTACGGTCAGTATAGGTGGTTGCATAGATAGGATGGCAAATGAAAATCTGAACCGCTATATTGAGGAAGCGGATAAGTGTCTTTATCAGGCTAAAAGTGCGGGCAGGAACAGGGTAATCATCGCTTGATTTGAATACTTGTCACCGCAAGGCTTGCTTTGAGTGATTTCATCTTGTGAATGGGTATAGGGATACTTAAGCGATCTATAAGCCTATTTCGATAGTTGCAGGAGGTAAAGATGAAAAAGACCACTTTAGCTGACCAAACAGCGGCTTCAAAAGCGATGGAGCATATGTTTTCTCCCGAGGAACGATTGTTTGAAGATGAATACTCCGTTAAGTTCATTTCTGCTTTCAATCGTCCTTTCATAAGTATGTTGCAATCAAAACGGCTACTTCATTGGATGGCCGACTTGTCAGAAAAGATAGCTCCAGGTGTTTATGGGGGGCTTATTGCAAGAACACGTTATATCGATGATGTGATAGATAAGGCGTTGGGGGAAGGTATGGAAACCATCGTGAATCTGGGGGGCGGTTATGATACAAGATGCCTCAGAATCGGAAGGATGAAAGAAATTGATTATTATCATGTCGATCAAGCGGAAGTAATCGATAAGTTTAGTAAGAATATGGCGAAGTTGCCAATGGGCATACCCGATAATGTTCGATTTGTCTCAATTGATTTTGACAAGCAAAGCCTAGCGGAGGTGCTTTCGAATTCAGGTTATGACAAGCGTTCAAAAACACTTTTCATCTGGGAAGCGGTCACCCAGTACATAAGCGAAGAGGCGGTTTCAGATACCTTAAAGTAAGTTGCGTCAGCAAAAAATGGAAGCAAGATTGTTTTTACCTACATACTCAAAGCCTTATTGACAAACCCAGAGCTGTTTCCTGAATATAAGTCACTTAAAAAGCAAATCAATATGATGGGGGCGGCATGGATTTACGTACTCGATCCCAGTCAGATGCCTGAGTACCTTGACCATTATGGTCTCAAGCTTATTGAGGATATCGGTAAAGTCGAATTTTTGGAAAGATACTTTTTGCCGATCGGACGTGAAATTGAACTGATGTCAGTAGAACGCGTTGCCTTTGCAGAGGTTTAAAGTCAAGCCGTGTTATAGTATATGGTATTCAACCGATCATAAGCGGTATCACGAGTAGTCGTGATACCGCTTTATATTTATGGTGAAAATCATTTGTTTTTCACTGCTTTGAGACTTATGAAAATAAGTACGGCTCCTGCGAGAATAATGACACCGTTAAGAAGGGTTCGTTTGAGTCTGTCACTCATCGATGAATCAAGGAGTTCCTCATCGGATTTATCGATTTTCTCCACGTGTGCGACTTTGGAGTTCACTTGGGTCTTTGCACTGATCTCATCTTTGAAATAGCCAATGTCATATACGGGAGCTTCAACTGACTCATCTCCTAGCTGTAAGCGAAACGTTCCATCGGTTTGATTCTCAAAATACAAGTAATCTGGTGTATATTCAAGGTCGATGCTACTTAAGTCAAGAGGTGCGTTATCACCATTGCTAATAGTCAGCACTATTTTCTGGTAGTCTGTGAAGGTTTCGGGTAGTTTGATTGCACCGCTTCCCATTTCAGGTGTTTGGCTTAAGGTGGCCCTATAGGTCTTGAATTTCATATCTAAAGAGTAATAGTCTACGGTCACGTTTCTAAAAAACCTTCCGTCAGCGTGAAGGATCAGTTTGGTTATCGGCAAGTTCGCATAGTCGGTGATTGTGATTTGTGTCTGTTTTTCCTGTTCTTCGACTTGATAATCAGCTTGGATGATCGACGAGCTACTTGGCATAAGAAGCTTGTCTGTATACCTGATACCTTGTACTGACATATCTACAAGATCTGATTTGGCTTGATCGGTTGTTACCCTGTAGTAGATATAATCGACTTCGCTTTTGAAGGTGATCAATGACTGCTTACCACCTGTGACCCTGTAGATGGGTTCTGTTGTTATCCATGTGAAATCCTCTTGGTTATAGCTGCCCCAAATCTGAGCTTCAAAGAGATAGTCGGCAGGTGTATTCACCTGAACCTCAAGTGCGCTTAGGAAGATATCTTGATCTTCTGTCGATGCGGTCTTAAAGTCGTATACATCTCTATCTTTTTCTCGTCTAGCACCGATAGGTGTCAAAGTGCTTTCTGATATGATATTCATCTTCTTAGGTTCAAGCCTTTGGATGAAATAAGGAATTTCGATCTTGCTTTGATTAAAAATTCTAATATCGCCAAGCTGATTCCTACTCAAATGATAAAGTTCCGGAGTGATGGCAAAGCAGTTGAACTCTTGTGGAGTCAACACTTCTATTGAAGCTTGGTAGATAATTGGAGTTTCAGCGAAGGTAATACCTGCGATTAGGAACAGCAGTAGGAGCAGATTAATTTTCCTTGTCATCAACGTCACCTCCATCCAGTTGTTCTTCAAGTTTTGCATTGATTCTTTGGTAGACATAGGACATGGCTATTAGTATAATGCCAAAAGCAAAGTAGCTTACAATGCGCTGTCCAAGTTCAAAGTGCATGGAATCCCATAACAGGAGTTTGGCGGTTGTCACTAAAGCCAGTAGTAAGCCTACTTTTCTGAGTGAACTGTTGTATTTGAGGAAGCCGAGAAGGACATAGGCGATAGCAAATAGGATGAGCGAGAGGTTTAGCAGCACATCATCGTAATTCGTATCGATCCGCTGTGCGAAGTTCACATAGTAGGCAAATAAGCAGTATAAACCGATGACGACACTGCTCACACCTGTCGGAATGCGAGTGCCGATCCTATCGTCTTTAAACCACATGACCATCACCCGAATGATGAAGTAGTTGAGCAGGATGAGTGCAAGGATATCGATGCTCCATCTTATGCCCACGGGCATTGCAGGTTCAAAGTTACTGATAAGGGCTGTGATTGCTATTAGCGAATAGGCGGCTTTTTTAAACATGTCCATATGGATATACTTATCAAGATCAAAGTACTTGAGCATCTTAACCATCAAGATACCGGAGGTCATGAAGAGTACGACGGACTCGACCATGTAAAGATCACCCGATAGGCTGTTCACAGTCTTCATAAGTTCTATCGTAACAAAATAGATGATATGGGCGAGCACAAAGTATCTGAAGAATCTGTTGATGCTTGAAAACGCGCTGTTCAGTTTGCTTTCATCCCTGTATAGGTAGAAGACCGAGAGCTCACCTAAAATAAGTGCCAGGTAATTGAGATCACCGCTCCAAGTGAAGTCAGACAGCGGCATCAATACGTCAAAGTTGTCTAGGTAGAACATGTAATGCGAAATAATCAATAAGACTATTCCACCGACTTGAATACTTGCTATCCCGTTGCGTCTACCGACTGCAAGAAAGGCGACCGACTGAAGCAGCCATGCGATAAACCACCACTCCAACTCGAGTTGTAATGGGACGACAAGCACACCGAAAACCGCAGAAATCAAGTAATAGAGTTCCAACTGTTTAGGTTCTATCCTTCTTTTTTGTGCGACAATACCGATAGCTAGATATAAGGTACCGAAGATGATGGCGATGACTCCATTATAGGCAAATTCCTTATCGATGTTCAGTACAAGATAGATCATGGAAATATGGCCGATGGTGTTAAACAGTGTGATCAAAGTATCTTCTACCGCAATCCTGATCGTCTTGTTTAACATACGGTAAGTGATTACTTCAAAATAGGTCAAAAAGTTGATTGCAAGGACGGCTAGCTGCAGGTAGACGGCATCCATCAGCATGACCAGCGCATCCACACAGATCAGATTGAATGCGAAACCGATGATGATAGACAGTTTCCAGTCGTGGCGCAGTGACATTGCAAGGATTACAAAGTTAAGAACCATTAGATAAGTGACAGCTCCAAGTACAGGTAGGGTATCTATTCCTTCTACTACCACATAGGCGAACACAGGCAAGTAACCGCCAATCAACGAGATGGCAGCCAGCGTTTGCGATTTATGTTGCCATGAAAGAACAATCGAGCAAATCGCGATGACAACAGCGATACCTAGTGCCGGCCACAAGTCCAATATGTTTAGGTAGAACGTGCTGATAAAGGTGGACGCATATAAGATACCGATACCGCCTCCCAGCAATGACATGGAAAGGGCCTTATATTTTTTTCGGCTAAATAGCTCACCGATGACGATCATGACAATTCCGATACTATAAAAAGTGATCCCTTTTGCAATATCATTAAAGAAGTTGGAATAGGTGTATTGTCCTGCAAGTACGACCGCCAGCACGATAAGCAGCGCGCCGATCTTATTTACAATAGAAAGGCCCCATTTGAATTCGAGAACTGAAGGTTTGGATTCCTTTATAAGCATCGCCTCTGTAACGGCTTGCAGTTCTTGATTATCATAGGCTTCCATAGATGCTTTTTCAAGCTGCAAAAGTCTGTCAAGTTCTGCTCTAGCAGCAAGCACATCAGGTTTTAGGTGATCCTTTATCGCATTCAATTCATTTTGGTACTTTTCCTTTAAGGATTCAGTTAAGATTTCAGCCTTTTGCGTATAAGCATCGATATGGCTTTCCATTTCAATAGTAATCTTTTCAAGATGGTTATAGACACGGTCTTCCGCTTGCTTGAAGAGTAGATCCATTCTGGATTTTGAGTGGGTGATATGGACCATTTTTTCAGAAGCTAGATGACTCATAAACCCCACTTTAAGGTCCGTATAATCCTTTTTCAACTCATTGTATTCTTTAGACAGGGACTTGAACTTTTCATCCAACTCCTCCTTCATGTCCTTTAATTCCTCATTCTCCTTAGCCACTTGTTCTATGCCGAGTGATTGAAGCTTTTCTTCGAGTGCTGCTAAGGATTGGCGATGATGTTTTAGAACCTCATCATAGGTTTGAACAGTCTTGTTTTTCATGTTCGTCTCCGATTCTTATAGTAACAATAGTTCCTGTTTGATTATGTCCTTAAAGCAATTATAGTAAAATATTACCACGTTGTGGTATTAATTTTAGTGCGTAAGCAAATAAATGCAGGATTTATATCGGATTTGAACGAATGTCTGAGATAGTCGAGTGAGGAAACCGCTTATGTTCTTATATTACGTTTTTCTTAAAACGCACTAAGGAATGCATTAATTTAGTAAAATTGTAATGGAAAGTCTGAGAGGGGTTGTGTTTAGAGACAGCAGGACGTCTTAAGATCATGCGGTCGATAACCGTGTGTTTTACTTTTGATATGGAGGTTTAAATGAGCAAGAACGTAAGATTGGTTGTGTTGTTATTATGCCTACTATCGGTAGTGACATCCTATTTATCATTCAGTCTGTATCAGGACTCACGACTGTACAAACAGACAAGCACCGAGCTAAAGCAAAGGATCCTTGAACTTGAAGAGAGCCTGAACAAGGTAGAGGCTGAGAACCTATCAGAAAAGTCAGCGCATCGTTACAGTGACGGCTATCTGGCTTACACAAACGATATACTAGATATGCATAATGGAACAAAATATATTAAGTTGAAGCATGACAACAGTTGTGTCATATGGAAGACTACAAGGTCAGAAAAACCTCTTGAGGTGTTCAGCAAGAGGAATGATAATTTTTTCGATTTTAGCGTAAACAAAAACGAGTCAGTAATGGTTGTTGTCTTTGATCAAGAAATCTATGTCGTCGACTTGACATCAAGTGACTTTGATTATGACAAATACGATACGACACAGTTCAATATCGAATCCTTTGGAAGTTATTCTGATTTTTATGTCAATGATGAGGGCGGTAGGCTTACCTGCGTACCCGATCGGCACCCGATGAACGTATACCAATGGGATAAGGTGGCGATTTTAGATATTGAGGAACAAAGTATCAGTTTGATAAGCATACCTGATCAGTTTGGATCTGAAGTTGTGTTTAATGCAGAATCCAACTGGATAGTCTATTCGAGTTATCCTCAGTTCAGTGATGTTGATGACTACGAGCACTTTTTAAAGCAACCTTATACAATCAATCTTTATGCCTGGAATTTGATCACTAATAGGCTATTGATGGTTGATCGTCACTATGGAATGAAATTTGAACCTGTGATTTATAGTGAAAATCAACTGAGCTTCAGAAGCGGTAACAAAATCAGAAGAGTTACATTGAATGAGGACCTACAGGTGGTGGGTATGGATAGCGGTAATTATCTATCACTTGGCAAGTACTTTGATGACATCTCAAATGTAGAAATCGGACTGGGAATGACCGTAAGGGAATTGGAAGAGGCTTTGAATGTAGAACATGATCAAGTATCGTTTGATTTCTTTTGGGGAGCCCACTACGGTATCATCGGTTCATTCTCATTCCTTTCGGAGTTCAATCGTGAAATAGATGAGCAGGATTCGATAATTATCACCTTGTTCTATCGGGGAGATGAACCGCTGTTCGGCGTTCGAAAGGGAATGAAACTTGGTGAAGTGGAAGCTGTTTTAGGAAAACCTATGAAGCTATCAATTCTTGAATATGATGAGCTATATCAAGGCTATAAAGCGGAATACCTGATTGGTGATTTTGATATCTTACTATTGCTGGATGATTCCTTTGCAGTGATAAGTTATGTCATATCTGATATCAAGGGCCACCAGACCTATCCTGACTGGGAACTGCCTGCTCAACATACTACGTGGAACAACGATATGGTGATAGGTGTTGATGAAGAGGTAACCTTAAAAGGTAAAACTAACAGCCTTGAACACGTAAAAAACGCTACAAACGATTTTGCAGCGACAGCGGGCGATGAAGCTGGACTTTATCAGCTGATTGACAGAGATTACAGTTTGATAGCACAAGGTGAATTCAATCAATTAGAGCAGATAAGAAATACTCTTTTTTATAATCGATATGACGACGAGTCAGGTTTTTATCAATATGATATCGATCAGCAAAGCTTCAAAAGAATGTCTTCTGAGCACTTCCGTCTACTATATGAAGACGAACAGGAAGTTCAAGGATTACTACTTCATTTGGATTCAGGCAGGTTGTATTCCATTGATTTAAAAAGCGGAGTGATCACGAGAGTCAGCGACTTGAATTATTTGGACTACTTTAGTTTTAGACACGATGCATCGCTTAGCTTCTTTAGCCCTTACTAGAAACGACCTCTTGGAGTTAATCCAAGAGGTCGTTTCATTAGTAAGCTATGTGATCCTTTTTAAAGCTCGATATAAGCCCATTTTCTACTTTTAAAGCGCTTAAGCATGATGAAGCTAAAGAGCAAAAATGATAGAATTTCTGCGTACCAAAGACCGACTACGCCTGTTTTTAAGACCATGACGCAAAGGTAGGTGCCTGGTATGAAGATCAGCCATAGCCTCATCGAGGTCAAACGCATCACGATACTTGTATCTCCAGCACCTCTTAACGCGCCTGACATGGCAATATTGAAGTTTAGAAGCGGTTGGTTGAACGCGAAGACCATCATTACGACTATGCCCATTTGAATGATCACCTGGTCTGGTGTGAACAGGCCCAAGATGCTCTTTGGGAAGACGAAGAAGATGATGCCGATGATAACACCCCACATCACGCTAATGTAACCGGAGAGTAGTCCGATCTCATACGCTTTGTCTGGGTCTTTTTCGCCTAAAGATTGACCGACAAGTGTGGCTGCTGCGATGGAAATACCGACCGCGGGCATAAAACTAGTCGATTCGATATTTAATAAAATTCTAAAAAGCGCTTCTGAATCTGTGCTTAATGTGGTGATGATGATGCCAAGGACTAAAAATGCCGTTTGCATCAGAAACTGTTCTACCGCTCCTGGGTATGAAATCTTCCATAGTGGTTTTAAGATGCTGCGATTTAGATGAATGTTTTTTAGTGACAAACTCAGTTTATGTCTGCCGCCGAAAATGATGAAAACATAAATCGAAAAACTCATGATCCTTGCGATCGTCGTGGCAAGCGCCGCACCTGCGATGCCCATTTCAGGAAACACAGACCATCCTGCGATGAGCACGTAGTTTAAAATGATGTTGGTGACAACCGCAAAGCCCGTAATGTACATTGGTGTTTTCGTATCTCCCACACCTCTTGAGATGGACGCGAAGGCAAAGGACAAGAACTGAAAGAGCATGCCGGCGACGACAATGTCATAGTAGATATGCAGATGCGATGTAACTAGTGGTTCGATCTGATAGGGCATAAAAAGAATTGGTTTCAATAAAAACGCCAAAAGTGCCACTGCTATACCAATGATAAGATTAAGCGCTAAATTTGTTTGTGCCACATCCTTTGCCTTTGGCATGTTCTTTTCGCCAAAACTCCTTGAAATCATGGCGATTGCTCCTGTGTTGAAAGAGGAAAACACAAAGATCATGGTAAACATGATGGAGTTTGCTATTCCTACGGCTGATAATGCCTGCTTGTCGATCAACTGACCAACCATGATGGTATCGGCGACCATCAACATCGTATTTAGACTCATTTCTATAATCGCAGGTGCTGCGATGATTAAAATGCTTTTTAATAAAATGATTCGTGCTTTATTCATAAACGCCTCCGTTGCATTTTCACAAATATACTCTAATATACTCTAAACCAATAAGTAAAATAAAACAACATAATATTTCGTGATACGTAATTTATAAACATAGGAAAGTGATGAAAGATTAATCAAGTGAAATATTATTGGTGGATCAGATGAGTTATGTTACAATATTTGTAATTAATCAAAGGAGGAAATACTATGAAAGCTAAGTTTACAAAACATTGACGTTGACCCTATGTAGCTAGACCGCCGCCTATCTTATCTGTTTGCTGTAATTTTCAATCAATCGGATAATTAGGAGGGAACTATGTTATATCTTTTTAAAACAGCATGGATTTATGCGGAAAAAGAACGTTGGAAGATTGTTCTTTTATACTTTTTACACAGCTTGTCTTTTGCAGGGGTTCTTTTTCAGCCCTATTCATTTGGTAAAGCGATCAACTTGCTGCAAGTAAATGGAATTGGAAATATTCGACCAACGCTATTTTGGCTGTCCATGTATCTGGTAGGATTTCTGGCTTTTCAAGTTTTTCATCATACTGCAAGATATTTTGAATTAACCGTGGCATATACGATGCAAAAGAACTTTGTAGATGACATGTATGGTAGAGTGTATTCCTTGCCAATACAATGGCATACCAACAATCATTCTGGAGAGCTTGTCAATCGAATCAATACTGCCAGCTTTTCACTTAGGGATTATGGGTTCATGCAGCACGAAATGCTTGGAAATCTTTTATTATCGGTCGGACCGGTGTTCATACTCATCAACTACTCGTGGAAGTATTCGATGATATGTATCGGTTTGACTCTGGTCAACTTAGTTGTAGTTACCAAAATGAATTTGCTTATTCAACCGATACTACACAGTATCAACGAAGAGACTCATGCTTATACTGCTAAGTTGTTCGATTTTATCGTCAACATTCGTACTGTGATCAACCTGCATTTAAAAGAGGAGACCAATGAGGTTCTGAATCACAAGTTCAATCATTATGTTCACGAAAGAATGCGGGAATTCAAAATAAACCAACCGCGCTGCTTCATAAGCGCATCCGGGACTTTCATAACAGAACTTGTTCTCATTTTGTTTTTCTTGTGGTCGGCTAGCGAAGCGGGTGGAGTGATCATCATTGGATCGCTGATCGCCATTGTCAATTACTTTAAAACCATGAGCACATCATTTTTTGACATTACAAATACCTTCTACGATACGATGGATTGGAAAACTTCACTACAATCAGTTTCGCAGATTGTCACAACTTCCGACGAATTAACTGCTAAGAGCGTTTCAGTAGAAGTAGAGTCATGGGAGCACATTGCAAATAGGAATCTTCACTTCAGCTATGATAATCAGGAGAGTACGCTTCGCAACATCAACCTGGATCTCCGTACTGGAAGTAAAGTGGCGATAATCGGAAGTAGCGGATCTGGAAAAAGCACGCTGATTCATTTGCTTGCAGGGTTTCATACTCCAAGTAATGGAGACCTTATCATTGACGGCATCAAAATCAATGACTTTCACTGCATCAATCAAATGAGTCTGCTGGCGCCTCAGGATATCGAAATTTTTGAAAATACAATTCGGTATAATATCACATTCGGTATGGACTACGATGAGAAGTATATGGAAAAAATACTCGTCATATCAAGATTTTCAGAAGTGTTGAAAGGATTCCCAAAGGGACTTGATACCGATATCAGGGAGAAAGGCGTCAATTTGTCTGGTGGTTAAAAACAACGCTTAGCACTTGCAAGAGCCTTGTTCTTTGCCAGGCATAAATCAATGCTCTTGCTTGACGAGATCAGCAGCAGTGTCGATGCGTTGAATGAAAAAATGATCTTCAGTCAGATTCTCAATGAGTTCAAGGATCGTACGATCATCACGCCGATTCATCAACTGCACCTACTTGAAATGTTTGATCTGATTATCGTAATGGATCAAGGGCAAATCGTTGAATCAGGCACGCTTGATGAGCTTCATGCGAATGATAGGCACTTCAGTAAGATGTGGAAGACGTATTTATCTGGACTAAATGATCAAATGCAAGTAATCTGAAAAAATCAGGCTGCTAAACTGCAGCCTGGTTTTATTTTTATGCGTTTGGTGTCGAAGGACCATAAAAAGAAGTGTAACCGGTCACTAGGTGGGTATGGAATCCAGTAAAGAATGGAGGCTCCTATGAAAGTGATTGATTGGTTGATGCAAGGCGATCCGGTGATACGTAGACTGACTTCTACCTATTTGCTAGAGGTGGAACTTCCCTCTACAGAAGATGGTTACATCAAGAAATACATCGATCTTTTTGACGATGACTCGGGATTATGGGGAAAGGGCATATACAGCCCCAAATGGATCTCAACCCACTATACGATGCGGGAACTGAAGTATATGGAAATCGATTTTCAGCACCCCTATTATCAAAAGGCGATGGTGAAGCTAGTGGATCAGTTGTGGCGTTCACAAGACTACAAGTCCATGTGGAAGCGGCCTGATCTTTGTGTGGTTGCTATGGTGCTGAGTCTGGCAGCTTATGGAAGATTCACTGAGGTACGGACTCACGAAATGGTCGATGAACTCTTAGATCACCAGATGGAGGATGGGGGTTGGAACTGCGAGTGGAATTATAAGAAGCACCTTTCCACAAGGGGATCCATCCATACGACCTTGACAGTACTTGAGGCCTTTAGAGACTATGGAACATGGGGTGACGGATACAGGTCGGAGGAAATGCAGGAAAAATCATACGAAGGCGAGGAATACCTGCTTGAAAGAAGGCTATTCCATACGGTAAGTACTGGAGAAGTCATCAAGAAGGATTTTCTGAGGGCACATTACCCGCCAAGATGGAAGTACGACTATCTACGCGCGCTCGAATATTTCGCATCGGTGAAGAGGCATTATGATGAACGCATGAAAGAGGGGCTTGATCTGATCAAAAAGAACATGCGAAAAGGCTTTATGCCAAAAGGCTCTCAATATGGGGGAGAACTGCACTTTAGGCTTGAAGATTCAAGGGCAGGCAGGTTCAATACACTTAGGGCGCTCAAGGTTTTAAAGCGATACGATAAAAAGGAATACCAAAGGATCATAGAAACCGATTTTGAAAGTCTATGACGATAGTTGTGACTTGGGTTGCTAAGGGCTTGTCTAGACGATAATCATGAATAACCATGTACAGCAAGGAACAGACTAGTAAAGTAGTCTGTTTTTTCTTGCTTGTAGCGCGTGTGTCCTTCAGGACTCGTAAGGACCAACAACCTTAAATTAACCTTAAATCGCAGGTGGAATCCTTATATAATCCGGTGATTTGTGTATACTTAGGAAGTAATGCTAAAGCCTGATACTCTAGGCCTAGTCGTTACCTGTTCTTACGATGATTGTACGATGGAGGTGATTGTTACGGAATTAATAAGATTTGCTTTTACAGGAATAAATGTCATACCTACCGCACTGCTGATTTTGATGCAGCTATATTGGTTGGTGGCTATCACAGGCTTTCTGGATTTTGATTTGTTTGATGTCGATCTCGATGTGGAAGGTGCTGATGCGTCAGGACCGCTTAGCGGTATCGCGGTGCTTGTTAACAGCGGTGATATCCCATTCGCCCTGGTACTCAGTATGATTTTTCTGAACTTCTGGATATCAAGCATGCTCTTGTATGTCCTTCCGATTCAAGCGGGCGGTCTGATCAGCGCGGTGCTTTTGATACCGGCATTTTTTTTGAGCCTTTACATAACGAAACTTGAGCTTATTCCGATAAGAAAGCTTTTTTTTGAAAGGAAAAATGAGGAAGACATTGCCCATAGGGTGCTTTACAAAAGATGCACTTTGAAAAGCGATGTGGAATATGGACGGCTCGGACAGGCAGAGATCATGCAGGACGGAGTATCGATTGTCATTAATGTCACCACAGCCGACAAACATCTTGTTTATAAAAAAGGTGAGACCGTATTTGTATTTAGCAAGGATAAGGTGGACGATGTGTACTTTATCACCACACCACTGATGAACGATGGCAACACTATTTAACTTATGGAGGAATACTATATGAATGTTTTATTACAAGGAACCCTTGTCACGGTAGGAGCATCAATCGTCATTGTGGTTGGACTACTGGCCTTATTTGCCAGTTTCTATCACAAGGTGGAGCAGTCGAAGGTAATCATTAGAAACGGTATCGGCAATCAGGTTGTCTGCTTTGGCGGCATCATGGTAGTACCCATCATCCACCGCAAAGAGGAGATGGATATTTCGATCAAACGTGTCGAAATCGCTAGAGAAGGCAAGGACGGCTTGATCTGTAAAGACAACTTAAGGGCGGATATCCGTGTCGCATTCTTCGTTCGTGTCAATCAGACGACAGATGACGTTTTAAAAGTCGCACAGCTGCTGGGTTGTCAAAAAGCATCCGATCCGGAAACCCTAATGGCCTTCTTTGATGCAAAATTCTCTGAAGCGCTTAAGACTGTAGGCAAAAAGTTTGATTTTGTTCAGTTATATACGGACCGTGAGACTTTTAAGAGTGAAATCCTGCAGATCATCGGCACGGACTTAAACGGTTATGTGTTGGATGATGCCGCGATCGATTATCTGGAGCAAACCGACATTCGCTTGTTGAATCCTGACAACATTTTGGATTCTGAGGGGATCAAGAAGATCACAGAACTGACTTCAACTCAAAGAATATTGGCCAACGAGATTGAAAGAGAACGCGAAAAGACAATCAAGCGACAAGACGTATCGGCAAGAGAAGCTATTTTAGAACTTGAAAAGCAAAACGCCGAAGCCGAAGCCAAACAGCTTAGAGAGATTTCGATCATCAATTCACGTGAAATCGCCGAAGCTGAAAAGGTCGCTCAAGAAGAACGCTATAAGTCTGAGCTTGCCAGAGTGAAGACAGAAGAAGAGATTGGTGTAGCCGAGGAGAACAAGCAAAGACAGATCATCATTGCGGCAAAGTCCAAGGAAAGCACAGAAGCCATCGAAACTGAACGTGTAGAAAGAAAAAGACTGCTTGAGAGAACTGAAAAGGAAAAGCTTGTCGAGCTTGCTATCATCGATAAGGAAAAGCTAGTAGAAGTTGAGAAGAAGAATATACAGACGGTAATTAGAGAAAGAGTGACTGTCGAAAAAGATACCGTGGTGGAAGAAGAAAAAATCAAAGACACGCGTGCGCTTGCGGATGCAAACCGTACAAAAAATGTAGCGCTCAGAAAAGCAGAAGAAGAGGCGGAAACAAAGCAAATTCTTGTTGTTAAAGGTGCGGAAGCCGCCAAGATGGCTGCTGAAAAAGAAGCCGAAAAGACAATTATCGACGCAGATGCAAATCTGAAAGCCGCTCATAAAGAAGCGGAAGCGATCAAGGTGATTGTTGATGCCAGAGTGCTGGAAGGTTCTGTCGAAGGTATTGCCGCATCGAAAGTGATTGAAGCGAAAGCACTTGCAGAAGCCAAAGGCGAAACCGCCAAAGTAGAAGTAAAAGAGAAAGACGGTACTGTCGAAGCTGCAAACCTTAAGAGAATGTACCTTTCAGAAGCTGAAGGTATCAAGGAAAAGGCCAATAGCATGAAATTACTTGATGCTGTAGGCAGAGATCATGAAGAGTTCAAACTCAAGCTTGATAAGGAAAAACAGATCGAACTTGCTCAAATCACCATTCAAAAGGATATTGCAGATGCTCAAGCGTCTGTTATCAGAGAAGCGCTTAAATCAGCTAAGATCGATATTGTCGGTGGAGAAACGATGTTCTTTGACAAAATTATCGGTTCGATCGCGCAAGGTAAGGCGGTTGACCGTGTTGTAAACAACAGTGAAGTGCTAAAGGATATCAAAGAGACCCTCATCACAGGAGACGCGGACTACTTCCAGCAGCAGCTTAAAACGATGGTAGGAAGATTCAACTTATCTTCTCAAGACCTGATGAACATCACCATTTCGGGTGCTATAGGAAAAATGATGAAGACTGCAGAAGGAAACGACCATGCGATGTTGACTAAGCTACTTGATACTGTAAACAAGGCGGGTGTTGCAAATCTACCAGCCAATCTAATTGAAAATGTAATTGGAGCATAATATGGATTCAGGGACTTATGAGGTAATTAAGAGTCGTCTGGAAAAACAAGGTGTCGACTTAAAAACAAGAGCGGAGAAATTGAATGCTACTAGAAAAGATGTTTTTGGGTCCGTTGATACAAAACTACTTGCCAGTGAGAGGATTCTTACAGAGAACAACTGCATCCCTCGTGATATGGCACCTGTGGACGATTGCTTCCTTTTTGGATACAACGTTCATATCGGCTTGAAGCAAAAGGTTGAACTTGAGGATGTTTTCTCAATTTACAAGTATGGTGAAGAGGGATTCATAAAGGAATCCCTCGAACTGATCAACGATGACCTTTTCAAAAAGGATTTTGATGATCTGTATCAGTACTACAAGAACACCTTCTTTGCCAAGTTCACAATCTCTGAACCTTACTTTTACATGGTCTTTCAGACCGGAAAAGCTGCGACGGATATTAAAGTGTTCAAGTGGCTGATCGAAGGTCGTCGTTTGATTTATGTCGATAACAGAAGCGAGCACGAAGTAAAGTTCAACCTAGGCAATGATTTCGACTTTCAGAGGGCGACAAGAGACCAGCAAAGAACAGGTATCCACCCCCATGTTTCCATTCTGGATAAGGTATTTGTCGAAACTATAGGTGGAGACCTTACGATTAAGGTTGAGGACAATACCGAAACGGGAAAAGGTATCTATTCTGAGGTTGTTGAGGATAAGGACCAAAACCTTGACGATGCCGAGATCTACTATGTGGACTTGGATCAGCTGATCCTGCTTAAGATTCTTCCCTATAAGGAAAAAGCCTACCGTTACTTTGTCTTCAACAACAAGTTGAAGAATGTGGTTCGAGTTGATTCAATGGAACATACGTGCAAGCTTTTGCCAGGAGGACATGGCTTGATCTTTCCTCAAGGGTATTACTTGAGAAGTGGGGAATATAAGCTCTTTGACGTGCCCCTAGAAAATGCGGTGTTTGATCAGATTATCAGTTCTACAAACGGCGAGGACTATCAGTATATCTTTTATAATATGGATAGCGGTACCTATCTGATGTACTCGTATAATATGATTGAGCAGACAATAGAAATGCCTATCGTCTGTAGTGGCTATTCACATTTTAATAGTGGTGAGATGATCGTATTCAGACATGAGAATGAACCCAGAAAAAACCATTCACTTCAAGTATGGCAGACACCTTATGTCGGCAAGAATCATGTTGCTCAGGGGAATAGGGATTCGGTACTCTACAAGATAGGCAATAAGGATGTCGTTGACTGTATAGCGGCCTGCAGAGGTGTCGGAAAACTTGTACAAAAGGGGGACAGCTATCAAAGCGTGTACCTTGATATTGTAAAGGAAACTCAAAACATTTTGGATTCCTACTTTTGGGTGGATAAGGATGAGGCTTTCAATCTTGCTCAGGTGCTTAAGGAGATCAAAGAGACATCCACTTTTGCAATTGGAGAATTCGAAAAAGTCATTCGAATGAAGGAAGTAGCAAAGAAGCAAATCGAACTAGTTGGAAAGACAACGGAGGAGCTGCTTAAAAAGATTGAATATGGAACCTTTGAGAACATCAATGAATACGTCGATGTACTTGGCGAAATCAGAAACATACGCGGTGAAATAGTCTCGTTGAGAGATCTGATGTATACAGACCTTGACGTGGTTCAGAAATTAGAGGATCGCGTCAAAGAAAAAAATGACGCATTTTCTGAAAAATGTGTCGCGTTCATCGTAAGCCCAGACGGCCTGAAGCCGTATGAGATGGTTGTAGATGAGTTGCATAGTTCGATCGAATCGGTCGAAAAGTCGCTAGAGGGAAATGAACTTGCTGTAAAAATGGACAAGACGTCCACCGATTTAGAGTTGTTGATGGAAATAGTAAGCAATTTTAAAATCGAAGACCCGACAGTGACAACAGAACTTATCGAAAAGATTTCTGCTCTCTTCTCCTTGATGAATAATGCGAAAGCCAAACTGAAAGTCAGAATCGAAACCTTCACAAAAACCGAGATGACGATTCAGTTTAACGCTCAAATGAAGCTGCTTGGTCAGGCTGTTTTGAACTATCTTGAAATAGCTGATACAGAAGACAAGTGTGACAATTACCTGAATAAGGTGATGGTACAGCTTCAGGAGCTTGAAGGTAAGTTTTCTGAGTTTGAAGAGTATCTTATAAAGCTTGATGAAAAAAGAGAAGAGATCTACAGCGCATTCGAATCGAGAAAGCAGACGCTACTAGATAAGCTTAATAAGCGGTTGGTCGCACTTTTCGATTCTTCACAGCGTATCATCGGTGGTATTCAAAATCGTTTGATGGGCCTTGATACGATTGAAATGATCAACGGTTATCTTGCATCTGATATCATGGCCGAAAAAGTCAGAGATATCATTTCTGAACTAAGGTCACTTGGAGACAGCGTCAAAGCGGATGAAGTAAGTGCCAAGCTCAAATCACTCAAAGAAAATGCCATACGTCAGTTGAAAGACAAGCAAGACCTCTACCTGAATGGACAGGATGTCATCAAATTTGGCAACCATCATTTTTCTGTGAACAGAAAGGCGATTGACCTATCCATTGTTCAAAAGGATAATCAGCTTTACTACCACATCACAGGAACTGATTTTTGGGATAGGGTGGTCCACCGTGAATTGAGCGGGTATCAGCATGTATTTGAACAGACACTCGTTTCTGAAAATGCTGATGTCTATAGGGGAGAGTATCTGGCATATACTGCTTTTGAAGCATCAAGGAATCTACAAATTGAAAGTTTACAGACGTTATACGATATGTCGGATTCACAACTTTTAGACCGTGTCAGGACGTTTATGGAGACAAGGTATCAGGAAGGGTATACAAAAGGGGTGCATGATGAGGATGCGACAAAGATATTAAGCGCGCTACTTCATCTTCATCACCATATCAACCTGTTGACTTATCAAAGCGATGTAAGATCAATGGCGAGGTTATTCTGGAGTCGTCTTGTAGATGAGCAGACGAAGACGTTGTTAAGTACGCGGTTGAATCACTTGACTAAAGTAGGCACATTTTTCAAATCAGCGCCAAGTCTGGATAACTATCTTCCCTTAGTTGTAGAAAACCTGGAAAAGGCGTTTGACACCCTTGGTTTTTATGACAAGGTGAGTATCGAAGCCTCATCGGAATACTTGTGCAAGGAGTTAATGCAAGGGACATCCTTTGTGATAAGTCTAGAAGCAAAACAAGTCTATGATGGATTTAAAGCGTTTATTAGAGATAATCATGCGCTGGAAAGCTTTGAAGCGTCTTTAAAGGCAAGTAAAGCCGATCTGGAAGGACAATTCTTCCTAGTTAAGGAATGGGTCTTGGCATACTGGAACGAGCAGACGGCTAGCCTTAAGACACCTATGGATATTGAGGCTGAGGATTGGCCAGGCATATTGAACGAAGTGGTCGTTCTGCTCCTTGAAGAAGATGTGAACATGAGCGGTGTCATACAAGTACCGACTAAAACGGTTATTGAAGGTCTTGTAGGCTCGCACGGCGTAATCGCAGATGGAACTTACGAACTTAGCTATACAAAGTTCATGTCAAAAATGCGTTTATTCAGCGAAGAAGTGGTAGATGATTATCTGAAGTTCAACGCACTTAAAAGTGAGTTGATCAAAAACTTCAAAGAGGTACTTCGTCTTGACGACTTTAAACCCAATGTGCTGACATCGTTTGTCAGAAATAGACTGATCGACAAGGTGTATCTACCCTTAGTAGGAGAGAATCTTGCTAAGCAAATGGGTGTAGTGGGTGATGATAAGCGAACGGATCTTATGGGATTACTACTTTTAGTATCGCCGCCTGGTTATGGTAAGACGACACTGATGGAATATATCGCCAGCAGATTAGGCATAATTCTTGTAAAGATCAATGGTCCTTCCCTTGGAAACGAAATCACTTCGCTTGATCCTGACAAGGCTTCACATTCGAGTGCCAAGGAAGAACTGAGAAAGTTGAATCTAGCGCTTAAAATGGGGAACAATGTGATGTTGTATCTTGATGATATTCAACACTGCGACCCTGAGTTCTTGCAAAAATTTATCTCCCTTTGCGACGGGCAGCGTAAGATTGAAGGTGTCTACAATGGAGTCGGTCAGACATACGATTTGAGAGGTAAGAAAATAGCGGTTGTCATGGCCGGTAATCCTTATACTGAAAGTGGCGCCAAGTTTAAAATACCGGATATGCTTGCCAATAGGGCTGATGTTTATAACCTAGGGGACATGCTACGTGAGAATGAGGAAGCCTTCAAGCTTAGTTACATTGAGAACAGCTTGACGTCTAACCCTGTCTTATCAAAGCTTTCAAGTCGAAGCCAGTCTGACTTATACGGTCTTGTGCAGATGGCAAACGGCGTCGATAGGGAGTCGATCACATTGGAAAGTAGTTATACGGCCGATGAACTTAATGAGTACACTCAAGTGATTACCAAGTTAAGTCATGTCAGAGACATTGTTTTAAGAGTCAATATGGAGTATATCCATTCTGCAGCTCAGTCTGACGAATACAGAAATGAGCCGCCGTTTAAGCTTCAAGGGTCTTACAGAAACATGAACAAGATCGCTCAACGCGTCGTATCTGTGATGAATGATACTGAGTTGACAGAACAAATCATAGCAAGCTATGAAAATGATTGCCAAACACTGACTACTGGAGCTGAATCCAACCTTCTGAAATGGAAAGAAATCACAGGCCATATGAATGAACATGAATCAGCCAGATATTCAGAGATCAAGCAAGTCTACCAAAAGAGTAAATTGGCTGGAAGTGATGATAAAATGGGTCAAGCGGTAGTTGTACTGAGCGATCTTCGAGATAGCTTATGTAAGATCAAAGACGTATTCGAAGTTGCTGTGAATGAAAGTTAAAAAGTAAAAGGTTATGAAAGCGGCGTCTCATAAAAAGTGACGTCGCTTTTGCTTATTCCTCTAATTGACTAGTGAGGGTAATGATTAAAAGAGCACGAGCAAGGTATACATATAACATAGGGAAATACTTCGTTGTAGTGGATAAGACAGTTAAGGAGGGGTACCTATGACAATAGAACTACATGTTGGTGAAGTAGACCGATCGATCGCAATCATGAAAGAAGTCGCTCACTGGGGAAAAAATATCGGCAGAAATATATGGAACGAACAAGAGTTGAATCGTGAAAATTTATTGAACTATTATTCTGAAGATGAGTTTTACTTGATCACGGTCGATGGCGAAGATGCAGCTGCGATGATCATGCAGTGGGAAGATCATCAGTTTTGGCCGGAATTTGATAAAAATGATGCAGGTTATCTACACCATATGAGCGTGAGAAGAAGTTTTTCAGGTCAAGGCTTAACCGGACATCTGATCAATTATGCCGTGGATGAATGCAAAAAACGAAAAGTGGATAAGTTGCGTCTTGATACAGCGTGGGGAAACGTCTTTCTTAGAAGCATATATGAACACAACGGTTTTGAACTCTATGATAAGTTCATACTGGAAGACCACTATGAGTTTGCAAGATATGAAAAAAAAATATAGAAAAATTAGTGGTATTTCAACTTCGCAGCGTTGTATTATCTATATGCGTTGATTGTTGTTATTCCAAGTTTTGCATTGACGTTCAGAAGATTACACGATATCAACAAGTCGGCTTGGTGGATTCTCATTTCATGGATACCACTTATCGGACAAATCTGGTTCTTCATCTTAATGGTTACAGAAGGCACGCTTGGTGGGAATACCTTCGGTTCAGATCCGAAAGCGGCATAGACAGAGCTAGTAAAACTAAATGAATATCAAAAAGCACCTTGACCCAATCAAGGTGCTTTTATTATAGAAATTATAACCGGTTCTTATGACTACTTTTATCTACCACCAATCATGTGTTTGATATCTTTGATCAGTTCAGAAAAATTACTCATGGCTTTGCTTGTAAACGCCCGAAGTTCACGTGCTTTGAAAACTTCAATTTCCTTTGATAGCTTGTTGATTTTTGAGTTAAGGTCTGCAATTTCTTCTTCAAGTTTTTCACTTGTCTTATTGAGTAGGTTAAGGGAGCTGTCCATGAGTGCTGCTTCTTTTTCCATCACTTCAACAACAAGACCTTCTATTTTTACAGTCATTTGTCTACGCTTGTATTGATCTGCATAATCTAAGGAAACCATCAATCCAATAAGGAGGATGATCAAGACGATCGAAACATATTTGAATTTCATAGCAGCACCTCCTTATCCATACTACGGTTTATCCTTCAATCGCCAGCTCAACGGTTAATTACACTGGTTGCAATTATATTATTTTAACATTATATGCCCTTGTCTTGTCACCGTGCAAGCGATTGAAGCCGTTTGGTGACAATAGTCCCTAATAGTCAGGACAGAGTTCCCACTTCTTTCACTTTGAATACTTGTTGTTATCCACCCGATTTAAATGCTAGAATAGGATGACTGAACAAGGAGGCTATTTTGACATTATTTATTATTTGCTTGGCAGGATTTTTTGGTGCGCTCGTAGACGCTATCGTTGGAGGTGGCGGATTGATCACTATACCGGCACTTCTGGCTACAGGTATGCCAACTTATCTGGCACTTGGGACCAATAAGTTCGCATCTTCATTAGGTACGATCTCTTCTACAATCGAGTTTTTCAGAAGCGGTGAAGTGAATACTAGACTGATGAAGTATTTATTACCCTTTTCACTGATCGGGTCAGCCGTAGGAGTGTGGGTGGTACTTAGGGTGGATCCTGAGTTCCTTAGAATTCTTATTATCATACTCGTACTTGCTATCGGACTATATACACTGCTTCACAAAGAACTAGGACTTAAGAGCACGTTTGAGAACCTGACAAAAAGAACGATTTTACTTGGTATGTTTATGGCGCTTGGTATCGGATTCTACAATGGTTTTTTTGGTCCAGGTACAGGATCATTTCTGATCTTTGCTCTTATTGCGATCTATGGATTTGATTTTAAAAAAGCGTCTGCGAATGCCAAGATGTTAAATCTGACTGGAAACGCAACTGCGCTTATCCTTTTTCTAATCAACGGGGAAGTCATGTATGCCTATGGAATACCCATGGCCTTTTCGATGATGTTGGGTGGTCAGGTAGGAGCTAAACTCGCACTTAAAAAGGGCTCAAAGTTTATTAAACCGGTATTTGTTGTGGTATCTTTAATCTTAGTGGTGAAAATGGTTTTTGATCTTTTAAGTACTATGAATTTTGAGTATTCGCTACTTCATCTCTAATGTGATCGTTGATAGCCTTATTGTATTTTTAGCATGGATATTATACAATGAGAAAAAATATTGTAGTGCAACATAACAAACAAAGGTTATTTTAAATAGGGAAAGGAACATGAAAATGAGCAATGAACAAGATTTGTATTTTGGCAGCAATCTTTTAAACCCATTTACGAAATCGATTTCGCTTGAAACGATAAGAAGATCCGATGAGACTTTCTTCAAGATTGAGAATTTTAATCAGATGGATCCCTTTTTTATGTCTGTAGTCAGCGATGTAGACCACTGGATGTATATATCAAGCACGGGTGGTGTGACTTGCGGACGTAAGAATGCCGATTCAGCGCTGTTTCCATATTATACGGACGATAAGATACATGACAGCATTGAGACTTCTGGTTCTGATACCGTCTTGATCGTCGAAAAAGAAGAGAAACGGTTTTTGTGGAAGCCATTTTCTACTCAACATGCGGATGTCTATGTCATTTCGCGTAATCTCTACAAAAATGCGATAGGTAATAAAATCATCTTTGAAGAAATCAATCATGACTTGAATGTGAGCTTTAGCTATACATGGAAAAGTTCCGACACTTTCGGATTTGTAAAAGCATCTGAACTTATCAATCTTTCTGAATCAGTTATAAAGGTCAAGGTTTTAGATGGAATTAGAAATATACTTCCGTATGGTGTAGATACACTGATGCAAACCACAAAAAGCACGCTTGTCGACGGATACAAACGATGTGAACTACATGCGGATACAGGTCTTGGAATATACACATTAAGCTCAATCCTTTCTGATAAGGCTGAACCAAGTGAGTCGCTCAAAGCCACGACGGTTTGGTCAAAAGGCTTTGATAATCCGACTTATCTTTTATCAGAACAGCAGCTAGCTGTGTTTACAAAGGGGAATTCCATTGAAACGGAGTACGATGTCAAAGGGAGACGAGGCGCCTATTATGTTCATGATACCCTTGAACTAAGCGGCAACGAAAAAAGAGAATGGGTGATTGTTGCAGAGCTAAACCAAAGTGCCGCATCCGTAGAGAGCCTCATAAATTCGTTAAAAGTGAATCAAATGATAATTCAAGAGTTAAGTGCTGACGTTTTAAAGGGTGATAACAAGTTAAGAAGGCTCGTATTTGAAGCTGACGGCTTTCAGCATACTGCAAATGAGAAGGCGGGCTACCGTCATTTTTCGAACACCCTTTACAATATCATGAGAGGTGGTATTTACGCCGATGAATATAAAATCGATACAGATGATTTTAACGAGTTCATCGAAGGTTGGAACAAGTCGGTCTATGATATGCATCTTAACGTTTTAAAGCAGTTACCTGAGACGATTGAGTATCATGAGTTGTTGGCACTGGTAAAAGAACTTAACAGCCCAGATTTTGAACGACTGGTGTACGAATACTTACCGCTTACCTATAGCAGAAGACACGGAGACCCAAGTCGTCCGTGGAATAAATTCAATATTGATCTATTCAAGGATGATGGAAGTAAAAAACTTAAATTTGAAGGAAACTGGCGTGATATTTTTCAAAACTGGGAAGCGCTGTCTATTTCATACCCTGGGTATATTGAAAGTATCATCGCCAAATTTCTAAATGCTTCGACGGCGGATGGATACAATCCTTACAGAATCACAAAAGAAGGAATTGATTGGGAGGTGCACGATCCGCAAGATCCATGGTCCAATATAGGTTATTGGGGCGACCATCAGATCATCTACTTGCTTAAACTTTTGGAACTCTCCAATGATTATGATTCCAGCAAGTTAAAAGAGCTTCTTCATAAAAATGTTTTCGTCTATGCGAATGTGCCATATAGAATAAGAGATTTTAAATCTTTAGTCAAAGACCCAAGGAACAGCATCGACTTTGATGACGAGCTAGGAAGACGTATTGATGATAAAACAAAAGTAGTGGGATCAGACGGAAAACTGATATATCAGGGGGATGAGACTTATAAGGTGAACCTGATGGAAAAGCTACTGGTAACAATGTTGTCTAAATTTTCAAACTATGTACCGGAAGGTGGCATTTGGATGAATACGCAGCGACCTGAGTGGAATGATGCGAACAACGCTCTTGTCGGTAATGGGCTCTCTATGGTCACTTTAGGTTACTTACATCGGTTCTTGGCATATATGCGCGATCTTGTAGAAGGAATCACCGAACAGGAAATTGAAGTTTCTATAGAAGTACTTGACATGTTTAACGATACCTTGACTGTACTTGAAGAGAATAGGCAGTTACTAGGTCAGAACATTTCAAACGAGAATCGATTTGCAGTAGTCAAGTCACTTGGTGAGATCGGTCAGACGTATAGAAATTCGATCTACGACAATGGTTTTACAGGTATAAAAAAAGCATTGCCGACTGAATCGCTAAAGGCGTTTATTGAGGTTTCATCAGATCACTTAAAGGATTCAATCAATAAGAATAAACGTGAAGATGGTCTATATCACTCTTACAACCTGATTCACTTCGACGGTGATACGTGTTCTGTTTCTAATTTATATGAAATGCTAGAAGGTCAGGTCGCCGTGCTCAGTTCTAAGGCGCTTGACAGTAAAGAGGCTGTAAGCGTCTTAAAGGCACTAAGAAGCAGCAGTATTTACCGCGAGGATCAGAACAGCTATATGCTTTATCCAAACCGCGAGCTACCAAAATTTTTAGAAAAGAATATCGTGCCAGCAGCTGAGGTGATGTCTTCAGTAGTACTTAAAACCGAAATCGACGCTGGACGGACAAGATTTATTGAAAAAGATATTCATGGAAACTATCATTTTAATGGACAATTCAGAAACAGCGATGAGTTGGTTGAAGCGATTGAAAGATCAAATGATTATGAGGTTTCGGATATAGAAGCGGTTGGAGAAATCTTTACTAGACTGTTCAACCATCACGCATTCACAGGACGTTCGGGCACTTTTTACAAGTATGAAGGCCTTGGATGCATCTACTGGCATATGGTTTCCAAATTAGCCTTGATCACTCAGGAAAACTTTTTTGACGCGTACACAACGAGTGGAATGAGTCATGAGACAAAAGAGCTAATGCATTATTATGAAGACATAAAAGCGGGAATCGGACTAGAGAAGTCGCCGGAAGACTATGGTGCGTTCCCAACAGATCCTTATTCTCACACTCCAGGTTTTGCAGGAGTGCAGCAACCAGGAATGACTGGGCAGGTTAAGGAAGATTTCATCGCACGGTTCGGAGAACTAGGCGTCAAGGTTAAAAGCGGTTGTCTTATTTTTGATCCAGTACTACTTCCTAAGTCTGAGTTTCTTAAAGATGCGAGCCTATGGACTCTACCTTCAAAAGGTGACAAGACGCAAAAAACGGCAATACAACTTGAGCCTGGTTCCTTAGCCTTTACGTTCTGTGCGGTTCCGGTTGTTTACAAGTTTGCTCTTGAGCGCAAGATTACAGTCTATTACAACGATGGAACATCAGGTGAGTTCGAAGCTACCAACATGCTTAATAAGTCAATCAGTCAACGAATTTTCATGCGCAATCATCAGATTGATAGAATTGAAGTTAGTGTTGATAGCAGCAAACTGAAGTAGTAGTAAGTGACTTTCTTCTTGATGCAGCTTATCAGGATTAAATGGAATGGCGATATCACTCGTAAGTGATATCGCTTTTTTATTATATTTAACTTAAAACTGTGAAATATCGATTTTGTTTTAGTAAACTAGTAGTAGTTGAAAATAAATAGCGACCTGACTTTTACAGCATAGTTAAAGTAGTCTAGACGATGAGCTATAGGAGGAACAATGAAGTTTAAAAATATTGATACACTTATTTTTGATTTGAACGGGACACTATATGAAAAAGGTGTGATGGTCAAAGGTGTTGCAGAACTTATCAGTAACTTAAGAGAAGAAGGATATCACTTGAATTTTATCACTAACACGGATGGTAGAAGTATTGGTGATGTACATAAACGGGTAACAAGGCTGGGGATTGATATTCAAGAGGATGAACTTTTTACACCGGTATCGGCAGTGAAGCAAATGATTGCTATGGAGCCTGAGAAAAGATATCACTTTTTAGTTCATGACGACGTGCTTGCCGATTTTGAAGGTGCGATTAGAGATGATCAAACTCCTGATTATGTGGTGATTGGCGATTTTAACGATAAGATGAACTACGATGTGATCAACAAGGCGTTTAGACTGATAAAAAATGGTGCTGAGATAATCTCACTATCGAATACCCTATGGTATATCGACAGAGATGGGGACAGCATCAACACCGGTGCTTTTGTAAGTATGTTCGAGACCGCGTGTAATAAAAAGGCGAAGCTTATGGGTAAACCGGCAAGCGAGTATTTTAATATGGCGCTTGCACGTACCAATAGCTTACCTGAGAAAACCATGGTTATTGGAGACGACATTGCGACAGATATATTTGGGGCAAAAAAAATCAATGCGATTGCCATACAAGTGAAAACGGGCGTGTACAGTGAAGCTTCAAATGAGAATGCAGTATACAAACCCGATTATATCATTGATGATGTAACGCATCTAAGATTTCTTTTAAGGGAGTTAAGTTAACACGACAATGTTTTCTGTAAAGAAGTGCAAATGCTGCACATGGAATCACTTGGATCAAAATTCGGTGTAAGATTCATGCGTTTCGCATGTTCTACAAGTCCTTGGACGCCATGTTCTGTAATCAGTCTAATGTTTTCGTTTGACATCGGATTGTAGGTAAGTAGCATTTCTTTCACGGTTTCAGTCTGGACGTTGCCAATCTTAAAAGCTTTGCATAGTTCAATATCCCCGTTTGGCTGAATAGATAAAAAACGCACGTCATCCAGCGAGTTAGCATACTTCATCTCACCGCATTTGACAGATAAGTCAGTCACTGACGGTGTATAGTAATCACTTAAGTATTTTTTTGCGTTACCCTTTAGGGTGATAGTGTTCCCATTCGATTCATTGACTTGAAGTGGAGCCAATTGCCGAAGAAGTCTTTTCGTCTCCTTGTTATAAGGATTGTCATGCTCTTTATTTACCACCCAGGCAGGGTGCAGGTGAATGTTATTGAAGTCAGCTTCAAGTAAGGACTGAATGAAGTATTCCACTAGTTCAATTGGTATCGTTTCTTGATGGAATGCGTCAACAGAGACGCAAATTGAAGTGATACCGCAAGTTGCCAGATTTTGCGCGACTTTCTTTATGGTGCTTCTGTCCTTTGTAAAGAATCCGTTTGTGATCAGGTGCCTGTCTTTAATACCAAGCTCCTTTGCGGTTTGGTGGACTGCACATACCGTTTCATGTCTCAAAAGGGGCTCGCCGCCAAAAGTCATCACTGATTCGATTTCAGCGTGTTTTGTCACATCGCGAAGCGCGCTAGTCAGCTGGTCTATTGAAGCGACATCTTCGATGGTGGTTTTAAGCCTATCTGATACAGAACAGTGTTTACATTGTCCTGAGCAGGTATGGGTAACCATAAATTCAATTCTGTTCAAGTTTTTAAAAGCGTGCATGGTTTCTCCTTACTATGTGAAATTTCATTGATACTTCATCTGGTAGTTCTGATTGAAACTTATAAATAAAAATACTAAATCGCATACATCAAGGATAACATTTGTACAATTTATTGTACAATAAATTTGTATCTAAAAGAAATTTTAACCAGTGTATAACTTTAAAAATGGGACAGAATGTCAAATGGACTGATGGAGTTGACGAGTGATTTGAAAGATAGAAGGTTATCTGAGGCCGAATTCGTCACTGAGTTCTTAAAATTGGATACCCGGTGATTGAACCGGTCGATACCAACTACTCGAATGTGACGTTGATCTATAGAGGAAATGAACAGACTGAAAATGTGGTTGTACTAGGCAACGCTCATGGTTACGACTACAAGCGCAACCAGATGAAACCAATCGAAGGTACGTCAATATGGCATATGACAAATGCGTTTCTTAATGTAACTGAAATCACTTATGATTATGCATCTTTCATTTTCGAAATGCACAGGAGGTGATAAATGAATTGATCTCATTGTTTGACGAAATCGATTTCATTTATCGATGAAGTTCACAACAGCTGTATAAATGTCATATCAACGACTTGATCGTACTAGTAAGAACTTGTGTTAAGAAAGCGTAAAATTTTGTCTTGACGAGTAGGAAAACGTAGTGCTATAATCTAATTGTCGAAAGCGGTTTCGGTATTTAAGGTGCGTGATAGTCCATATGTTATCCTTTTTTTTAGCCGCTTTACGAAAGCGGTTTCGAAAGAGAGGTAGGTGCCTTATGATTACAATATACGACATTGCAAAGGCATGCGGTTGTTCAAGCGCTACCGTTTCAAAGGCACTTAACAATTATCCTGATGTAAACATCAACACAAAAGAACGAATTTTGAAAATGGCGAGAGAAATGGGTTTTACTCCAAACTCCCAAGCTAGAGCACTTAGTACAAAAAAAACCTGGAATATTGGAGTATTATTCGAAGACGAGAACCATAGCGGTTTGAATCATTACTATTTTGCTCCAATCTTGCAATCCGTAAAGGAACAAGCTGAAGAGAAAGGCTATGACATTACCTTCATTTCAAAGAATTTTGGTGGTGAGGAAACGTCTTATTTGGAACATTGTAGACGAAGAAAGACGGATGGCGTCGTAATCGCTTGTATCGATTTTGAAAGCAAGCAGGTTAAGGAACTGATGGCAAGTGAGATTCCAGTAGTCGTCATTGATCATTTATCAGATCATACCAGTTCTATCATGTCAGAGAATTTTGCCGGGATGTACGAGTTGACATCGTATCTGATAAGTCTTGGTCACACAAATATCGCATATGCTTTCGGACATAGGTCTCATGTCACTACTGAACGATTAAACGGCTTTAAGAGAAGTATGAAAGATGCTGATTTGGTAATTCTTGAAGAAAATATTATCGAGTCAAGATTCAACGACAGAGAAGCTGCAATAAGCACGGTTGAAAAACTAGTCAGTAGGGGAGACTTGCCTACAGCGGTTATGTTTCCTGATGATTACTGTGCAGTATGGGCGATCAACACATTCAGAAGATTAGGAGTCAGAGTTCCAGAAGATGTTTCTGTGGCCGGGTTTGACGGCTTAGAAATAGGTGAAATGATGTATCCTCGTCTTACGACGATGAAGCAAAATACCGTAAGACTAGGTAAGGAAGCAGCTCTAAAATGTATTCAATTAGTTGAATCTAAACTGACAGATGTAACTAGACTTTCTGTAAGTGTTGAACTCATCAAAGGTGAAACTTGTCAACAACCAAGACTTTAAGAAAAGGATATTATCATGATATAAGTATTAAATCGCTGTTTGGCGTATGAAACGTCTGATAATCCATTCCTATTGACAAATGGTAAACCTGACTTTGCAGTGGAAAGCATGATGCTTTAGGCGGAGTCAAACAATAGCTAGAAAGGAATCGAAATGGCATTTAAAAAGAATTTTTTATGGGGTTCAGCTTCTGCGGCCTATCAAATAGAAGGAGCTTATGATGAAGGTGGTAAGGGACCATCCATTTGGGATGAATGGGCTCATCTGCCAGGTAAGACCTTTGAAGGAACAAATGGCGATATTGCTTGTGACCACTATCACAGGTACAAGGAAGATATAGCGCTTATGGCTGAAATGGGTCTTAAAACCTACAGGTTTTCTATCGCATGGGCGAGAATCCTGCCAGAAGGCAGTGGACGAATCAACCAGGAGGGGATAGATTTTTACAGCAACCTGATCGATGAGCTCTTGGCAAATGATATCGTACCCATGGTGACCCTGTATCACTGGGATCTACCAAAATCACTTCAAGACAGGTATTTGGGATGGGAATCCCGTCAGATAATTGAAGATTTTGTGGCTTATGCGACTGTCTGTTTTGAACATTATTCAGATCGGGTCAAACACTGGATAGTCATGAACGAACCAAATATCTTCACGGGTCTTGGTTACATGCTCAAGCTTCATCCGCCGGGTGTTCAGGATGAAGAAAGGTACTTAAAAGCGTTTCATCATACCGTTTTGGCGCATGCCCATACAGTACTTGCCTTTAAAAATGCTGGATATGAAGGAATGATCGGATCAAGTATTGCGTATTCACCTTCACATGCCGCGTCAAATACACCTGAAGACATTGAAGCGCAAACCATGTATGACGCAACAGGTCCTGATTGGTATCTGGATAGCTATTACAAGGGAGTCTACCCAGAACGTGCTGTCCAGTATTATAGTGAAAAAGGTGTCATGCCCGAAGTATCTGAGGACGACTACAGGGCCATGAAAAACAGTGCTGAACTATGTGACTTTATCGGGATCAATTACTATCAAACATCGATGGTTGCTTATAATCCAGTAGATGGTGTCGGCTTTGGCGGCATGAACACGTCTGGTAAAAAGGGGACGCAATCTGAAAACGGTGTGCCTGGACTTTATAAGCATGTTAGAAATGAATCTCTGGATTATACAGACTGGGACTGGGCTATCGATCCTGACGGGCTTAGAATGGGACTTGAACGGTTACATCATCGTTATAATCTACCGATCATCATCAGCGAAAATGGTCTTGGTGCCTATGATACGGTTGAGGAAAACGGAGAAATCAATGACGATTACCGAATCGACTTCTTAAAACGACATATTATCGCATGTCAACAGGCGGTTGATCATGGCGTTGAGCTTTTGGCATACTGCACATGGAGCTTTACCGACCTGTTAAGCTGGCTAAACGGCTATAAAAAGCGTTACGGATTTGTACATGTCGACATCGAATCAGGTAGCTTAAAACGAACAAAGAAAAAATCGTTTGACTGGTACAAAAATGTGATCGCAACAGGTGGAGATATAGGGAGATTGTAGATGGCTTATATTGCAATTGACATTGGTGGATCCATGATCAAAGCCGCTGTAATCAGCGCTAGCGGCGATATCATCGATCGATCAGCTGAAAAAACGCCTTTGAACACTTATGCAGCCCTGTTAAAGAGTTTATCGAGTCTTGTGGAATGGGGGCAAACAGTCGCACCAATAGAAGGTGTCGCACTTAGTCAACCATGCGTCACCGATGAGGAAACGTCTCAGGCTTTAAGTGAAGGCGCACTTATTTATATCAAGGGAAAGAATCCTGCAAAGGATATGGGCACGATGTTCGATTTACCTTATTCTGCGGATAACGATGGTAACTGCGCCGCACTTGCAGAAGTCTGGCTGGGTTCTGCAAAGGATGTATCCGATATGGCATTTGTCGTATGTGGAACAGGCGTCGGTGGTGCTGTCGTAAAAAATAGGGTCATTCATAGCGGTGCGCATAAGTTTGCCGGTGAGTTCGGAATTATGATCACAGGTTTTGAACAGAACACCGGAGTTCCGATTGTCTGGAGTGATACTGGATCGACTTTTGCGCTGGTGAAGCACTATGCGGATACGATGAATATCGCACATGACTCGGTAAACGGTAAGCAAATTTTTGACCTGGCTGAATCGGGTGACGAGATCGCTAGTGCCTGTATTCGTGAGTTCTACCGCATGTTTGCTGTGGGAATACACAATGTTCAACATGTATACGATCCGCAAGTTATCCTAATAGGCGGTGGAATCAGTGCTAGAGAAGATATCGTTGATGAAATTAATATTGAACTCTCTAAGTTATACGAACATTTTAAAGTGGCTGTAAGCATGCCCACTGTTAGACGTTGTACTTTTGAGGCAGATGCCAATTTGATTGGCGCCGTATACCATCATTTAAATAGACATAAATCACTCTGATTGATTCAAAAATAAAGAAAACCTGCGACATGACGTATAGGCATACGTTCGGTCACAGGTTTTTTTCATGGTTTACTTTCATGGTCTACTATGTAGGGAAGAAATTTATCAAATTGATTTTTCCGTTTTCTCCAGTCAAACTAGTGGTAAAATAGGTTGTCTTTAGCACGGATTGCGAAGGCAGTTAGGAGAACATGATGAAAACAAAAGCAATTCTGATAGGCGGGTCGCCGTGTGCAGGAAAAAGTACGTTGAGTGCCTACTTAGGCAAAAAATATAATTATCAAGTGATCAAAGCCGATGACTATATGTTTAGGCATATCGAAGAGGCAGATGAAAAAACTCAACCGATCATGTACCGATGGAAAACAGAGCCGTGGCATGAGCTGTTTTCACGTGAGGTTGATGTGCAGTTAAAGGAAGAAATCGCGTTTTATCATGAGGAGTGGGAACTAGTTAAGCGAGATATTCTTTGTGATATTAGAAGCGATAAGGTGATTATTGAAGGCTGTGCGCTGTTACCAGCTTTGGCAACCAATTTGATTGATGATGCCCGACTATTCTTCATAGTTCCTACAGAAACTTTTCAGAGAGAAAAGTACGCGCTGAGAACATGGGCTTTTGATATTCTAAATGACGCGTATGATCCAAAAGTAGCGTTTAATAACTGGATGGAAAGGGATATCGGCTTTGCCGGCTACATTGCTAATGAAGCTGAGAAGTTTGGATTTAAGCTACTGGTAATGGAAGGCAAGCAATCCACTGAGGAGCTGGTCGAAGAACTTCTTGATTCTATCGGTTTGCTTTGATTTTTTAGCGATTTTTTAAGAAGTAGTTGAAATCAAGCCATTTAGGGTACATAACACATAATAGTAATTATTCAATCCCATTTACATGAGTAATCTTCGGATGAATAATAGCAGGAGGAAACTTATGGATTATGATAAAGCGGCTGAAGTGGCACAAGGGATATACTGGGTAGGCTACAACGACAAAGAGAACGGTTTACATTCCAACCCCTACCTGATCTATGAAGGCGATGAAGGGGTCTTGATCGATGGTGGTAGCAGACCGGATTTTAGTAGTGTGATGATGAAAGTATTGATGACTGGTATACTTCCTGACCAAATTGTACGCTTGATTTATCAGCATTATGATCCCGATCTAGTAGGAAGTGTTTCAAATTTTGAAAGTATTATCAGTAATAATGAATTAGAGATTATTTCTCAAAAACAAAACAATATCTTTATTCAACATTACTCTACAACATCAAAATTAGTGTGTATTAACAAGATTAGAAACTCATGGGGATTTAGAACGGGAAGAAGACTAAAATTCATAAATACACCTTATACCCATTCACCAGGAAGTTTTGTAACTTATGATGAGCAGACAAAGACACTTTTCAGTTCAGATATTTTCGGCGCGTATGGGAAGCACTGGGATTTATTTATGGATGTCAGTGAGAAATGTAGCGAATGCTCGAGCTATGATGATTGCCCAATTGGTAGAGATACATGCTTTATGCCGGGAATTATTAGATTTCATCAAATTATTATGACATCAAATCTTGCACTTAGAAAGACACTAGATAAATGTAGGGAACTTGACATTGAACTCATCGCACCTCAACATGGCAGTCTGATAAGAGGTGCGGAACAGGTTAAGGTGATTATTGATAAGTTGTATGATATTACCGACATAGGAATTGATGGGATTGAGGCGAATGGAGAAGATCACATATGGTAACTTCAATGCAAGGATTAATCGATATTCTTAACCATGAAGACAGTGAAGGCCGCCAAAACATGTTTGTTCAAGCAATATTGGAGTCCATCGCAGTAGATAATGATAATAGAATAATGAGAGATTTGCTGTTCGATGTTGTACATAGGAATATCTTGCTTTATAGAGAACTAGAAGAAAATTTAAAAGAAATCAAACGGTTATCTGTAACAGACCAACTGACAGGAATATTCAACAGAAGACGATTTATTGAAGTACTCAAATATGAATTTAGTAGAATAGGACGATATGGTATAGGATTTTCGATTATCATGTTTGACATTGATCATTTTAAAAATGTTAATGATACCTATGGCCATGATATTGGTGATTTTGTTTTAAAGAAACTTTCTGAATTGGTGCAAAGTAGACTCAGAGAGTCAGATACCTTTGCTCGCTGGGGTGGCGAGGAGTTCATGATCTTAATGCCACAAAGCACATTAGAGACAGCACTCAAACTTTCTGAAGCTATAAGACAACTTATTTCAAACTTTGATTTTTCTCCAGTAACTCAAGTAACCTCAAGTTTTGGAGTAATCAACTATTCAGATGAAAGTAAAATTGATTTTGAAGATATTATTAGTTATGTAGATCAAGCCCTTTATAAGGCAAAGCAAACAGGGAGAAATAGAGTTGTTGCTTTTGAGAAGAATGATTCTGATATCGAAAGTAATTGAATTGAGCCTTATGAGGTCGACATCACACTTGTGATGTCGTTTTTATTCTATTTTTACAATTACCATAAATCAAGTATTAAATCCTTTTAAATTGGTATAATGGTATAAGCTGGCGTATGGATGAGACTAAATGAAGGATTAGGTAAAACATGTCTAGAGCAAATGATAGAGAAATTGTAAAAAAGCAATACAGCACAGAGAATAACTTATCCACGAGACAAAATCTGCACAAAATCTATAGTACGAATCATTATAGTTGGCAAAACTGGATCTATGATCAATATGAATTGAACTCAAACCATGTTGTAGTAGAATTCGGATGCGGCAATGGGAGCATATGGAAGGAAAACATAGAAAGAATCCCTCAAAATATAAAGATTAGCCTTTCTGATATTTCACAAGGAATGATTCTTTCAGCCAAGGAGAACTTGAATGAAATCGGTCAAGTATGCAATTACGAAGTCGACGATATTCAAAATTCACGGTTTGCGTCCAACCATGCTGACTGTGTGATAGCAAACCATATGTTATATCATGTATCTGACCGCAAGATAGCCATTGGAGAAGTGGCCAGAATATTAAAATCAAACGGAACATTTTATGCTTCTACAAACGGACTGGACCATTTGAGAGAGATGAAAGAAATCCTTTCGGATTTTGACTCTCGACTTGATGCTAAAACTTTTTCTGTTGCCCATGAGTTCGGTCTAGAGAACGGGCAAGCGCAACTAAGGGAATATTTTGATTCGGTTGAAGTAAGGTATTATGAGGATTCATTACAGATAACCGATGCACAGCCCCTTATCGATTACATGCTATCGATGAAAGGTCACCTTAATATCGACGAGGTAATGACAAATGAACGTATCAATGAATTATACGAACTATTGAATGACCGTATTCTAAATGAAGGCTACATCAAGATTACAAAAAATAGCGGAGTTTTTGTTGCAAAAGGGCCAAAAAAGCAATAGAGGATATTGAGTTTTAGTAGAGTTGCATTCACTACATCAGCTGTATCTTATACGAAATGTTAGGAGTGAAAATTGAAAATTCATACTCGAGAGGTTGACTAGAAATGACTAGTAGAAAGGAATCGTGCTAAGAATGAAGTTTTTTCAAAGGATACTGATTATCTTTATGATGCTATTTTTACTGACGGCTTGTACCACCAGGTCTAATGAGGAAAATACACTTCAGGTAGTCGATGAGCCAGTTGCGATTGAGAGTGAAGAAGAAACATATGTGGATCCTTATGTTTTGATGAAGAATGTTCATGCAAGAAAGGCTATTTCTTTAGCAATTGATAAAGGAAGTTTTATTCATATGGCTGGCTATGATGACTTTATTACTGCTGATTATCTTGTGCCTAAAAACTTTGTGTTTGATAAGGGAACGGACTATAGGGCTTTCAATCAGGAAGGTTGGATGCATTACAATCCTGTTCTAGCTAGAGAGTACTGGAATATGGCAAAAGAAGAGCTAAGTTTCACAAATGCACATATTCACTTCTACTCGTTTGATGGTCCTAGTATTTACAGCATATCAGATAGAATAAAAGAAAGTATTGAATCCACTTTGGATGGAATGACCGTCGAGCTGATTCAAAGACCATTTTCATCGCAAAGATATCCCAAGGATGTTCCTATTCATATGCTATATGAAGGGTGGGGACCTGATTATCCAGACCCGATGACTTTTTTAGAAATGTGGGTTACGGATGGTGATTATAATACTGCTGGATTTTCAAATGAAATCTATGATGAGGTAGTGGATCATATTAAGCATTCAGACCTTGCCAATAGCTATGTTGAAAGAGTGTTGGCGGTTCAGAGTCTTGAGAGGATGTTGATTGAAGAGGAAGCCGTAATTGTTCCGCTTTACCAGAGGCGTCGTTTTGAACTGGTAAAGTCCTATGTGAAAGGGATCGTGGGTCATTCCTTTGGAGGACGGGTTTCTTACAAGCAAGCAAGCACACAAGCAGACGACCAAGGAAGGCAAGTGCTTCATCTTGCAACACGGACGGATATTCCTAGCTTGGATACGAATAAAGCCACCGATTTATTTTCATTCGAAATCTTGGGGAATACCATGGAGGGCCTATTTTCGCTTGGTGAAAAAGAGGTTTTGGAATTTGGTGTAGCAAAGTCTTATCATAAAAGCGAGGATGGACTGAACTATACCTTTAAGTTGAGGGAAAATGCGGTGTGGTCGAATGGCGCACCTGTTACCGCTGAGGATTTTGCCTATTCATGGAAGAGACTTGCTGATCCTAAGACCCAGATGATGTATCAGTTTATGATTGAAATTGCAGCGTTTAAGAACTATGAAACAGTGATGAATGGAGATGTGGATCCAAGTGAGCTTGGTGTAAAGCCTATTGATGATCACACCTTACAAGTGACTCTTGAACGACCGATACCTTACTTTGAAAAGCTGTTGACTTTTCCAAGCTTTTATCCTGTGAATCAAGCCTTTGCAGAGAGTATGGGGGAGTCGTTTGGTACAAGTGCTGATACGACGCTTTATAATGGACCTTTTATAGTAAGCGATTGGAAAGACAACCAAGATTATAGCATGACCATGAACGACGTGTTTAGGATGGTCAAGAACGAAGCTTACTGGGATGCACAGCATGTGGTGATGGATGAAGTCAGTTACATGTTTAGTGATGAAATCCAAGAAAATATTGAATTATACAAAGAAGGCAAGTTAGACAAGGTAGTGGTCTATGGCGATGAGTTAGCCCTTTTAGGTGAAGATGCCGAGCTTGTTCAATCGTTAGAACCTGTCATGTTTTACCTAGTGCTGAATCAGTATCCGTTTAATATGGAGTGAATAGGGGGCGGTTATCAATCCCTAATCTGTAGTCACTAATCGTTAATCCTCAAAGATCCTCATCTACCTTCTATCTTCTACCGAACCAGTTCAAGTACCTTATCAATCACATTTTCCTCAGTAGAAAAATCATAGATTATATCCGGATCTATACCGACCTCTTGTATGTTTTCTTCTATCACGTTCCAGTAGAAGGATACCAGATATAAGGTGAGTCCTGACTTTTGGTCATAAAAGACGTGCTGTCCGACACCTTTTCCAAAACTTGTTTCACCGACGATAGTCACATTTTTAAGACGCTTTTTTAGTGAAAGGGCGACTACTTCTGACGAGCTTGCGGATTCATGATCGAGCAGTACGATGATTTTCTCAAAAGGACGCCTGGATGCTGTAGCGGAATAGGGCGTCTGTCTTCCGTTTTTATCTACTTGATAAAAAAGATTAGCTCTGCCTGTCAGTTCGTCTATTATGGCGTATGCCGTTTGCAACATGCCGCCGTGGTTTCCACGCATGTCTAGAATCAACCACTGCGAGTCATCTCGGGCTACCTCGTCAAGTGTAGCGATGATCCAGTCGTCGACAGCCTCGTCGAAGATGCTGAACTTGAAATAGAGTAGTTGGTCTTTCTTTAAAAATTCGGGAGCTTCAAAGGTCATCGCCATCTCTTCTTCATCAAGTAAGAAGGTGAATCGGTCCTCGGGGTCTTTTAAAGCATCAAAGGCATTTCTAGCAAGTTCTTCCCTAGTCAAGTCTTCTTGTGGTGGGGTATAGTCTCCAGGTGTATACAAGTAATTGTCCTTAAAGACCTCTACCATCCAATCATCCGCGGCTATGTCCTCAAAGTCTCCTAATCCGATAGTGGATACTAAGCTTTTCCTATCCACTCCATTTGACTCTGCGCGGTCAAGAACCGCTTCTATTTCGTCTAGTTCACCCTGACGTATCTTTGTAATGGCTTCCATCAGATACCAGATCATTCGTTCTGGAGTATCCGCTTGCATTTTTGCAATCAAGTCTGATGCTTCATCAAACGCGCCACGACCGATCAGAGATTCGACTACTCGTTGGATCGTTACGTCTTCAAAATCAAATGATTCATTATTGATAAAGAGTTCATAAGCCTTTATTGATCGCTTAGCATCAATGCACGAGAGAATATAACGTTCAAGATACAGCTCAGAATCCAGTTCATTGGCCTTTTCATAGCAAGTCATGCCTTCGTAATAAAACGTATACGTACGGTAGGCCTCAGCCATCAGTTCGTAAACTTCGGATTTATTGTCATAGGTGGTAAGGGATTCGTTTAAAAATGCTATCGTTCGCTTAAGATTTTCTCCCATTTTCATAAAGGTGAGCAGTCGTAACGTAGGGGAATGTTGTGGATTCGTTTTAAAGCTTCTCAGTAGAATATTCTTGCCTTCGACTTCTGACTGAAACTCATAGGTGAACTGACTAAGTAAGACATTGTAGTCTGGGTCGTCTGCGAAGTTATCCTGATAGACGACCAAATCCTCTAGAAAAGCTTCACCGCTTAGCAAGATCACCTTATTGCCAAGAAGGTCTTGTAAGACTGAGAAAGGGAGAGTCAACTCAGTTAAAAACTTTAGAGCAAGCTGATAATCCTGACTGGCAAGTGCTGCGTGTACATAATCGATTTTAGCTTGCTCAGACATGGTTGCTACCGTTTCAAGCGTATATTCGTCTAAGAGGACAGAGAAGTCGTTTGCGTCGAAAAGTTCTTCAAAGCGTTTTGTATCGATGGGTTGAAGTTGCTCTATCTGGGCTGCTTCATCAAAATTCGTAGTAGGTGTATCCACTGATGAATCACAGGCTATAGTCAATGATGCGGACAGGATGAGTAAAATAAAAAGAGCCTTTTTCATGAGTGTTCCTTTCTGAATGCACAAGACATGTATAATAACGCCATATAGGTCAATTATATATCATATGGGTTGCTATTTGCTTAATTTAAGGTAATTGTAATTCAATCTATTACGTTTTTCTTAAATCGTATATTATTGCCTTTTGATTTAGTAAAATAGAATCATAAGTGAATATAAATACAGAAAGCGAGGATTCACATGGAATTTGTAGGTATAAGCATAATCACAAATAACGTACCCTTGTTAGTGGATTTTTACTGTAAGATATTAAACACAAGATCTGAGGGGGATGATTATCACGCAGAAATCAAGACGACCGGCGCATCCCTTACTATATTTTGTGTTGAAGGAATGGAAGAAATGGCTCCCGGTTCGATGCATGGTGCGGGATCAGGGAACTTTACTGTAGGAGTAAAAGTAGATCAGGTAGATGAAGCATATGAAAGGATTAAAGGGATGGATATTGAAATACTGAAACTACCACAATCTTACCCATGGGGAACCAGATCGTTTTGGTTTAGGGATCCTGACGGAAATATCGTAAATTTTTTTGGTGCGAGCATATGAAGTACTTGATAACCGTGATAATCACAATCGTTGCTTGTATTGCCTTGATGATTACCATTCAAGTGAATCCAAATACGCAGATGACTGAGACTATTGAAGATAAAGTCATCGTAAGTAATGAAGCTGTAGAAGCTGTTATAATTGATCCATACGCGCTTGACCATATTAAATTTGAACTGGTAGAGTATTCACAGCTGCCTGAGGGCAATGTCTATACTGTTCAGCTCAAGAACGAAAGTAAACATACCATTGTTCAGAACAACGTATACTTGTATTATCCGATAATCACCGGTGAAAACTCTAGAACTACGAATAAATGTAAGGTCGAAATGACTGGCAATAAGCTAAACATAGCACCTGGAGAATCGGTATTATTGACTGCATTTTATCCTAAGGACAATTTTGTGGATCAGATAGCTATCGCAAGTGGTGATCCTGAACTTGAGATACAAGGTTATCTGAATGAGTTATCTATCTATCATCATTTTGGCAAGATGGGTGCTATCTTTGACGATCCCAAAGGCCTGATCAATCCAGATGACAAATAGAAACAAACTCTCGCGTAGTAGCTAGCCTTGTGCTAGCCCCTTAATCAACCAAAGCAAATCGACAGCAAACGGAGAAGAACAATGGCTCACTTAACAGGCAGAACAGGTTACAAAGAACTGATCGACAGATATAATAGATTTCCTCAAGGGGCACCAGAAGCGGAGGTCTTATATGAGATACTTAAGGTCATGTTTACCCATGAGGAGGCTTCTTTAGTCTCTTTGCTTCCAATAAAACCATTCAGTGTGAAGAATGCGGCAAAGATTTGGAAGATGACTGAAGAGGAGACATTCAAAATTCTAGAAGGGCTTGCTGAAAAAGCGCTTTTACTGGATATGAATGACACCAAAGAGCAAAAATACGTAGTACCACCACCGATGATCGGTTTTTTCGAGTTCGCTCTGATGAGAACCGGCGGTCATTTTGATCAGAAGCTTTTAAGTGAACTGTTTCATCAGTATTTGGAGACAGAAGAGGATTTTATGAGAAAGCTATTGTCGTTAAAAACGCCGATAGGAAGAATCCTTGTGAATGAGAACACGGTTAAGCCATCAGATGAAGTGTATGTACTCGACTACGAGAGAGCCACAAAAATTATTGAAAACGCAGAAAGTGTTGGCGTAAGCAGATGCTACTGCAGGCACAAGGCAGAACATTTAGGTGAGAACTGCGACGCGCCACAAGAAGTATGTTTATCTATCAACGGGTTATCGCATTCACTGTCAAAACACGGCTATTCCAAGTTGATTTCTAAAGAAAAAGCATTTGAGATCTTAAAAGTGTCCTACGACAATAATCTGATACAGTTTGCAGAAAATGTAAAAGAAGGAGTCGGATTCATCTGTAACTGCTGCTCTTGCTGCTGTATGGCTTTAAAGGGCGCAAAAAAGATGGGAATACCCCAGGCGATCAGCTCATCAAATTTTATTGCTGCGATGAATGACAAATGCGTCAGCTGTAAAAAGTGTATTGCGGTCTGTCCGGTAGGGTGCTTTACTAAAAACGACGATGGAAAAGTCAGTTTTGATGATGAACTCTGTCTAGGTTGTGGTGTATGCCAAAGGGTATGTAAACTTGATGCGATTGAGATGAAACCGAGAGAAATTAGAATCTTTACGCCTGTCAACACAGTTCATAAGTTGGTACTTGAAGCAATCGAGACCGATACCCTACACAATTTGATTTTTGATAACCAGGCGATGACCAGCCACAAGTTTATGGCTGCTTTTACAGGTGCGTTTTTAAAGTTGCCACCGGTAAAGCAACTGCTTGTGAGTGAGAAATTCCAGTCGAAATACCTGTTAAGGTTGATTGAAAAAGTGGATGTCTAATATAAAAAAGCCCGAAGCTTGTCTAACCTAAATAGACATGCTTCGGGCTTTATTTTTATTAAGCGCTTTTGCTCTGGGAATTCTTTTCTGCTTCCCAAGCAAGGTAATCTTTTAGTAAGCGAAGTGACTGCTTCATCGGCTTATCTTTAGCGATAGAATTGTCTTTGAGGACTTTTGCCATCTGCATCAACTGAATTTCTACATATTTTGGGTTGTTGAATTTGCTTTGATTTGGTGTTGTTGCTGGTTTTGCCTTTGATTTGCCTTTGCCTTTACCTTTTGATTTGTCTTTTGATTTTACCGGCTTAGCTGGTGGAGTCATCGCTTCTTTGAACATTAGTAATAGAAAACTGTTTTTCTTTTGCTTTGGAACTTGTTTTGAAGATTCATAAACTTGCTCGAATAACTTAGCAATATTTTTCTTCTTGTAAAAATGTACTGCGACAGCGCCCCCGATCATTAAACTTGTTACCACACCAATTAAAATCATACTCGTCATGTCCATTATGTTTCTCCTTTTGTCGAATTATACTTTATTGTACCACTAATCACAAAAGAAAAAAACAGCTCATTTGAAAGACCTCTCAAAGGGGTATAGAATGAGTATCGAAAGGGAAGTGGTCAGTATGTTTAAGGTTTCTAGAAGCAAATTCAGGTATACGCAAGCACCTGTAGACCGACTTGATTATACCAACAGAAGAAATGAGATTTATACCCGTTATGCAAAAGCTTATGACGGATTCATGGCTTGTTTTCCACTGTGGAAAAAGTGGTTGCGGTCAGTTCTTCCTTATCTTAAAGGCGAGAAGCTACTTGAAGTTTCCTTTGGACCAGGCTATCTTTTGTCACTATACCCACCTGAGTTTATGATTCATGCGCTTGACTATAACCAGACCATGGTGGATAGGGCAATTGCCAAAATGAGAAAACTCAATAGACCAGTCAACTTTGTTAAGGGTAACGTGGAGCAAATGCCATATCCTGATGAGTCTTTTGACACAGTGGTCTGTACGATGGCTTTCTCCGGATATGCAGACGGCGATATTGCAATGACAGAACTACTTCGTGTGTTAAAAAAAGATGGCATTTTACTCTTGATGGACTATGACTATCCCTTAGATGACAATTTATTTGGTTACCTTTTTGTAAAGCTCATCGAGCGGAGCGGAGACATCATTAAGGATATAGGAGCTATCCTAGATAACCGCGGTTGCACTTACGAGCGGAAAATTGTAGGCGCATTTGGTAGTATTCAGTTATTTGTCATTAGAAAAGAGATTAATTAGAGGGGCGAAATAATATAGTTGACAATACAACTAAATCTATATATAGTTGTATTGTCAACTATATTACTGTAAGAAAGGTTTAAAATGAGTAACTTTCCAATAGGTAGACATATTTCATTATTATATCGAGCGCAACAAGCCTTCTTTGCCGAACGTACAAAAACTTCAGAAATAGGTGGAGGACAGCTGGCCTTCATTTTTACTCTCCATCTGAATCCTGGAAGTTCTCAGGAAGATGTTTCAAGACGACTTGAACTTGACAAGACAACAGTGACCAGGGCGGCGATGAAACTTGAAAAGAGCGGAATTATAGAAAGAAAAAGAGACGAATCGGATAGTAGGATGTTGAGGCTTTATTTGACTCAAAGAGGCATGGAACTTCATGCTGAGCTAAAAAATGTGGCTAGTGACTGGCACAATACATTAACTAAAGGAATGTCAGAGCATGATTTGAATGAACTGACTAGACTAATCAACTTGATGAGTGAGAATGCCCGCGTGTATAAAAATGTAGGCTGTGATGAAAAGGACAACAAGGTGAATGATGAGACAGAATGAACAACTTTTAAACGAACCCGTCGGTAAACTGCTTTGGAAGTATTCCCTACCGGCGATTATCGGCATGATGGTAAACGCCCTTTACAATGTGGTGGACAGAATCTACATCGGTAAGCTTGGACCGCTACCTATGACAGGCATAGGCTTATCCATGCCTCTAATGACGCTTTTAATGGGCTTTGGGATGCTTGTGGGCATCGGTGCAGGCGCAAGGGTTTCCATAAGGCTGGGGCAAAACAATAAGGAACTGGCTGAAAGAATCTTAGGTAATGCGGTGACGCTACTGATCCTTATCATGGGTTCACTTTCTGTACTAGGTCTGATTTTCAAACTGCCTCTACTAAGAATTTTTGGGGCAAGTGATGTAACCATCGGCTTTGCAGATCAGTATTTGACGGTTATACTTATAGGTGCGATTTTTCAAGGATTGGGATTTGGACTTAATTCAATTGTCAGATCCGAAGGAAGTCCTAAAATTGCCATGTATACGGTCCTTATCGGAGCGATAGTCAATATCATACTGGATCCGATTTTAATTTTTGGATTCGGGATGGGAATACAGGGTGCCGCAGTCGCAACCGTCTTTTCTCAGTTACTGACAGCCACATGGGTTCTGATGCACTTTACATCTTCAAAGAGTAAACTTAAATTAAAACTGAAAAACCTTGTTTTAGATGGAAAAACAGTACTTAGCATTCTTTCCATAGGCATGTCACCATTCTCTATGCAAGTTGCTGCAAGTGTGGTTACCATACTTGCGAACAATGCACTTAAGGCCACAGGCGGGGATTTAGCGATTAGTGCGATGACTGTGATTAACGCAATTGCGATTTTCTTTTTAATGCCTATCTTCGGTATCAACCAAGGTTCACAACCGATCATCGGTTTTAACTACGGTGCAAAGGCGTTTGATAGGGTTAAAAAAACCCTTTTACTTGCGATACTTGCCGGTACGGCACTCTCATCATTCGGTTTTCTTTTAACACAGTTTTGGACCACAGGGCTAATCAGTCTTTTCAATAATGATCCTGCACTTGTGGATCTGGCGTCAAAAGGGATGAAGCTGTTTTTATCTATGCTTCCTGTCATCGGGTTTCAGATTATCAGTGCAAACTATTTTCAGGCGGTGGGGAAAGCTCCCAAGGCTATGTTCTTAAGCTTATTAAGACAAGTGCTTGTGCTGATTCCGCTCTTGATCTTACTACCGCAGTTCATCGGTCTTACAGGAGTCTGGCTTGCTGGTCCGACTGCTGATTTTACAGCATCTGTAGTGACTGCGATATTCTTATTCAACGAACTAAGGCATTTGGAAGACTCACACGAAGGTATACAAGCCGACAAGGCGATTTTGAAGGAGGAAGCAGTATGAGATTTTGCTGGACCACGCTACATGTAAAGGATCTTGACGTATCACTCGACTTTTACCAAAGGATTGTGGGACTTGAGTTGAACAGGCGGTTTAAGCCTAATGAGCATGTTGAACTCGCTTTTCTTGGCGGTGGCACGACTGAACTTGAACTGATTTGCGATTCTGGCGAACCTGAATCGCCAGTAAAAGGCATCTCAGTAGGTTTTATGGTGGATAGCACGCTTGAAGATGTGATGGCAACACTAACTGAAAATGGATTCAACGATCAATCAGAAGTATATGTACCAAATCCTATGATGAGGTTTTTTTATGTCAAAGATCCGGACGGATTCAAGGTTCAGTTTGTTGAAGACCGTCGGTAGCAGTTTAGATAAACTACAAGAGAAATCCCCGATAGTTGACTAAGCGTCATTTATCGGGGATTTCTCTGTTTTTGAGTATTACAATTACCTTAAAATCCACATCCTATGTTTTGATTCAAGTATAATTAGAATGTTGAGTATGATCAAACTTATTTGAACATCAAGGGGAAAACATGAAATTAGAAACATTACGACTCCAATGTATGAAAAGTCAAAAGAAGGGTATCCACTTCATTCTGACTTCTGTTATCATCTGGTCAGTGATTGCCGTTATCCATAGTACAGGGCTTGTCATAGAAACCAAGAATCTGTTGACCTTCTGTGCGACATCGTTATTATTGCCTGTTTCATTCCTGATTTCAAAGTTAATGAACATCAAGTTTAGCAGCAAGGATAATCCGATTGATCAGTTGGGATTTTTAGTTTCCATGAACCAGATGCTTTACCTGCTGATTGCCATGTGGGTCTATGCGACAAGCCCTGATAAATTTGTAATGGTGATGGCGATGATATTTGGTGCACACTTACTACCCTATAGTTGGATCTATAAATCAACCAGCTATAAGGTGTTTGCAATTATTATTCCACTGATGGCACTGATCGTTGGTAGTTTTTATACTTCGGTCACAGTAGCCGTATTGATGATTGCAGTTGAAGTTGTTTTTAGTGTTTTACTGCTTCAAGAAGTAAAAAAATTAGCTAAAGCATAGAACTATAGATGAAGTGTGATTAGCCATCAATCGTCCTACAGCACTATCGCCTTCAACTGTGTGATGATCTGATCAACCTGTAGCTGTTGATTTTCAGAGTTGATTTGCTTTCTTATGAGGACCTTATCGTCGTTTAAGATCTGAAATTCGTTTGGAGACAGGTCATTTAGATTGTCTTTTACTCTGATTTTTTTCAAATCGATGCCGTAGTCTTTTAATAGGGTTTCTCTAAGTTCTTTGATGGAACTGAATAATGAGCACTTTGCATCGTCTAGGGCTATCGGGATTAAGTCTTTGCCGATATCTATGGTGATATGACTATCATTTTCTATCATGTTGGTCCACCTTTCATCGGATGACCTAAAAAATAGCTGTTGACTTAGGAATGCCTTAAGATTCACTTTAGTTAAATCATCAGAACCGAATGTTTGCAGTGTAGACCGCACCAGTTGACGCTTATACTTCAAGTCGATGATTGAAGTATCAAGTCTATTTAACTGATGGTAGAGCAATTTTCGGAGCAGGTGATCAGTCCAAGCTCTTCATAATATCTTAAGGTTCTAGTAGAGACAGCATACTTTTTAGATACATCGGTTATTAGCATTGATATCCTCTTTTCTTGAAGTACTTCAATTCAATTATACCCGATGACGCTGCGTTAATGTCAATGCGTGTTTTGGGTGATGCAAGTCAAATAATTGCAATTAGTAAGGATTAAAGGGGAATAGATGAAAGAAGGGATCTATAGTAGTGGAGGAGGAGAAATGATACAAGTACTTTATTTTAGCGGGACGGGCAATACGGAATACGTCAGTAAAATAATCGAACGCAATTTGCAATCGGCTGACTTGCTGGTAAAACGAAATTCCATTGAATCTTTTACAAATGACATGTCGATAGGCGACATTCTCGTGTTCGGGTTTCCTATTTACGCATGCGACATACCTAAGTTCATTAAGAAGTTTATTATAGAAATGGAACCTGTGAACAAACTGCCTGTCTATCTATTTGCTACAAAGGCTTTTCTTAGTGGCAACGCGCTTAGAGTTGCTGAAAAACTGTTTAAGAAAAAGGGGTACGAAGTAAAAGGTGTGGTTGAAGTATTCATGCCCGGTTCTGATGCATTGGCTTTTAAGGATAGAGACTCAAGTATGGTAAAATCAATCAGCATGATGAATTTTGATGAAATTGAGGTTGTATCCGATTTTACAAAAGCAATTATCAGTGGGGACGGCAATAACTATTCCCACAAGCCCAAAATCGGCGATTATCTACTGGGAGACCTAATCAAAGGCGTCTATCCACTTCTTGAAAACATGCTACAAAAGAAGTTCAAAACAGATGAACGGTGTATTCTATGTGGGAGATGTCAAAGGATTTGTCCTAGTGCAAACATTGTCGTAGATCATAAAGTGACATTTAACAATCGGTGCTATCTTTGCATGAGATGCATACATAACTGCCCTGCAGAAGCGATTCAGATAGGAAAATCTACGATAGATAAATTTCGTTGGCATGGGCCAAAAGGAGATTTTTCACCTGAGAATATGGATTGAACCTATCAAGAAAAGCCATCACAATACGTATATAAAATACGTTGTTGTGATGGCTTTTCTATTTACTGATTTACTTGTAATTCAGTTACCAGTTCAACTTCTGATTGAATCTTCTAACTTGTCCTCTTAAGATACGATTGCTGAAACTGTCGAAGACTTGAATCTGGGTGCTGTAATCCTTGTATAAGTCGCCCATCCTATTATCATCTGGTCGCTCATAGCCTTTAATGCTGTTGAGTTCCAGCAGTATCGATTTTACGGCGTTCTTTGCTTCTTCGGTGGTAGCGGCAGGTTTAAGGTAAAGGGATATGCTGATAAGATTATCATCAATCTCAATGTATAACTCACTTACCACCAGGTCGCTTTCAAACATGGCTTCAAGGGTATCTACATCTTGTGATGAGATGCTGGAATCCTTATCTTCATTAGGTGCTACGGATCGCTCTATTGTCGTTTCGGTATTCATTTCACTTATTGATTGTAATGAAAAGAAATTGGTCCAGTCGGGTGGGGGGAGTTGTGCGGCAGCCGCCATCGCGATGAACAAAGAAAAAATCAGTGCTATGGATTGAAATTTGATCGACAGGCTTTTTCTTGCACTCTTTAAGAGTTCAAATAGAACGACAAGCGCCACTCCGATAAAAACAATAAATATGAACTTATATATTTTTGAGGGCAAGGAATAGATCAACGCGGCAAGCAGATAAAATACACTTACCACAATTAAGGGTCTGTTTTTAAAAAAAGCAGGTATGTCCCAGTGGTGATCAGATTTTTTGCTTGATGTTTTTTCGTCTATCTTTAGGAGATGGGTTTCAAAAAAAAACTTATTGCCTTTCATTTCACCGGATTTGATACGCTCCAGCGCCGTGGTGCAAATTGATTTTGCTTCGTCTAAACGATTAGCTTTTTCTAGTAGCAATACTGCATGTTCAAATGAATAATCTGTGTCGGGAAAGTAATTTTCAATGATGTCCAAATACAATTTTAGAGCTTCGCTGCTTCTACCCATTTTTTCCTTGTTCTTGGCTTGGGTCTGCTTCATATAGAATTCATCAAATTTATCATTTTTCATATAAAAAACACCTCTCACTAGATTATATCGTCATGAGAGGCATTTGTGTTAAATCAATTTAATTTTTATGTCGCCTAAAATTACAGTAGCGTTGATGTGTACAGTTTTTGTCGCGCCGCTAGGGGAGACATATCTGTCAGTTATCGCTGATGAGAAACCTTCATATTTTTCATTTAAGAACTTCAAATCACCAAGTGTGACTTGTCCTTCTAGTTCGATATTGACGTCTCTTGGAATGCCTAGTTTTACTTCACCAAATACACAAGTGATATCAATCGTGTTATCTCCGTCTACAAAGTCTTCTTCTTTGAATAAAAGCTTTTTAGAATTAAAGCTTGCGGAATAGGAACGCATTTTCTTAGCTTTACGCTGCTGGTTCTGATTAGCTTCTTGATTTGTCTTTGTTGTAGCTTGTGTTTCAACTTGTTCTTGTTTAGGTGTCTCTTTATTTAGATTGACTTTTGAGCTCTCAGGTTTTGGTGTTGCATCGTAGATTCTTTCTACAGTTGGCTTATCCGAGTCTTTTGAGAGAGTCACTGTGTAAGTCGTGTCGCTGTGACCCTTAATATTTTCTTTCACGTTTCTACTGATGTTTGAAACTACCTCGTCAACCGATGAGATTACTTGATCGATTGAATCGGAGAAGCTAGCTTCTGAAGTTTTACCTGTGTGTCGTTGAACCTTTGCTGGTCTGATGACAGTATTGTCTGTGTCAGGATCGAACTCTCTGAACTTATGACTGCTATTGCTGCTTCTGCCTCTTGAAGAGAAGTCGCTGTTTCTTTTAACCTGCTTTTCCTTAGGAGGAGCGAGCATAATGTAGACACCCAATATGATGATGAAAGCCGGCCATACTATGCTTGACGCAAATCCGAAAATCGGACTGATGAATGTCAGGTTGTCCAGTAAGAAATGTAAGCCGATGCTGCTGAAAATCGCTCCGACCACATAATTTCTTTTTTGTAGTGCCTCGTATCCCCAACCGATAAAGAGCATCGGCCACAAGACACTGATGATGTCTACAAAATCGATGGTATTTACAATGCCAAGATTTAAGTTGTCAGCCAGTAGATAAAGACCTACGATGACGATTACAACCCCAAATATAAAAGACGATGAACGTTTGTTCATAATGCTCCCTCCTTAAAAACCTACCAGTTATTTTAACACAAAATCTTCTGTGTTGTCATTTTGATTTGATAACTTATTATAGCATGCAATTTACGATAAAAGAGGGCTTACACTAATCTATAATCGTATTCTAAGAAAACTCTAAGAAACGATACGGAGCCTCCCTGTTTGGGGTGCTCCGCATTTTTGGGTGTGCTATTTTGAATGGTAAAACCAGGCGATGTCACTCATCGTTTTAGCAGCGAACAACTCATGGTCTATAGGTTTTGCTAGGCGTTCCTCTTTCATCAGATTAGCTTCTTGAAGGTACTGTTCATATAAATCGGAATAGTTTTTGTCAAGGCTAGTCAGGGTGAGTCTATCCATAACAAGCGCATGGTCGATATCCAGTGTTTTAGTCTGTGGCGCAACGCCTTTCTTTGCCCATGTTCCTTTCAATGTGTCCACTTCGTAGTCACTTAAAAACAAGTAAGCGTTCTCAGCTGCGAATAGTATCGCTTTTATAATGTAGTTGAAAGTCTCGTCATCGTAGGTATAGTGAAAATTGACTCTTACCCAACCAGGCTTCATCGAATGAACGCCATCCATGATCGCCTTCTTATATTTTGTAGCATGCTCATCATCGATATTAAGCAGCTTAATACCATATGGACCGGCACAAGTACATCCGGCTCTCAACTGTATGCCGAACAGGTCGTTGATCAGTGTAGTGATGAAACCATGATGAAGGTAGGCTTCTTTGTACTTGACCACAAAGGATACGATTCCGACGCGATTTTCCGGGTCGAGGTTTCCTAGAACTTGAATTGATGGAACAGTCGTAAGTTGCTCCATTCCTTTTCGTGTGAGTGCATGTTCTCTATCCGATATCGCCTGCTGTCCCAATCTGTGCTTGACTTCTAGACACAAAGCTCCTCTTATGACCTGAAAGATGCCTGGTGTGCCTGCATCTTCGCGGTCTTCGTAAGAATCGACGAAGCACTGATCGTCTTCTGTTACAAAGGTTACTGTGCCACCACCTGCGATTGTAGGAATGTTTTTAGAAGGATAGACTGCGTTGTTGATTACCAGTAGACCTGAGGACCCCGGCCCTCCTAAGAACTTATGCAGTGATAAGTAGATCCCATCAAAATAGGAGTTTTCGTCCCTTGTCATATTTATTTCGACATAAGGACCGCTAGCGGCGAAATCAAAAAAGACAAGTCCGCCATGAAGGTGCATCAGTCGGGCCACTTCGTAGACTGGAGTTTTGATTCCTGTAACATTGGAAGCGGCGGAGAAGGAGCCGATTTTTTTGCGGTGTTTGTACACAGGTAGGTTGAGTTTGTGCTCTAAATCATTGAGGTCGAAAAGTCCTTCATCAGTTAGTTCGATTTTGACAACTTCGGCGTAACCTAAGCGCCACTGAAGTTCGTTTGAATGATGTTCATAGGATGAGATGAACACAACGGGCTTGTCACAGGCGTAGGCCGGCATGTTGGATGAGCATAGTTCTTTTTTTGTCTGCTTTAAGAGTTCGGGTGTCTCATAAATGCCAAGTATTCTTGATAACTTGTCAATAGCGGCGGTTGCTCCGGTACCTACGGGCAATATGGAGTAATTCTCATTGGCGCCAAGGTATTGATGCATTTTCTCTTTTGCCTGATGGTAGTATTCTGTAGTCCTTCTGCCGGTGTAGCTATCTTCAGTATGGCTGTTTGCGTAATGCTCAGATAAGTGAAGTATGTAATTTTCGATAAATCGCAACTGTTTTCCGGATGCCGTGTAATCAGCGTAAGTCATTAGGCGTGTCCCGAACGGCGTTTGGATTGTAGATCCATAGCCGATTGTTTCATTTCTTAGAAAATTAAAATCCATAGTCCCTCCTGTAAGTTCTTGATAGGTTCAAGTCCTTTTGCTCTTGATTAACTTTACCATGTTTAGAATACTTCATCCACAAAAGAGTTGAATATTCTGATAATTCTCGTATGATTTAAAGGCCATTTTACCTGTTCTAGTACAGAGTGGCGAAACACTTACGTTTTCTTATCAAGAATACTTGTAATCAAAGGAAGGATAAGCTAAACTACTACTATTTTAAGGAGGAAGCTATGATTACATTCGGTAATGTTGATTTAAAGGTGATAAAAGCGGCATATGGAACGCCGACTTATTTGGTGGATGTCGGCCTGATTGAGGAAACGATTGAGAAGATGAAGGATGTCACCAAAAAAAGAAATGCGAAAATCGCCTATGCCAGTAAAGCGTTCTTAATTAAGGGAATGGCACAACTTGTCGATAGAATGGACTTACTGATCGATGTGGTTTCTGGCGGTGAACTAAACACGGTATTGAGTGCTGGAATGAAGGCTGAAAAAGTAGTGATGCACGGCAATAACAAAACGTTGAAAGAGCTGACAGAAGCCGTTGATGCGGGTGTAGGCCGTATTGTCATAGATAACGAGCATGAAATAGAGCTTTTAAAACAGATTTTACATGCTAAGGACAAAGTACAGCCGGTACTGATTCGTATCAATCCTGAAGTCAAAGTGGATACCCATCAACATATTTCAACAGGTCATAAGGCATCTAAATTTGGATTTCCATTAGATGTGAACCGTATTGTCAAACTTGTAAAGGGTTTGGTAGAAGATTCAAGATTTGAGTTTTTAGGTCTTCATTTTCATGTCGGTAGCCAGTTGATGACCCCGACATCGCATATCGATGCGGTTGAATCGCTTGAACCTTTATATAAAGCACTAGAAGAAGAGCAGATCTTCATTAAAGAGCTCAACATCGGTGGTGGATTCGGAATCGATTATCTTTCTGACGAAGCCCCTTATGATCTGGGCGATTACCTGGAAAGAATTTTTGGTCAAGTGGAGTCTTCTTTTAAAAGATGCAATCTGTTGGAACCTACTATCATCATTGAACCAGGCAGGTCTTTGGTCGCAAAAGCCGGCATCACCCTATATGAGGTAGGGCATGTTAAAGCGCTTGGACTTGAGAAGAACTACATCAATGTTGATGGTGGACTTTATGAGAACATGAGACCTGCCCTTTACGATGCCAAGTATCGAGCAACGCTTGTCGAACCGAGAAATAGCGAGGTGAGGCGATTTGATATAGCGGGAAGTTGTTGCGAGTCTGGTGACATATTGATTAGGGACATGACTCTTACCACCCCAGAACCGGGCGATCTGCTAGTCATTCACGATACTGGAGCCTATCATCAAAGTATGGCAAGCAATTACAACAAGCATGGAAGAAACCCTGTAGTGTTTATAAAGGACGGCAGACATCAGCTTGTGAGTAGAAGGGAAACCTATGAGGACTTGAATCGACTGGATCTTGAGTTCTCTTTGTAGTTGATAAGGAACATGTCTATGGCATGTTCTTTTTATTAGATGAATCTCAAGTGAAAAATACTTCGTTAATATGCTATCAATAATCTTGACACAAATACTAGGGTATACTATACTGAATATGAATTCCAAGTAGACTAGTAGGGATTAAATTAGTAGGAAACAGGTGATGTTATGATTTTGTCAACAAAAGGCAGATATGGTTTGAAAGCGATGTTTGTACTGGCACTACAATACGGGCAAGGGCCTGTGCCGCTATCTACAATTGCAGAAAGACAATCAATCTCTGTAAACTATTTAGAACAGTTATTTTTACCGCTACGAAAAAACGGCCTTGTCAAAAGTGTCCGCGGAGCTCATGGCGGTTATATGCTTAATGATGAACCATCTGCAATTACTGTGGGTAGTATTCTAAAAACACTTGAAGGACCGATTCTCGCTTCTGAATGTGTGATTGAAGATGACTCGGATTGCGGCAATGCAAGTTACTGCGTTACAAGACTTATTTGGGAGAAAATCACAGATGCAGTTGATGATGTGATTGAATCTATCACTTTAGCAGATATGGTCAAAGATCAGTTTACCATATCAGGAATCGAGGAGGGGCTTTAGGATGTCAAAGAGAGTATATTTAGATTACTCGGCAACTACACCTACAAAAAAGGAAGTCGTTGATGCAATGCTTCCATATTTCACAGAACACTTCGGTAATCCATCAAGTGTTCACCGCTTCGGTCGCGAGAACAAGAATGCGATCACAGTGGCACGAGAGACTATTGCAAATACGCTAGGTGGCAAACAAGAAGAGATTTACTTTACAGCTGGCGGCACTGAGGCCGACAACTGGGCAGTGCGCGGTGTGATGGCTGCAAACGCTAAAAAAGGAAATCATATGATCACGACAACTGTGGAACATCACGCGATGCTGCATACTTGTCAGGCTCTTGAAAAAGAAGGTGTTGAAGTTACATATCTTCCTGTAGACGGAGACGGACTGATCAATCTAGATGACCTAAAGGCTGCGATCAAAGACACAACAGTGCTGGTTTCGATCATGTATGTAAACAACGAAATCGGTACCGCCCAAGATATAAAGTCAATCGGTGCCATCTGTAAGGAAAAAGGCGTGATCTTCCATACGGATGCTGTACAAGCCTATGGAAACTTCAAAATCGATGTCAACGAAGACAATATCGACCTCTTGTCGATATCTGCTCATAAAATATATGGACCTAAAGGTATTGGTGCGCTATATATCAAAAAAGGCGTTCGAATCGCCAATATGATTTATGGTGGAGCGCAAGAAAGAAAACGTAGACCAGGCACAGAAAATGTACCTGGAATCATCGGTTTTGCAAAAGCGGCACAACTGGCTGATGAAACGTTAGAAGAACATCGCGCGCATTCGATCATGCTTAGGGACAAGCTTGCGAACGGAATCTTAGAAAGAATTCCTTATACAAAGCACAACGGTCATCCTACAAAGAGACACCCAGGAAATGTGAATATCTCCTTTGAGTTCATCGAAGGTGAATCGTTACTTTTAAGCCTTGATATCATGGGCGTAGCGGGTTCAAGCGGATCTGCATGCACATCAGGCTCTTTGGATCCTTCACACGTACTAATGGCTATCGGACTTTCTCATGAAATCGCTCATGGATCATTACGACTGACAGTCGGTGATTTTACGACCGAAGAGGATATAGACTATACTATAGAAGCACTTGTTGGAATTGTTGATCGTCTAAGACAAATGTCACCCTTATATGAAGCGGTGCTTAACGGAGGTAACTAATGTATAACGATATAGTAATGGAACACTTTATGAACCCTCAGAATGTTGGCGTAATCGAAGACGCGGATGGCGTAGGCCAAGTCGGCAATGTCAAGTGCGGCGATATCATGAAGATCTATTTGAAGATTTCTGCGGATGAAGTGATCGAGGACATCAAGTTCAAGACTTTCGGTTGCGGTTCGGCAGTGGCATCTTCATCGATGGCTACTGTCATCATCAAAGGAAAAACAGTTGAAGAAGCTCTTCAAATTACCAATAAGGACGTTTTAGAAGCACTAGGCGGACTACCTGCTGTAAAGGTCCATTGTTCGGTACTTGCGGAGCAAGCGCTTAAGTCGGCAGTTTATGACTACGCTCAAAAAAACGGTAAGCACTACGACGCATTAGAAGGTTTTGACCCTAATGCTGATGACGATCACCACGACCATGGTGATGAAGATGGACATGATCACTAGAATTCAACTGAAGCACCCGAATGCGGGTGCTTTTTTACTGGATGTTTACAAATCAGTACGTTTCAAGTAAGATTAATAGGTTAACATGAATTAAGAATGAGTAGCGCGGCTTTTAACCGTAGCGAGAAAGGTTGATGGCATTTATGCTTGATAAGAAAAAAGTGGTAATAGGCATGTCGGGCGGTGTGGACAGCACTGTGGCAGCTTATCTGTTAAAAGAACAGGGATATGAGGTTATCGGCGTCACCATGAAGCTTTGGGATGACCCCAATGACGAGTATGTTGAAAATTACGGTGGATGCTGTAGTTTGTCTGCTGTCGAGGATGCGAGACGAGTGGCAGCAAGCTTGGATATACCTTTTTATGTGGTTAATTTTAAGGCGCCATTTAAAGAGCATGTCATCGATTACTTTGTAGACTCGTATGAGGAAGGTGAAACGCCTAATCCATGCGTGATGTGCAATAAGTACATCAAATTTGATAAACTGCTTCAAAAGGCAAAAGAACTTGGCGCATACTATGTGGCTACAGGCCACTATGCTAAGATTGTCCATGATGAAGAGAGCAATCGATATAAGCTGATGCGTTCAAAGGAAATGAGCAAGGACCAGACCTACATGCTCACGAACTTTACGCAGGACCAGCTTGCCCATACATTAATGCCAATCGGTGAGTTTGAAACCAAGGAAGAAGTACGACAAATCGCTGAGAAGCTCGATTTTGTTATCGCAAGGAAAGCGGATAGCCAGGAAATCTGTTTTATTCCAGACAACGACTATGCGAACTTTCTTGTCAAAAATATTGAAGAGATGGTGCCAGAAGGTAACTTTGTCGATCTTGACGGAAATGTCTTGGGTAGACATAGGGGGATCATCTACTATACGGTCGGTCAACGTAAGGGCTTAGGCATGACCTTTGGGAAACCCATGTATGTCGTTGCGATCAACCATGTGACAAACGATGTTATTTTAGGTTCAAATGACGACGTGTTTGCAAAGGGGCTTATAGCACGCGAAGTGAATTGGATCAGCTTTGACGAGTTAAATGGTGAGATGCAGATTGCCGCAAAGATACGTCACACAAAACGAGAGTCACCTGCTGTGATCAGGCCTCTAGGAAATGGAAAATACGAAGTCATCTTCGATGAGCCTCAAAGGGCCATCACCCCAGGGCAGGCAGTTGCTTTCTACGTGGGCGATGAAGTCATCGGTGGCGGATTTATCGAATCAGTAGTCAGATAATCAGAAATAACTAGAGGTACAGCCTGTAAAAGAGGGCTGTACCTCTTTCTACTTGCCAATCCGCGCAACTTCTGATACTATATATTCATTGAATAATAAAAAGCGAAGACGAAGAGAGAATTCCTTAACACTAGAGAGAAAGTGAAACATGCTGAAAGCTTTCAAAAGGATAGAAGCAGCTTCCGAGCTGGATTGGTGAACCTGATTTGTAGCCAAACCCGTAGCAATGCGTTAAATTGATAGGTTTAGAACCTTCTGAGTGATCACAGATAATTAGGGTGGTACCGCGGGCATTTGCTCGTCCCTAAGTCAGTACGTCACTGGAGGGTATTTTTTGTTTTTGCTTACGAACGCTTTTTGTTCGTAACCGGTGTAAGTCATTTACGAACGTACTTTGTTCGTAACCGGTGTAAGTCAATGTCTTTTATTGACGGACCGGAGCAGTAATAACGATGCCACAAAATTTTAATGTAACTAACTAACCACACAAACTAAACGCAACAAGCAAAAAAAACAAACAACCCAAAAACTCCACAAAAAACACAAACAAAGGAGATACCCCCCATGAAAACCATGAGTCTAAACGAAATACGAAAACGATTCTTAGATTACTTTGAAAGAAACGGACATCTAGTTCAACCGTCCTACCCCCTAGTACCGCAATCGGATAAGACGCTTCTGCTTATAAATGCCGGCATGGTGCCTTTAAAAGACTTTTTCACCGGCGTTCAAGAACCGCCAAGCAAGAACATGGCAACTTGCCAAAAGTGTATCAGAACGAACGATATCGACAATGTAGGACATACTTCAAGACACGCGTCATTCTTCGAGATGCTTGGTAACTTCGCTTTTGGTGATTACTTCAAAAAAGAAGCGATCCGATACAGCTGGGAGTTCATCACGCAGGAACTGGAACTATCGCTTGATAAGCTTTGGGTAACGGTTTACCTTGAAGACGACGAAGCGTATGACATCTGGTTGAAACAAGAGAATGTTCCCGCCGATAGGATTGTCAGACTAGGAAAAGAAGATAACTTCTGGGAAATCGGAACAGGAACAGGCCCATGCGGTCCATGTTCTGAAATCTATTACGACAGAGGCGAAGCTTACGGTTGTGGTGACCCTGATTGCAAGCCAGGTTGTGACTGTGACAGGTTTGTTGAGTTTTGGAACCTAGTATTCACTCAATTCGAAAAGGACGAAAAAGGCGAGATGACTCCTCTTAAGAATCCCAACATCGATACCGGCATGGGCCTTGAGCGTATCGCTTGCCTGATGCAGGATGTGACCTCGATATTCGATATCGATACCATGGTGCATATTAGAAATCAGATCGCACAAAGAAGCGGAAAAGTTTACGGTGCCGATCATAAGACGGATACGTCGATAAGAATCATCACAGACCACATACGTGCGGTGACCTTCCTGGTTACCGATGGGGTAATGCCTAACAACGAGGGCAGGGGTTATGTTCTTAGAAGGCTATTAAGACGTGCTGCAAGACACGGTAGACTGATTGGTATACAAGGCGCGTTCTTATTTGAACTGGTTGATACGGTGATTGAAGTGTTCGGAGAAGCATATCCTGAGCTGATTGCAAGACAGGATTACACTAAAAAAGTGATTGCCATTGAAGAAGATCGCTTCGAACAGACGATTGATCAGGGGCTTACCATTTTAGAAGGCTATATCAAAGATACTATCGATGCTGGTAAAAATGTATTGACTGGCGAACTCGCATTCAAATTATATGACACTTACGGATTCCCGCTTGACCTGACGCTTGAAATTGTTAAGGAACATCAGCTTAGCGTAGACGAGAAAGCTTTTGAAAGTGAAATGGAAGCTCAAAAGGAACGTGCTAGAAGTTCCAGGGATTCGGATTCCTTAGGTTGGTCAGGTGATGCGACAGAAGCGCTTGTCGGACTTGCTACAGAGTTTGTAGGTTATGAAAAGACGCAATATGATGCTACTGTTATCGCAATCCTTAAAGACGGTCAGCTGGTTGATGAGCTTTCGGGCGAAACAAAAGGGCTTGTTGTTCTTGATTGTACTCCTTTTTATGCTGAGAGCGGTGGACAATCGGGCGACACCGGTGTATTGACTTCGACTACTGCAAAACTTATGGTTACCGATACTCAAAAGGCGAAAACAGGTACGATCTTGCATCACGTTTCGTTAATTGAAGGTAGCCTGAAAAAAGGAGATATGATTTCTGCTGAGGTCGGTGAGGACAAACGACTTGATATCGCTAGAAACCATACGGCGACTCATCTTTTACATCAGGCGCTTAAGGATGTGCTTGGCGGACACATCGAACAGGCTGGTTCACTAGTTGAAGTGGATCGTCTAAGATTTGACTTTACCCACTTCCAAGGTCTGAGCTTTGAGGAAGTGTCAAAGGTGGAGCAAATCGTCAATGAAAAAGTATTCCTTGGTATGCCTGTCACAGTAGAGGAACTGCCGATCGCAGAGGCGAAAAAACGCGGAGCTATGGCTCTCTTTGGTGAAAAGTACGGTGAGCTTGTCCGTATGGTCACTATCGGCGATTATAGCATGGAACTTTGCGGTGGTACGCACCTTAAACATGCTTCAGAAATCGGTCTTTTCAAAATCACTTCAGAGGCTGGTGTCGCAGCTGGCGTGAGGCGAATTGAAGCCATTACAGGCCGTGGTGTCTATCATTACCTCAATCAAGTGGAATCGATTCTTGATGATACCGTTACTGCACTTAAGAGCAAAAGAGAAGACGTAGTACAAAAAGCGGTAGCTTTAGTTGACGAGAACAAAACACTCACTAGAGAATTCACAAAAATGAAGCAGGCTGTAGCAAATGCAAGTCTTTCAGATATCGAGAAGAATGCACAGATCATCAATGGCACGAAGGTGATTGTTGTTGAATTTGAAGATCAAGAGCAAGACGTACTCAGAAACATCGCTGATCAAATGACGAGTAAGGAAGAGGCTGTTCTTGTTGTCATCGCAAATGTTACAGGAGATAAAGTAAACTTTATCGCAAAAGCCAATGAAAGCGCTGTAAAAAATAGTGCGCATTGTGGTAATATTGTAAGAGAATTGGCAAAAGCTTGTGGCGGTGGCGGCGGCGGCCGTCCTAACATGGCGCAAGCAGGTGGAAAAGATGCTTCTAAATTGAAAGATGCACTCGCACTATTGCCTACATTGGTTTAAAATAAAGTAAAAGGGTAATACTACAATAAAGGGGTGATTAGATGTCAAAAACAGTAAGATTTACAGTTGAAAAAGATAAGTCAATCGAAATTAAAGAAATCCTCTCTGAGGTACATCGCGCACTAGAAGCTAAAGGATATAATCCCATCAATCAAATGGTCGGTTATCTTATTTCTGGTGATCCAACCTATATTACCTCACAGGGAAACGCGCGTAATCTGATCAGACGCGTAGAACGTGATGAAATCCTTGAAGAACTTTTAAAAGAATTCCTGGCTGAGGAAAATGCGTAAGCAAATCCTCGGTAATACGGGCATCGAGGTATCCAGGCTTTGCTACGGGTCTTTGACACTTGGGCCTTTACAAGCCAATCTACCTGTTGACCGTGCTGGACAATTAATAGCCTATGCATATGATCGCGGTGTCAATTTTATTGACACCGCTGATTTGTATGATAATTATGCCCATATCAAAAATGCGCTTGACCTTATAGGAAAGCATAACATGGTCATCGCATCAAAGTCATACGCTTATGATGAGAAGGGCGCTAGACAGACTGTCGAGCGGGCTTTAAAAGAACTTGGCAGGGAGTACATAGATATCTGGCTCATGCACGAGCAGGAAAGCGATCATACCATAAGAGGTCACTACGAAGCTCTTGAGACCTATCATCAACTAAAAAAAGAAGGAAAGATCAGGGCGGTGGGGATCAGCACACATTATGTGGATGCTGTTTCTGCAGCGTTGAACTACCCTGAAATAGAAGTGATTCATCCGATCTTCAATATCGCAGGTATAGGAATTCAGGGTGGTACTAGGGATGAAATGCACGCTGCTATCACAAAAGCCTATGACAGCGGTAGAGGGATCTACGGCATGAAGGTTTTAGGAGGCGGAAATCTGCTTTCGGATAGGGATGCGGCGTTTGATTTCGCATTAAGTCAGACGTGTTTTCACAGTTACGCCTTAGGCATGCAGCACGAAGACGAGATCGACTTTAACGTAAAGCGGATCAGTGGCGAAGACATCGAACCTGAACTATATGAACGATTGAAATCAAAGAAGAAAAGAATCAGCATTGACCCGTGGTGCACCAGATGCAAGGCTTGTATAAGCGCTTGTCAGCATGGAGCGCTAAGTTTTGACGCATTATCCGATAAGATGGTTGTCGACCGCGGTAAATGTGTCTTATGCGGATATTGCAGTAAAAAATGCGCCGATTTTTGTATAAAGATAATATGAGGTAAGGATGATAAGATTTTTAGGACTAGATGTGGGGGACGCCACAGTCGGCATAGCGATCAGCGATCCGCTTGGTTATACCGCACAAGGGTTGGAAAACTACAGGCGCGTGAGTGTTAAAGAAGATGTAAACCATATGATCGACTACATCGAGGAATACCATGTGACAAAGTTAGTGGTCGGTTTACCTCTGAATATGAACGCTTCAAAAGGTCCTCAGACTGAAAAGGTCGAAGCCTTTGTCAAGCAGATTGAAAAGAAAATCAGATACGGTAAACGCATAGACTGGGACGTCGATGTGGTTTATTGGGATGAAAGACTAACTACTACTCAGGTTGAAAAGATGATGATTACGGCTGATTTAAGCCGTGCAAAGCGTAAGAGCATAGTTGACAAGATGGCTGCGATGGTCATTTTACAGAGTTATTTAGACGGAGGGAACAGATAATGAGCGATTCAATTAAACGTGTAACACTACTAGATGAGTACGACCAACCTTTTGAACTTGTAGTTGTCGCAACACTAAAGATCAACGATACGGAGTACGCGATCCTTAACGATGAAGAGGATGATGAGGATTACATTTTCAGAATTGAAAAAAAAGGCGATGAGGAGACTTTTGAGATTGTCGAAAACGAAGACGAGCTACAAGAAGTAATCGATGCCTACTATGAGCTAAATGAATAACTCTCTCAACTGATTTTCATTTAGGTGTTGCTTTTTAACTTACGTCGTGATATCATTGACGTAATTAATAATCATTTCCAACTGAAAACGAAAGAGGGATCATATGGCAATCAACTTTGATCAATTAAAAGAAGCACTTAAAAATAAAGGTTATAAATTGACGCCACAGCGTCGAGCTATTTTAGATGTTGTAATCGACAATCAAGGCGAACACCTTAGCACAGAAGAAATTTATGATATCGTGCGTGGCGACTGCCCGGACATCGGTCTTGCAACAGTATATAGAACTCTACAGTTACTTAGCGATATGTCTATTTTATCAAAGTTAAACCTGGACGACGGTTTGACTAGATATGAGTTGAACCTTGATGAGGATTCACATCATCATCATCATTTGATTTGCACTGGATGTGGAAAAGTAAGTGAAGTTCAAGATGACTTGCTTGAGCCACTTGAAGCGCGAATTGAAAAAGAGTATGGATTTAAAATTGAAGACCACAAGTTAAAATTCTTCGGTCTTTGTAAAGAGTGTCAGTAATCAGAAGACCCAGGTGATTATTAACCTGGGTTCAATTTTTTTGAAAATAATTAGGAGGAATTAAAATGAAGAGAACGTTAAAAGTTATTCCTCTGGGTGGTTTAAACGAAATCGGTAAGAATATGACAGCTTACCAATACGGTAATGAAATTATTGTAGTAGATTGCGGGTTAAAGTTCCCTGAGGAAGACATGCTTGGTATCGATGTAGTCATACCAAACCTGAATTACTTAATTGAGAACAAAGAAAAAATCAAAGGTGTGTTCATCACACACGGTCACGAGGACCACATCGGCGCTATTCCATATCTTTTACGGGAGATGAACGTGCCGATCTATGCGACAAAGCTGACACTGGCGCTTATCGAAAGAAAGCTTTCTGAGCACAAATCGATCAAGATGCCAACGCTTATCACGGTTAAGCCTGATAACAAGGTCGGTCTTGGCTCATTCACAATCGATTTTATCCGTGTGAGTCACAGTATTCCTGATGCGGTTTCGCTTTGTATCGAATCGCCGATCGGTAGAGTAATCCATACAGGAGACTTTAAAATCGACTTTACTCCTATTGACAATGATCCAATCAATTTACAAAAGTTTGCCGATCTTGGCGCAAAAGGTGTACTTGCTTTGTTTGCTGATTCAACCAATGCAGACAGAAAAGGCTACACGATGAGTGAGTCCAGTGTTGGAGATACCTTTGAAACGCTGTTCAGACATGCTGATCAGGCAAGAATCATTGTTGCCAGTTTCGCATCTAATGTACACCGTATCCAGCAAATCGTTAATGCGGCACATGCCAACAACAGAAAAGTCGCCTTTTCTGGAAGAAGTATGCTGAACACATCACAAGTAGCTGCTGATAACGGCTATTTGAACATACCGACAGGCATGCTTATTGATGTTGAGGATATCCACGGGTATCCTGACAATGAAATATGCGTAGTAACGACCGGATCGCAGGGCGAACCGATGTCGGCACTGACAAGAATGGCAAATAAAGATCACTTTGCTATGCAAATTAGAAACGGTGACATGGTAATCCTTTCTTCTACACCGATACCAGGTAACGAAAAAAGCGTGAACAAAGTCATCAACAAACTATTTGAACAGGGTGCTAATGTTATTTATAACTCTCTTGCTGATGTCCACGTATCGGGACACGCTTGTCAAGAAGAGCTAAAACTGATTCATTCACTTGTTCGACCAAAATTCTTCGTTCCTGTTCACGGTGAGTATGCGCATCTTATGCAGCATTCACTACTGGCTCAAAGAATGGGTATGAGCAGAGATGACATCTTCATCATTGCCAATGGCGATGTGCTCGAGTTCACTAAAGAATCCGCAGCAGTTGTAGGCAAGGTTGAAGCTGGTCCTACACTTATTGACGGACTGGGTGTGGGTGATGTAGGTAACATCGTCTTAAGGGATCGTAGAATCCTTTCTGAAGAAGGCCTGATCATGGTAATCATGTCAATGGATACTAACGGCAAGATCGTTGCAGGACCTGATCTTATCTCAAGAGGTTTTGTTTATGTAAGAGAATCTGAAGTCTTCTTAAAAGGAGCAAAGACAAAACTTGAAAATGTCGTCACACGTTTGCAAGATCGTGGTGTCAAGGAATGGTCGACGATCAAATCCAAAGTCAAAAACGAGCTTAGTGAACATATTTATCAAGAAATGAGACGTAGGCCGATGATACTTCCGGTTATCATGGAAGTTCCTGCCGATAAGAGTGTGTCTAACAAATAGTCTTTTAAAACAGCATCGCTTGCGATGCTGTTTTTTTATGGTGTCAATTTAATTGAAAACCCTAGCATTCTGTCGTATAATATACTTTAGGTGTTTAGCAAATCGACAGGGAGAAATTCATGAAAAAATATAGCATGTTCCTAATGATCCTGCTGGTTATTCTATTAAGCGGCTGTGATGTTCAAGAGTATTCAGCCGCTGTGGATCCAACCGACAATGCAGAGATCTTATTTACTGTTCCAAAAGGAGCGACCACAAAGAGGATCGGAGCCCTCTTGATGGAATCCGAACTCATAAAAGCGGACTGGGCATTTAAAATGCTTGTTCAAGAAAAAGAAGTAGACGGCAAGCTGCAGGCAGGTGATTACATGTTGTCAAAGGCGATGTCTTCTGAAGAAATCATCACTAAGCTTGCAAAAGGAGAGGTATATATCGAAACATTCAAGTTTACCATTCCAGAAGGATATGAGTTTTCGATGATCGTCGATAGGTTGGAAAAAGAAGGTCTGATTGATAGGGATGTCTTTATGGACCTTGCCGAAAACTATGAATTTGACTATAGATTCATAGAGCCAGACAGAACCTATAAATTTAGGTTAGAAGGATTCTTATATCCAGCGACCTACGAGTTAAGAGCTGGTAGTGACGAACTCGCTATTTTGAAAGCCATGCTGGACCAGTTTGACAAAATCTATACAGATGAGTTTTACAAACGCACGTTGGATCTTGGTTTATCGATCAATGAGGCAATCACTTTAGCTTCTATTGTTGAAAGGGAATGTAAGGTCGAAGAGGAGCTTGCTATTATTGCGAGTGTGTTTCACAACAGACTTAACATCGGCCAAAAGCTGGAATCTTGTGCTACGATCCAGTACGAGCTGCAAGAAAGAAAAGATAAGATACTTTTCGCTGACCTAGAAATCGATTCTCCCTTCAACACCTATATGTACACAGGTTTACCACCTGCGCCAATCGCTTCACCTGATAAAGAAGCAATAAACGCAGTGCTTTATCCTGCGGATACCGACTATCTCTATTTTGTGGTATCTGGTGACAATGATGGTAAACATAGTTTTAGCACGACTTACAATCAACATTTAAAAGCAAAGGCTGAAGCTGAGCAAAAATTAGGGCAGTAGGTGCAAAATGAGCTATATCGACGATCACGTCTTAACTTATGTAGATAAAAAAATGAATTACATCGAGCCTCAGCTTGTCGCAATCAGAGAACTTGGGCTTAAAGAAAAAGTGCCGATCATCACCAATGATGCGGCTGCTTTTTTGCGTACACAAATCATCTTAAAAAGGCCGACACGTATTCTTGAGGTCGGTACCGCCATCGGATTTTCAGGCAGTCTGATGCTGTTGAACTGTGGTGCCCATTTGACCACGATAGAAATCAGTGAAAAAAGCTACGAAGTCGCGCGTAATCATTTTAAAAGTTTAAATCTGACGGACCGTGTACAGCAGTATTTAGGCGACGCATCAGAAGTGATGTCGACGCTAGTCGAGCAAGGTCAAACGTTTGATTTTATATTTATAGATGCTGCCAAAGGGCAATACCTTGATTATTTTCACAAAGCTGAAAGGTTGGTCGCATCCGGGGGTATGATACTGACGGATAATGTACTTTTTAAAGGAATAACAGCGGGGCTTCCATTTGCCAGAAGGCAAAAGACGATTTATACCCGTTTGAACGCCTTTGTAGATTATACGTCGAATCACAAGGGTTTTTATAGTTCATTAATGACCGTTGGGGACGGCATTATGCTCTCAATCAGAAAGGATTAACCATGAAAAAAATTGAATTGTTGGCACCTGCGGGTGACCTGGATAAACTGAAATTTGCAATCAACTATGGTGCTGATGCGGTTTATATCGGCGGAGAAGTTTTTGGGCTTAGAGCAAGTTCGAGAAACTTCAATGAAGAGCAAATGCTTGAAGGGATCGAATACGCCCATTCAAGAGGAAAAAAGGTCTTCCTTACACTAAATATCATTCCTCATAACGAAGACTTGAACGAGCTTAACCATTATATTGAAATGATAAAAGACATTCCTTTTGACGCGTTCATTCTGTCCGATCCCGGAACGTTTATGTTCATCAAAGAAAAAATGCCTGATGCCGAGATTCACTTAAGCACTCAAGCAAACAATACCAACTACATGAGTGCAAGGTTCTGGCACGAGCAGGGGATAAAAAGAGTCATCCTTGCGAGAGAACTTTCATTTGAAGAGATAGCTGAAATTAAGGAAAATACACCTGATACCTTAGAACTGGAATCCTTTGTCCATGGAGCCATGTGTATTTCCTATTCGGGTAGATGCTTGATATCCAACTATATGTCAGGAAGAAATGCCAACAAAGGCGAATGTTCTCATCCTTGCAGATGGAAGTACCACTTAGTCGAAGAAACAAGACCTGGCGAGTATTTCCCGGTTACAGAAGACGAAGGCGGGACCTACTTCTTCAATTCGAAAGACCTTTGCATGATCGAGTTTATTCCAGAACTCATCAACTCAGGACTTGACAGTCTTAAGATCGAAGGTCGCTCGAAGAGCGTGTACTACGTAGCGAATGTCGTGCGAGTCTATCGCGAGGCGATTGATACGTATTATAAGGATCCTGAGAATTATACGTTTAAGAAAGAATGGATCGATGAGATTGAAAAGGCGAGTCATCGTGAATTCACAACAGGTTTTTATCAAGAAAAAGCAGGTCTTGAATCGCAGCTTTATAGTTCGAGCGCTTACATCAGAGAGTATGATTTTGCAGGTGTTGTAAAATCATACGATGAATCGACAGGACTTGCTGAAATTGAACAGCGTAATAGAATTTTTATCAATGATGAGATAGAAATCATAGGACCTGATTATTTTGGGTATACCCAAGTGATTACAGAAATGTATGATAAGAATCATGCGCCAATCGAAGTAGCTCCACACGCGCAGCAAACAATATATATTAAAATGGAGCAACCTGTCAAACCGCTTGATATCATTAGAAAACAAAAGGGAGAATAACACATGAAACCACTCGTGATTGGAATAACCGGAGGTTCTGGTTCTGGAAAAAGTACAGTAGCTAAATCAATTTTTGAATCTGTACCCGAAAAGAAGATCGCCATACTGGAACAAGATGCCTATTATAAGGATCAATCTCATTTGTCGATGAGTGAGCGTATAAAAACAAATTACGACCATCCGCTTGCTTTTGATACTGAGCTTTTAATCGAGCATATCAAGACGCTAAAGGCCGGAAAACCAATCATGAAACCAATGTATGATTTTTCTGAACATACTCGCAGCTCCAACCGTTTAAAGGTTGAACCGCGAGACATCATCATCGTAGAAGGCATTATGCTGCTTGAGGATGAAAGACTTAGAGAGCAACTGGATATTAAGATCTTCGTCGATACCGATTCCGACCTGAGAATCGTAAGAAGAATCAAAAGGGATATCGAGGAACGTGGAAGAACGCTAGACTCTGTGATTCACCAATACATGTTGACTGTTAAACCGGCTCATGAGCTCTTTATCGAACCAAGCAAGAAATACGCTGACATCATCATTCCAGAAGGTGGATTCAATAGAGTAGCAATCGATGTAATGGTTGCTACAATCAGAACTCAGTTGATGAAATCAATATAAAAAGGATTTACTTAATGTATAATTTGTTTTATACTGTAAGTAGTTAAATATCAAACAAATATTTAGGCAAACTACGTGAAAACGTAGGACGCAAAGCTTGAGTCTAAGGCGAGTTCGCTATGATCGATCGGCTGCAGTGTTATTACTGCAGCCGATTTTATTTTTTGCGTCATTTCATGGATAAAATGGTTTATTTTTACCATTTGAGTTGTAAGAAAGATGCAATAGCATTATAATTAGAAGTACTTATTACAATTAAAACATAATTCATCGGGGGTTCAACTTTGATCTTAGCAATCCTATTCATTGGTGTATACGGAATCGTAATCGGCAGCTTTTTAAACGTTGTGATTTATAGATTACCGCTAAATAAAAGCATCGTCGCTCCAAGGTCGCAATGTGGTAGCTGCCATACAGAACTAAAACCTTTAGACCTAATACCTGTTTTTAGCTATTTGATCTTTAGAGGAAAATGCAGACACTGCGGTCAGCCGTATTCCATTAGATATCCTTTAATTGAAGGCTTGAATGGAATAGTCTATATCATTGCATATATGGTATATGGATTATCCCTAAACTCCTTTATAGTAATGGTATTATCATCTATGCTGATATGCGTCACGTTTATCGATATCGACCACAAGATCATACCTAATTCCTTAAACTTGAGTATCGGTGTACTAGCTGTAATCAACTTGATTGTTGGACAAATTTCTCTTAGAATGTTTCTTTTGGGAGGACTTTACGGTGGTGGATTCATCTTATTTCTGGTTGTGGTTGGAGTATTCTTAAAGGTAGAGATCATGGGTATGGGTGATTTGAAGCTGATGTTTTTTTCAGGTCTTCTTATTGGTCCGATTGCTGTTATATCAGCCTACTTGATTGCCTTTACGACATCCGGCATATTTGTGAGTGTACTACTACTGTTTAAACTAAAAAAAGTAAAGGATGCAGTCGCGTTTGGACCTTTCTTGAGTCTAGGCATTCTACTTTCAGTATTGTTTTATCCAACGATCTTACAAGCTATTTTATAACCTTGATAGGGGACATATATGATTAAGAAAAAAAGATTAGGCGACATATTGATAGATCAGGGTTATCTTACACTAGACGAACTTCACGAAGCCTTAGAAGAGCAAAAACAACATAACTTGAAATTAGGAACAGTTCTATTAAACAAGCACTTGATTACAGAAGCGCAGCTTTATAGCGTTTTAGAGCTTCAGTTCGATATTTCTTATGTCGACCTGAATTCCTATTACATAGATCCTAAGGTACCAAAAATAATAAATGAAAGCCTAGCGCTCAGACATCAGGCGTTGCCGATAGGTTTTAAAAACAATCGATTGGTCGTTGCAATGGCAGACCCTCTTGATATGATAGCAAAGGATGATATCAGAATTGCCTCAGGTCTTGAACTTGAAATTGTGATCAGTCCAAGCAAGGATATCGAGCAGCTTATCGAGAGATACTATGATTCGGCAGACGATACTGAAAAAGCAGCCGAAGAATACTCAAAGCTGATCGATAGCGACGGCGACGACGTTGTGGTTGAAGATGAAGGCGTCACAAATGCACCAATGGTTCGCCTTGTAAACGGTATCATCAGCCAGGCGGTTAAATCTAAAGCCAGTGACATTCACATAGAACCATTTGAAAAACAGGTGCGTATCAGATACCGTATCGATGGTGAGCTTAGAGAAATCATGAGTCCAGGTAGACATACCCACCTGGCGATTGTGACCCGTATTAAGATAATGGGAAAAATGAACATATCCGAACGTAGAATTCCTCAGGATGGACGTGTGGAAGCGATTATCGACGGACACCCTATTGATATGCGTATCTCCGTACTACCAACCGTATATGGCGAGAAAGTGGTAATCAGACTACTTGACAGAACCAACGTGGTGGCAACAAAAGAGCAACTTGGTTTTTCTGAACACAATTTGGATAGATTAAATAGAGTACTTAAGGTTCCTGAGGGTATCATACTTGTAACCGGGCCGACAGGCAGTGGTAAAACAACTACGCTTTATGCCATTTTAAAAGAACTGAACAGAATCAACCGAAACATCATCACCGTTGAAGATCCTGTTGAATATCGTTTAGAAGGTGTCAATCAGGTGCAAGTCAATAATAAGGCTGGGCTATCGTTTGCTAGCGGTTTAAGGTCGATTCTACGGCAAGACCCGGATATCGTAATGGTCGGTGAGATCAGAGACGCAGAAACCGCAGAAATAGCTATCAGAGCAGCGATCACAGGCCATATCGTCTTGTCTACACTTCATACGAACGATACGGCAAGCTCTGTTACAAGGCTAGTGGATATGGGCATAGAGCCTTTCTTGGTTTCTACCGCGACAGTTGGTATTTTAGCGCAACGTCTTGTAAAAAAGATTTGTCCTAAATGTACAGTCACTCACGAGGCTTCTGATACAGAACGCTTAGCTCTGGGTTTAGAAAGCCATGAAAGCGTTGTATTGTACAAGGGTTCTGGTTGTAACGTATGTAACCAGACTGGATATCTTGGAAGAACAGCTATTCACGAGGTGCTTCTGGTCGATAGGGACATTCGAAATTTAATAACATCGGGCGCGAATTCGGAAGTGATTAAAGACAAGGCGCGTCAAAATGGCATGCTGACACTCTATGATTCATGTAAGGATTTAGTGCTACAAGGGGTTACATCGGTTGAAGAAATGTTAAGGGTAACCTATAATTACGAACTTTAAGGAGAAAAGTATGACGATTCTTGATGTTTTAGAACAGGCGATCAATCGAAAAGCATCAGACGTTCACATCACGGTCGCTTCACCGATAATCATCAGAGTGAACGGTGAGTTGATGCATCTCAACGAAGAAAAGCTTAAACCCGAAGATACAAACGAACTGGTCACCCAGATGATGAGCACAAGCCAGCTTGCAAAACTTAAAGAGCTTGGTGAGTTCGACTTCTCTTATTCCAATCCGGGTCTTGGTCGTTTCCGTGTGAATGTATATCGGCAACGAGGTACCTATAGCGCCGCAATCAGGGTAGTCGCGCTAACCATACCAAGTATGCATGACTTGTCGCTACCACCTATCATGAAAACATTGACAGAAAAGAGAAGGGGCCTTATCCTTGTGACAGGACCAACAGGAAGCGGTAAATCTACAACGCTTGCTGCAATGATCGACACCATTAATCAAACCAGACACGAGCACATCATCACAGTTGAAGATCCTATAGAATATTTACATAAGCACAGCGGCAGTATGGTGAATCAACGCGAAATAGGGCAAGATTCCCACAGTTTTTCTAATGCGTTAAGATCTGCTTTAAGACAAGATCCAGACGTGATTTTAGTAGGAGAGATGCGCGACCTAGAAACCATAAGTACGGCAATTACAGCAGCAGAAACAGGCCATCTGGTATTTTCTACATTACATACCATCGGAGCCGCTAAGACAATCGACCGTGTAATCGACGTTTTTCCACCGCATCAGCAACAGCAGATACGCGTTCAATTGGCGTCTGTACTTGAAGCTGTTGTATCCCAACAGTTGTTGCCAAAGGCTAACGGTCTAGGCAGAGTGGTCGCACTCGAGATCATGGTGGCAACCCCAGCGATCAGAAACTTGATCAGAGAAGGCAAAACGCACCAGATCCAAACAGTCATTCAAACAGGAAGCAAGATGGGGATGCAGACCATGGACGCGTCGCTGCTTGAGTTGTACAGGACAAGGACCATCGACGAGTTGACACTAAAAAAGTTCGCAGTAGAATCCGAACACGTAGCCAAGCAATTGGGACTATATTAAACATACAAGGGGGCCCAAGTGACAAGCTTATACATATGCAAAGAAATCGATACGCATGGAAAAATGCTAACCAGTACCTATAAGGCAGAATCAAAAGACGATGTCATTCAAATGATTCGTGCAAAAGGACATAAACCGGTTAAAATTGAAGAGGAGCAAGCTAAAAGTAAAGATTTAGCAGAGCTATCCATCTTTCAACCGAAAGTAAAAGCCAAAGACATCGCCGTGTTTTGTAAACAACTGCACATCATGCTATACGCAGGTATGCCTCTGATTTCAGCACTGGATGTACTAGAGAGCCAATCGGATAACTTAACGCTTAAAAAAGCGGTAAAACAGATGGCACTTGACGTTCAAAAAGGCGAAATTCTATCTAGCACGATGAAAAAACATACGAATGCTTTTCCTGCATTGCTGATCAACATGGTGGAGTCCGGTGAACTTACCGGTAATTTGGACAGCGTATTGATGAGAATGTCAGACCACTTTACCAAAGAAAACAAAATCCAGACTAAAATCAAAGGCGCCTTGGTTTATCCTGCAATTTTATCTGTATTGGCAGTCGTGGTGGTAACCTTTCTTTTAGTGTTTATCATGCCGACCTTTGTAGGCATGTTTGAAAGCTCCGGTGTTCCCTTACCGACTCCAACACTGATACTAATGGGAATCAGTTCAGCCCTCAAAACCTACTGGTATTTATTTATTGCTGGAGCGGCAGGCCTTTATTATTTAGGTAGAGCGATTTTAAAATCAAAAGAGGGCAAACGTGCGGTCGATAAGTTGAAATTTAAAATTCCGATTGTCAACAGTTCGGTTGCGAAAATTGCGACTTCAAGGTTTACAAGAACACTATCCACTTTACTGGCAAGTGGTATACCAATCATTCAAGCACTTGAATCATCAGCAAGTGTCACAGGCAATATGGTGGTGATTGAAGGCTTGGCGCAAGTTGCAGAAGATATAAAAAAAGGCGAAAAGTTAAGTTCCTTATTAAAAAAAGTCGGCATTTTTCCACCCATGGTCATTTCCATGGTAGGTATCGGTGAAGAGTCAGGTGCTCTTGAAGAAATGCTCGAAAAAACAGCAGATTACTTCGACGAAGAACTCGAAGCTGCAATACAAAGACTCGTAACAATGATCGAACCATTAATGATCGTCGTAATGGCATTAATTATCGGTTTTATTGTCATCTCAATGATGCTGCCAATGTTTGACATGATGCAAACGGTGCAGTAATAGGATGACATTAAACATAGACAAAAACAAAACAATTCTTTAGGAGGAAAAAAACATGATGAAGGTGTTACAGAAGAAAAGAAAAGGCGGGTTCACCCTTATTGAACTGATTGTGGTTATTGCAATTTTGGCTATATTGGCGGCTATTGCGATTCCTAGACTTGGAGGATTCACAACAACTGCAAAAATTAATGCTGACAAACAGACTTATGATGTGATTTCAAGAGCTGTAGCAATTGGTGTTGCTAACGGAACAATAACAGCAGATGTTACAATTACATCTGCTGAAACTACTGGTTTAATCTCTGGATTGTCGCTAATAGATTCAAATGCAACTTTTAAAGTTGCAAATAATATAAATCACTCCTTTACGTGGGAAGTAGATGCAGCAACTGGCGCTGTAACACCTCCTATAATTAATTCAGCTACAGGTGTAATTACTCCGGATTAATGATGGTCACAACAAGTTTAGTCACAGGTGCAATTCGTATGTGTTCAATACTTAGCTAATCAAGTGAGTCGTGCATGACTAGTGCATCGACACTTTTGGTTCTTTGTATACTGATGTTGGTAAAGAGCAAAAATAATAAAAACTAAAGGCGGGTTAGTAGATAAAATCTACTAGTCCGCTTTGAACTTTGGATTAGTTTTGATTATCACTATATAGTTAGTGCAAATAGAATCGTCAGTATGGCGGTTTTTTTTATCGAAACTGACGATTCAGAAGTTAGAAACAGGGAAGGTTGTAGATCAGGTTCACTACAAAAAATAAGAATAGTGGAAAAAGGGCAAGTCTCTAGTGATAACAATATTTTCCCAAAATACCATAAGCAAAAATCAAAAAATATCACTTAAGGCTGCCAATCCAAACGGGTTGGCTCTTTTGTCGGTTTTGCTAATATATGAAAACTTTTATGTTGCCCAAAACAAAAGCAGTATTTTGCAAAGAATTGTCGCAGGAAATCGATAACAGCATAATTACTATCTAATTTGTAAATCTTTATTTTAGAAAGTGATTATAATCCTGATAAAGATATATGATTTTTACGTGCTAACTGAAATAGTCTTAGAACTGGCAGCAGAATTTAAAAACTTTAGTGAGCTTCGATTTTTTCTAGCCAAGCATCTCATGTCGATACGGTCGATAAAAACGGTTAAAAAGGGGCTGAGAGGACTTGTCCTGTAATACATAGAGTTCATTAATATATTATTAACTTGTACAGAGGCTGTAGCAGTTCATGTTACAGTCAACCACATAAGCGGAGAGGGCAGATGCCTTCTCTATTTTTGTTTTTTTGGAGGAAAAATATGAGTACATTCAGAGGATGAACATTTATGACAAGAGGCTTTGCCGACAGAATACCGGTCCATATCCAGCAAGTGGTTGAAGCAATGGTTGAAGTGTTTGTTAACCAATCAGAAAATATCGGTAATGAAGTTGACTATTTACAGGTATTTGAACTGAGCGTAGATACTGCTGATTTTTTTAGCATGCAGGCCATCGCACACTCTCGGGAAGAGCCACCATACTCAACAACGACTGAATTTGTTACTGATACAGCAATCACTGAAAAAGTATACATCATTTCTGATGATTATGGCTTAGAGGGAGAAGTCATTACGTATCTACTGGCCAGTGAATATTAAACGGAACTATACACTGCATTATTTCAGGAATGATGCACAAGAATATCCGTTGTATAACGGTATTATAGACTTAAACCAAGGAGGCCGACGATGATAAAAAGCTATAATCTGAACAAGACGACAATAGTAAACAATGAAAAGAGTCTATCTGAAGCGGTTACAGAATAGTATGGCAGAATCATACTAGAAGGCTCTTTAGCGGAGACGGTTGCTAAAGAACTGACCAAATGCAGAAGCAAAGAGAAATGGCGTAAACGCTCAGAAGCTGGGTTCTTCTTTGAAATACTATTTTGGCCACTACTGATATCTGCACTTGTTGGACTAGCTGTAACGAAGGACGATCTAAAGCATTACAGGATGGATCAAAAGGATGACAAGATAATCATGACACACAAGAAAACCATGCTATCGGTTGATGAAGTTTAGGATGTGGTGTTATCAAAGACTATAAGATAGAACACCTAAGTGGCATATACAAAGACTTTGCAGAGAATCTAGGTACTGAAACAACACTGCAGGTTTACATGCTTTTTAAGGGCTGCAAGTGGTTATTCCAACAAGAATCTATTCAAAGGATTACATCAAGAGACGGTTACTTGATGAATACCGTGAAGGAACAGATCGCAAGTCGCTTGCAAAGATGTGTTGTGATGACTAATTGATCAGGCAAGGTGAGAAGGTCAAGAATTTGATTACCTGCAAGTATTCGAAGACCAAGAACTTGACTCAGGCGATGGTCAGAGGAGGCTCGGAATAAACATAGCAAAGAAGTGCCAGTGAGAGAAGCGGCATACGCACTGGACATAGAGGTAATAGCACTATCTATCTCAGAGAAGATTTTCGTCATGGATGATTGCAGTTACTCGAGCATGCTCCTAGCCTCAGCGTACTGAGGAGTGGTGATGAGGTCGTATCTCCAAATCGAAAGCCCTGCAAGCACATATATAAATATTAAGGAAAATCCGGTATTTACGTACCTTGCTTAAAGACAGATAAAAAAAGCACAGAAGTAGAGACCGATATCAACTGTAATAAAAAGATGGATAGAGGTGGCAACCCGTTGGTAGATTACAGGCTAAGGGAAATAGTTGGTTTGTTCAATAGAGCGCCAATGGAAACGTCATAATCTGTACCATTCTTAGGTTCTTCCTCAGAAGCGCTTATCTCCCTTAACGTAGTGATTGTATCGCAAAATAGTGCTCCCAAAATCATGGTTATCAGTACAAATCATTGCGTTCGCTATCATAATTTGTTATAGTTAATAAGTCTAAAGTCCTATAAGAAAAACACAGTAACATTTAGGCTTAAGCAAGGTAAAAGTATAAGATGGAATTAACAGATCAATTCGATTTAGGGGGAAATATGATTAGCATCAAATCAGAAAGAGGCATGGCTTTAGCTTGGGTGCTAATTGTCATGGCGGTGTTGTCAATCTTAGGTGTCAGCGTGTTAACTGCAAGTCATGCTGATCACAAGTTTACAATACAAAACGATTTAATTATAGAGGAGCACAACATTGCCAAGTCGGCGCTTAACACTGCCGGAAAGTTTTTAGAACTTAAAACGCAAACGGAAAGCGAGTTCAATTCAATACTTGTTGGTGACAAGTTAATTGATAGTGCGAATTTTATGGATTCTGGTAGCAATGCAGTTGTTGAAGTGGTTGCGAAGGATGCGTCGAAAATAAAATTAAAATCAAGTTCTGGTAATCAAACACTTTACTTGGATGTAGCAGTTGCAGAAAGTGAGTTAACTGTTACGCAAGAGGAACCAACAACAATTCTTAAAACTACAAAAACAACAAGTATTCCAGTGGATTTATTTAAGTATAGTATTTACTCACATACCACACCTAAAATTCATAAAAGTGCTCCTGCTGGTTTGAAAACTGGTGGCATAGATTATACGATGCATTCTATCCCTGATTTAGGTGTTACTAAACCGTTTGTGTCCCAAATTACTGAAAGTGGCTATTACACAGGGTATAATCAAGAGTCACTAACTTTCAAAACTGGTAGTGATGTTAATAATATAATATATGTTAGAATTGATGACTTGGATCTGAAGAATAACAGTAATCTCATCATAGAAGGAAAAGGGAAAGTAGTTTTATATACAAATACTTTTAATGTACCGACTCAATCGGAAGTGAACATATACAATTCACCTAGCCAACTGTTTGTTTTTGTTGGTACAGAGGCTAATAGCGGCATCGTTGATATTAAAGGCGTATTCAGAGGCTTTATTTATGCACCTGAAGCTGAGTTGACCACTCAAACAAAACACAGTCAAAACAAAGCGAGATTTATTGCACATAAATATATTGATAAGGCAAATTCTGAATTTGACGTTGCCGACATTGTAGATTTTAATTTTTTGGACGTGTTTGGTGAATCATTCACTACCACTACTACAGAGACAGAAAATGGTATTGTAGTAACCACTACGGTTGTCAAACAGTACAACTACGCAAAATCTAAGTATTCGGACTAGGGAGAGTGATTCTATGAGTAAGAAAAAAAATGGGATGACTCTTGTGGAAGTGATTCTAGCGATGGCGATTCTTAGTATTATAATGATTGGATTTTTAAATTTGTTTGCATTTTCATTTACCAATATTGCTAGTAATGGATCCAGAACAGGCGCAAGCTATAAGGCACAGTCGATTGTTGATGGTGTTTCTTCTGGTAATTATACGAGCGAAAGCGAAATTGAGAGCTATTTTAGTTTGCAGGGGCACGGTATAGAATCAAATGAAGCAGATGTTGAGGTATATGTAAATAAACCGGTCAACTACAATGTGACGCCTGATCAAGTAATAGGTGTTGATGGAGTGAGATTGACTGTTGTTGTTTTTTACTCAAAACATGAGAAACGGTCGACCATGAAGTTGTTTATTCCATTTTAAAAGCCAAAAGTCTCGTTAGTGTTGAAAGTCGATAAAATCAAAAGTTGCAGTTACTGCAACTTTTTTGTTTTTGCACTAAAAACACAGGATTTGCTTAGCGATATCGTCATATGGGTAAATTGTAAAAAATTATCGAAAATATACACAGATACATGTCAATAAGTTATAATATATATATATATACTAAAATTCGTGAATGTAAGGTGCTTTGATTAAACCTACTTAAGGAGGTTTGGTTATGAATAAAGAATCAATGAGTAAAAATAAGGGTATGGTACTTGTATTAGTTATAATCGTTTTAGTTGTATTATCGATATTGTCAGTTTCGTTATTATCCTTAACTTTAGCTGAAACAAACCTATCGTTAGAAGTTAAAGATGAAATCAACAGTTATGCTATTGCAAAATCTGGTCTAGAGGTCGTGGCAAAAATGCTTACTGATGACCCAGATCAGGTGACAGACTTAATTACAAATGGCACTGTATTAAGTGGAAATTTAGGTAGTGGAACATTTGAAGTGGTTCTTTCGGGTTCAATCGATACGACTGTTGAGTTAAGTAGTGTTGGTCGGGTGAATGGTAACACAGAGTCTCTTAATCTTAAGTTGAATGTACTTGATAATCCTATTGATTTTTTGGGTAATGTGATTTATTCAAATGAAGCGCTTGATTTGGAAAATTTAAATTTGGAAGGTCCGCTACAATCTGGTAGTACCATTCTAGCTCCTGCGGATTATGATCAAGCGATTGTACATGAAAATCAAAAAATGACAATCAACCCATTTACTATACCAACACCATTTACGGTTGAAACTGAAATCACTGTTAAGAACGGAGACTTTCTAACCATTGATTCGAATAACATCTATTATTCTTCATCAGATCCATTGAATCAAAATGACAAGTCGGTCACTGTTAATAATGGTGGGACACTTTATTTAGGTAGCGAGGGTAATATAACCAATATAATAATGGATAATTTTGAAGTGAAAGGTGAGGTCATCTTTTTAGGTCAAGTAAGATTGTTTATTAAAAATAGCATGGTCATCCAGACGAGTGGTAGTGTTAATTTACATGTTAAAGATGCGGCAGGTGAGGAAACTGATCCAAATGATTTGTTTATTTTTCTTGGAACACCAGATCCATCTGATACAGTAAATCTGTTCAACCCTGATGGTAGATTTGAATCATCCGCAGGTCAAGCGATGAAAGGGTATATAATTGGACCAGCTTCATTTGTTCAGATTAATACAGATAAGACATTTATCGAAGGTGGAATTATTTGTGACAGCTTTGTTGGTAAAAGTCATCCAAGTGTTACTTATATACCACCAAATGATGATGATTTTATTTTTGAAGATATACTAATAGTTATGCAAAAAAACAAGTATACAGATTACTAGGTGAAAAAATGAATAAAATCAAAGGTTTTACACTAATTGAACTGATTGTTGCTATCGCGATATTAAGTATCATAATTGTCTCGTTCTTGACACTATTTAGTTTTAGTTTTACTAATATGATTAACGAAGGTCATAGAACTGATGCGACACACATTACTCAAACGATCACTGATAGTCTGTTTGCTACCACGTTTACTTCGGAATCTGGTATTGAAAGCTACTTAAGCTCAAAAGGATATGGAAGTGAGTCAGGGGATGTTTCATTATATGAAAGCAAACCAATCAACTTCAACGTAATGGAGTCGACATTATTAACAGTCACCGGCTGTAACGTAGATATCGCAGTTTTTTACAATGACAATAATGATTTTGTGACATTCACTGTATTTGTACCGTTTGGAGATTGATATGAGACATTCACGTACTAAGGGCTTAACTTTAATTGAACTGATCGTCGTAATTGCTATCTTATCGATTGTCGTGACAGCGGTGTTTTCTTTTTTTAATTTTGAACAGAAGATGTTTTTTAAAACGACTGACCGGTTCGATGTGCAGTCGGATACAAGGCTGATTCTGCTTAAAGCGACGAAGGAACTGAGAAATTGCTCTGAACTTGAGTTGATTGAGATAGATAAAGCACTAGATGAGATCGACGTGAATACAGCTTATAATTATGCGATTATCTCAGGTGATGGATCTGTTAAGTTTTATGAGTATACGACAACACCTTCAATAGGGTATGTTACTAGTTCTTCTGGATCATATGTGGACGACACACTTACATCGTCTTATTTTTCGAGGGTGAATGGATCTACGTTAAAACTGAGCATCTCACAGACGCTGAACAATGAAACTTACTCATTGGAATCAGAGATATTACTAAACAATTTGACGATTAGCGGAGCCAGTCAGATTCCGGTAACTGATGATCAACTGGCAGTTAAATATTTAAAATAATAGATTCAATACATCTAAGGAGATATCATGACAATCGATAGTATTTTAAAAAGCGCTGCTGATAAAGGCGCGTCGGATGTGCATTTAGCGGTTGGGAATCCGGTAACTATAAGAATTGATGGGGAGTTGATTCCTGCGAGCGATGACGTTTTAAGCGCGGATCAAACGCATGCTTTTGCTAAACATGTGATTCCTTCATATAAATATACTGAGTTCGAGAACAAGGGGCAACTTGATGTTTCTTACCGAATTGATAATCATAGTGCCTATCGTATAAATATTTTTAGATACAGCAGCAAAATCGGGCTTGCGTGTAGAATAATCACTGAAGACATTCCAACGATAGAAGAACTCGATCTACCTGAATCGATAGCTAAAGTTAGCAATTATAACGCTGGGCTTATTATAGTCACAGGACCCACCGGTTGTGGTAAGTCAACGACCATTGCTGCGATCATTGATGCGATCAATTCAAGAAGTAAAAAACATATCTTAACCATTGAGGATCCTATCGAGTATATACATAAGAACAAGCAAAGTATTATCACACAGCGCGAGGTAGGCAGGGACTGTGAAACATTCTCTGATGCTTTACGAGCTGGATTAAGGCAGGACCCTGATATTATCATGGTCGGAGAGATGAGGGACTTAGAGACTATTTCGACTGCAGTTACAGCTGCAGAGACGGGTCATCTGGTTCTTGGAACCTTACACACGAGAAACACTTATCAGACCATTGAGCGGATGATTGATGTGTTTCCTTCAACCCATCAGCAGCAAATCAGGGTGCAACTTGCAAATTCGCTGATGGCAGTATTTTCACAGCGTCTGGTACCGCGAAAAAACGGAACTGGCCGCATAGCGTCTGTTGAAAGCATGATTGTAACCCCGGCGATAAGAAACTTGATGCGTGAAAACAAAGTACACCAATTACACACCTTTATTCAAACTGGCCAAAGATCAGGAATGCAGACTTTTGATGATAATTTGAAGCAACTATATAAAACGAATATCATAGATAGAGAAACTTTGCTTGAGTATGCGACGGATAGGGAAAATATTTTGAAGTAATGGCGAAACAAAAACGAAGGGGGAAGTTCGATGTCGAAAAAGAGTAAAAAGCCACAAACCTATTTAGCGATCGATATCGGCGGACATACGATAAAGTATGCTGTTGGTATCTTTGCTAATGGAAAGCTAAAAGTCCAGGGGGCGTATTCTGAAAAATTGCCACCGGATGTGTATGAAAACGGGATGATTAAGAATTTTGAAGTGCTGGAGCAAACCTTGAGAAACGGGATCAAGCATAACAAGATTACTGAAAAGAAAGTGGTACTCACCATTGAAAGCTCTGAAATATTAAAGCGTGAGATGGTTGTACCTAAAGTGGATAAAAGCGATTTTATCGATATGATTACATATGAAGTCGGTCAGTATTTACCTATCGACGTGAATAATTACGTTTTACAGTATAAAATACTTGGCGAAGAAATTGTCAATGAAAAAGAAATGAATACCATATTACTTGGTGCGATGCCAAAAGATATGGCCAAACAGCATTTCGATTTGATGAAAGCTTGTGGATTGGACCCTATCGCGATGGATGTGCACACAAACGCCCTTAGCAAGCTTGTAGAGGTGTACGAGCAATCAAGTAGCGTCAAACGCTTTAATACGGTCGCCTACGTTGATTTCGGTTATCAGAGAATCGATGTCAATATTTTTGAAAAAGGTGTCAATCGATTGACACGTATTATCAAGATGGGTACCTATGAAGTGGATCAGCAAAATGCTTCCCAATCAGATATCGAGTTATCGGAAGCGGAAGAGCAACGCATGAAGTTTAAGGATGAGAGTCTTATTGCAATTAAAAAGGCATATGATGCTTTTAATAATTTAAAACATGCCCATTCATTAGGTGAGATTTCTGAAGAAGAGGTGGAATTCAAATCGGCTTACTCCTATACTATATTCAATCATCTGGAATATATCCATTCTTGCCTTGAAGAAGTAGATAAGGTATTTAAGTTTTACTTGAGTCGGTCTGTTGAAAATGAAATCAACCAAGTATTGGTATATGGCGGTACTGCCTTATGTAAAGATTTTGACAAAATCGTTCAAGAAAAATTGGACATGCCCTGTGGTCTTTTCGATCCTACAAAGCAGGATTTTATAACCTTAAAAACAGTAAATGAGTCACCACTTAACTACATCAACGTGTTTGGCGCTTTGATAAGAAACTAGGAGGAGCAAATGGCAGATTTCAATTTTTTTGAACCTTATCTCGAAACCTCTGATAGTCCTAGTGGATTGCGAGTAGTATGGTTTATCCTTTTTGCAATTTTGATAGCAGTGCTTGTGACAATTCAAGTTGTAATGAATTTTGAACATAATGCGGTGAAAAGTGATATTGACAGCATTAAGACCGAGCTAGCGTCTGATAAGATCAATTCTCCGCTTAATAGGGTTATTGAAAAAGAAAAGGTAACCCAAATGCTCCAAGAAGCCGTCTTTGAGCTTGTGATACTCGACGGTGTGATCGTCACTACTAACAATGTCGATATTATCCTGTTCGATAAGATAAATTCTCAGGTACCTGAGTCTGTTTATGTTAACTCCATGGCGATTGCCGACAACATGGTTGTCATATCCGGTTACTCGGATTCTTATGACTCAGTCGCACTCTTTCAGCATCAGCTTAGGTCTCTAGAAATTTTTAATGAAATTTTTGCGCCGGCTATGTCTGAAACACAAGGCAATTATTCATTCACTGTAACTGCCAATCTGCAGCTGGAGGTGCCAAATGCAAATTAGCAAACGCGATCGCAACTTGTTGATCATACTGGTCATCGTACTCATAGTTGCTGGATATTACTTTTTTATATTCGTACCAAAAGAAGAGGCGATTGTAAGCGCTAGGGAAGAACTTGCAACGCAGCAATCCGTATTGGATGCTACAAAGTCAAGAATCGCAACAGAAGCGACCTTGGACGCGTCAATTAAGCAGGGTGAGGAAACACTCGATTTGCTTTCGATGAGATACTACGGTGATTTTTACCAGGAAGCAATGATCGTAACGCTCACCGAGATTGCGGATGAATCTAATCTGTCTGTAGATGCGATTTCGTTTATCGATGAGAACTTCTCGCTGAAGGAACTGCTTTCAGCGATCAGTACGGAATTCGCCTCGGTATATGAAGAGCAGTTAAAAGATAAGAAAAGTGCAGAAGAAAAGATCGTAGACCGCGTGACGGCACTGATCAAGTATGAAGGTACTTATGCTGATTTAGAAGCATTCTTACTTAATCTGTATCACTACCCCAAGTTGCTCGTGGTTGAGAGTGTGAATGTCACAAGCGATACCGGCGGGAATTTAAGCGGTGTTGTAGCTGTGAATGTACATGGGCTGCCAGTACTTGCTCAAGCTGCCGGGGATATGACTGCAGGCCTTTTTGATGTAGCCTCATCTAGGGATTCTGTTTCTGATGTCTTTAGTCCGTATAAATCCTTCGTTGTGACAGAAGTCGCAGTGGGCGATACAGGCACGGGTAATGCGGATGAAATAGTGTTGGATGATGGAACGGTTATCAATACAGGGATTACTACAGAAGATGGGATCGCCTTAAGTGAGGAAACCAAACTTCTTACAAGTTTTGATAAGTACAACTTCTTCTTCACAGGAGACAGCGCTGATACGGTAGGTACAGCTGCAAGGGTTGCGGTGTCGATGACTGGAGGCAACAGCGTGAAGGTCGACTACGTATTTAGAGGTCCGTCGGACAAGAATGTTGCGAATCTTGTGTTTGAAGAACAGTCTGTTATGGTCAAAGAGTACGGCAACATGCTAAGAATGAATGTGTTTTCTGAAGATTTGTATTCACACACCTTAGGTGCTGTGATTATTGATTCTTCCGGAAAATCTTTTGAACTTTTGTTTTCAGATATGTCCGAGCCGTCGTCGTGGAACTTTGTATATGCAGGGATTCCTAGCGAAGTGAGTTTGCCGTTTATGGTGCAACGTATCACATTTACTGGCGAAGGTATTGACCAAAAGCTGACAGGAACGTTACTAATCGACGACTTACGTTTGGTGCTTCCAAACTGAGAGGGGGAGAAACATGGAATCTACTTTTAGAAAATTATTATCGCTACTGCTTGTGATGATCCTATGCTGCTCTTCTTTGGCATTTGCGACTACCGCCGGTGGAATGTCACAATCTGAAGGCACAACTGACGGTACGACATTTGGTACGCTAGACGGTGAGCGAGCAGGACTTAAGGATTACCATAACGGATTATCGAGTTCGTGGTCAAGGAATTATCCTAAGTCAGAAACCACGGTAGTCAACTATAGACTGGGTTATGACAATACAAGCTACCAGAATTCGTTTTTATCCGCATACAGGATTGAATACGAAATTGCCTATAATAAGGCATATAGAAGCGCCAATACCGCTCAACATTTGATGCTGATCGAATCCGCAACTGAAGACGGACAGACGGTAGGAAAACCTGAAGGTGAGGCTGCCGCATCCATTGATTTGATCAAGGACTTATCAAACGATTGGAAACGTGCGTTCAATTCATTTACGAAATATGAATCATTAAGCACTAGGTATAATTTGGACAGAGAAACCGATGATTATGAACTTGCATTTATCAACGGTTTTACAGAAGCTTATAAGCAAGCCTATACTGCTCATTTTCAAGCTTCTAACAAAGAAATGGAATTAAAAAATGCCAACTACCAGATGGTTTCGATGTTTGAAAGCACCATCGTATTTGATAGGTTTGTAAGCCACACGATAAGCGGAGCGACTACTTCAGAAAGCCAGAACAGGGCTTGGCTTGAGTTTCCGTTAGGTTCGATTTATGAAGATACCTATGTTGGTCTTCATAGAAAGCAGAACACTTTTGGCGATAGCAAGGGATCTTATGAGCCTGTCAGCCATATGTATGTGGTAAGTATTGCAAATACATCTGGTTCAATGAGTCTCTATCAACCTTCGACACTTAACTTTTACTATTCGGGATCAGAACGTGTCGGTGTCTATCAGTGGTTGAACGACCGCTGGGTTTATGTACCGACTAAAATCGGCTTTGATTCTGTATCTATCGAACTACCGACAGGAAAATATAAAGGCGGCAGCTATGCGCTCTTTATCGACAACTCGTATAAAGTTCCGTCGGACATTGCCTTCAGTTGGGCCAGAAACGATATCATTACAAGCATTAGAAGGGGACACATAGCTGAGACGTCTATATTTAGGCCTACTTCGGCGATGACAAAACTTGAGTTTGCTGATTTACTTTATAGAACGATGTCATACAGAGTCGCTAAACCGAATGTAACCTATACCATTGCCGATTCAGATCAGTTAGGTAGTTATAAGACGGCTGTCGATTATGTGTTGGCTACCCGTTATATGTTCTTGGATAGTAATGACAAGTTTAATCCGAATCAGCTGATTACGTATAAGGATGTGGAAAAAGTGATCGGTAGCATGCTGCTGACTAACTTCTCCTATAATGAACTTGCATCGAAGATGCTCTACGAGAAATATACTCGTAGTCCATACTTAACCAATAAGAACGGAACCATTCAACGCGCTGAAGTGATCTATGCGCTAAACGAGATGATAAAATGATTGCACAGTCAACAGCTGCATTTGCAATGACTATTCTTGTTTGCCTGTTCTTCTATACGGTTAGCATGCAATTGATTTTACGAATTACTAGAAGTGATGATGAACTTAAAACTGCTTTTGATACTAAGCCACAGTTATTTTTACTGTGGCTAGTACACATTTTATGTGCTTTTGCCACTCTGATCATTACAGTGAACGAACCATTTGGAATGAAGGTTCTGGTTGCGAGCTTTTTTGCAATGTTGCTGTCGGTAGCCTATATCGATGCGGTAACCAGCTATATTTACGATCTGGTCTTACTTGGCTTCTCCTTGTTTCATATTTTGCTGATTTTTTTACTTAAAATGAATATCGGCGACATGGTCCTTGGAGCACTAATCGGATTCCTGCTGTATCTGTTCATCTACTTGGCGGCCAGACTAATTTACAAGAAGGAAGTTTTTGGGTTTGGCGATGTGCTATTAATGGGGGCGATCGGAATCGTTGTTGGAAAGTCAGCTATAGTTTTAGCCGCTTTAATGCCTTTTTATGTATCGGCGATCATCTTAATTCCTTATATGCTGATAAAAAAAACCGTACATCTTAAGACGATTCTGCCGTTTGGTCCGTTTATTTGTATTGCTGCCGGTATCGTTTGGGTTTTCAACCAGGCCATACTTGATTTTTATATTTCTATCATCTTGTTATAGATAAAAATGTTTTTAAGCGGTCGATAAAGTGTATAATCAGAAAAAGAGAGGTGAGTTCATGCATTTAAAAAACTATATGGAAATCGCTGTAGATCACATTATGCCCAATCTTTTAAAAGCTTTTCCTGATATTTGCGTATGCGAAATGTGCATTCTTGACATCAAGGCCATCGCACTTAATCATTTAAAGCCTCATTACACCGTCACAGATGCCGGTGAAACATGGTCGAAAATTGAAGAAATGAGAATTCAATTTGAAGCTGATATTATGAAAGCGTTAATCGATGCCATCAATATCGTGTCGAAGTCACCACGTCATGATACCTCCACAAGTGTAAAAAACGAAGAAACTCAACAGTAGAACTGGATTTTTACAATGAACCTTGATATAATGAATTGTTAATAATACTTTGGAGGTATGACAAATGATTTCTGCAGGTGATTTTAGGAAAGGCGTAACGTTTGAAATTAACGGACAACCATATGTTATTGTTGATTTTCAACACGTTAAACCTGGAAAAGGTGCGGCTTTCGTACGCACAAAATACAAGAATTTAGTCAACGGTTCTATTAGAGAAGAAGCGTTCAACCCGAACGAAAAATTCCCTAAGGCTCATGTTGAGACTAAAAACATGCAATATTTGTACGCTGATGGTGATCTTTATTACTTTATGGATAATGAAACATATGATCAAATACCATTGACCAGTGAACAGGTAGAGGATGCGATTATCTACATCAAAGAGAATGATAACGCTACACTTAAGTTTTATAAAGGTAAATGTTTTTCTGTTGAAGCGCCAAACTTTGTTGAGCTTGTTGTTGTTGAAGCTGAGCCAGGTATCAAAGGTGATTCTGCAAATAACATTACTAAAAAAGCTAAAGTGGAGACTGGTGCTGTGATTAACGTGCCACTATTTGTGAACGAAGGCGACAAAGTAAAAATCGACACGAGAACTGGTGATTACCTTTCACGTGTTTAGTGACTACCACTCGTAATCCACAAGGAGGCTACTATGAACCATTTGTATGAAAGTGTATCTTATCTAAAAGGATTAGCTGAAGGACTAGGGATTGACGATTCTAAAAAGGGCAAATTGCTTTTGGCAATGATCGATGTGATGGACGAACTTGCTGAGGCTATCAATGACATCAATGACGATGTAGATGAAATCGATGAGTATGTCGAAGCATTAGATGAAGATCTTGCGGATTTAGAAGACGATTTTTATGAAGATGACGAGTTTGACTCATATGATGAGGATGACTACGACGAAATTACTTGCCCAGAATGTGGCGAGACAATTTTAATTGATGATCCATGTTTCTGTGATGAGGAATTCTGTGAAACTTTAATTACTTGTCCTACTTGTGACGCTCAAATCGATGTTTCAAATGCATGCGATTGCTGTGCTGTTGATTTGGACGAGGAAGAAGAAGAAGAAGAGATTTAGATTTAAGTGTTTTAAGTAATTCGTCATAGGTGACGCCTAAGAACCAGTTGACTTGACGTTAACCTCGTTGAGTTAGCTGGTTTTATCATATTTAATGAACTTTACACCCTATAAACACGAACATTACACACAACAAATTAATAATTATTCGTAAATATACTGAGATTGTATTGGAGTTAACGCCACAATCTGCTATAATCTCGATAGAACTTGGAGGTAAATGTATGACTGATTCGAATCAATTGGAGTCAATGGAATTCGGTGAAGTGAAGATTTCTAACGACGTTGTCGGCACTATCGCAAATATTGCAGCTAGTGAAATTGAAGGTGTCAACGGACTATCAGGCGGTATCGCTGGCGATATTGCAGAAATGTTCGGACGAAAGAACCTTGCAAAAGGGGTCAGAGTAAATACAGAAGAGAAGACAGTTGAACTTGACTTGAATATCATTGTAGACTTTGGAATGAAAATTCCTGAAGTTTCATGGCATATTCAAGAATCGGTAAAACAATCTGTTGAAACGATGACAGGTCTTACTGTGAAAATGGTGAATGTTCACGTAGTTGGTGTTAATATTCCCGAACAAAAGACAGAACCAGCCACAGAAGTATTCGGAGGATAGAATGAGTAGACGACAAGAACGAATTAGAGTCATGGAGCTCTTTTATCAAATGGATATGCTAGATGAGTTTGTTATCTCATCTGAAACAAAAGAGACGCTAAATGAGTATCAAAAAAGTGTTGTAGATGCTTTTTTGACAAATAGGGAAGCAATCAATCAATCGATTGTAGACGTACTAAGGGATTGGACGCTTGATAGAATCGGCAAGACCGATCTTGCATGCATTCGATTGGCCGTTACTGAGATCAAGTACCTGGACGATGTTCCATTCAAAGTAGCGATCAACGAAGCTGTCGAATTGGCAAAAGTCTATGGTGATGACGATTCTCCAAAATTCATAAACGGACTTCTGAAAAGTTTCGCGGAATGATTTTAGGGATCGATACCAGTAATTACACGACGTCCATCTGTCTTATCGATGAGAATGGAATCGTTGATGAAACCAGACAGCTCATCAAGGTCAAAGAAGGACAAAAGGGAATTAGACAATCCGATGCCTTTTATCAACATATGCAAGTGCTGCATGAATGGGTGATGAACGTATTACCGGTTCATTCAGCAAAAATAAAAGCGATAGGTGTATCGACAAAACCCAGACCGGTTGAAGGATCGTATATGCCTGTTTTTAATGCAGGCAATATCATCGCTTCAACCATACAAGGTTGCTTGTTGTGCGAGAAATATGACTTATCCCATCAGGAAGGTCATTTGGAAGCCGCTACTTCTACATCAGGGCTCACAGAAAAGGAATTCAATTTCATTCATCTTTCAGGTGGGACGACAGAAGTACATCATGTTACCTATCATGAAAACAGACCTCAGTTAGTTTTGTTGTCTGAAACAGCAGATATCAGTATCGGTCAATTGGTCGACCGTATTGGCGTTCGTGCTGGTCTAGCGTTTCCGTGTGGCGCGGAAATGGATAAACGGTCAATAAACGGACCGCTGCTTAAAGAAATGCCATCGTTTAGAATGGCAAAGCACTTTAACTTATCAGGCTATGAGAATTTTTATTCTGAGTTACTGAATAGCCATAAGGGACAAGAAGACTACGTTTATTTTAATTTGTTTTGTGGAATAGAAAGTATTTTACGTAAGATGATTTTGCATGCTGTAGACCAGACTGGGATTCATACGATATTGCTTGCTGGTGGCGTTGCCGCTAGTAGCACCCTTAAGATGTTGCTGCAAAGCGATAAAAAACTCAAGGGAATCAACTTGATCTTTTCTGATGCTAAGTATGCGTCTGACAATGCGTTTGGTACTGCTAAACTGGCTGAGAGATTATTTCTTGGTCATTCGTTGTAAGTAGGAGGGAGTTATGGCAATCATCATTGACGGCAATAAAGTTGCAGAAAAGGTTTATGAAGAGTTAAAAAATAAGATCGATAAGCTTGAGGATAAAAAGCATTTTAAACCAGGTGTAGCCATATTGATGGCTGGAGACGACAAGTCTTCTAAAATGTATGTGAATATGATAAAGCAAAAGTGCGAGTGGATCGGTATTCGTGCAGATGTTTTCGAGTTTGAATCGGAAGTCGATACGGATACGGTGATAGACAAGATTGAAGAGCTAAATGAAGATTGCACGTATTGTGGCATCATTGTTCAGTTTCCAATGCCAAAAGGAATCGATACGCTTAGGGTTCGCGAATCTATTTCGCCGAACAAGGATGTGGACTCTGCGGGTTCGGCGAACATCGGTAAGTTTTATGCTACCAATGATTGCTATGTGCCATGTACGCCTAAAAGCATGCACCGTTTACTAAAAGAAGTGGATATCGATCTTGTAGGTCTTGACGCGGTTGTCATCGGACGGTCACACGTTGTCGGAAAACCGATAGCGGATATTCTTCTGAATGAGAACATGACTGTTACCGTTTGTCATTCGCGTACTAAGAATTTGAGTGAATATACAAAGAGAGCAGATGTGATCATGGCCGGAGCAGGTGTGGCACACCTTGTTACCGCAGACATGGTCAAAGAAAACGCGATCATCATCGATGCAGGAATCAATGTCAAGGACGGTCAACTCCTTGGGGATGTAGACACTGAGTCTGTCATGGATAAGGCTTATGCGGTCACGCCTGTACCAGGTGGCGTCGGTCCAATGACGATTGCCATGTTGATCGAGAATGTTATTGAAGCGTGTTATCATGGATGTGTGAAAAGATAAGGCGTATCCTAGTAGGCTTGACGCGAAAGGATGCTTTAATGCGAATTAAAACATATAGTGTTAGTGAGATCAATCGCTATATCAATAGGCTTTTAGAGGGTGATCCGATTTTGAACGCCCTTTCTGTACGTGGTGAGATATCTAATTTCAAATTGCATTCGAGCGGACACGCCTATTTCAATTTGAAGGATGAGACCGGAAAAATACCATGCGTCATGTTTAAGTCATCCTTTGACCATGTTTTGTTTTCACCTACAGAAGGCTCGAGCGTCATCGCACGAGGACATATTACGGTTTATGAAAGAGAAGGTCGTTATCAGCTTCTGATTCACAGTCTTGAAGAAGAGGGCGCTGGTGATTTACATATGAGGTTTTTAAAGTTGAAAGAGACTCTGAAGACCGAGGGTTATTTTGAAGAATCCAGAAAGCAACCGATTGAAAATGTGACCCGCGTCGGCGTCGTCACGTCTGCAACTGGAGCAGCACTACAGGATTTTTTATCTGTTCTTAGAAGAAGAAATCCCATGGTCGAGGTGGTCGTCTATCCGTCCGCTGTTCAAGGCTCTGATGCGCCTTATTCGATTGCAGAGGGGATTGTATATTTCAACAAAAAAAAATCCGTAGACGCGATTGTAATCACCCGTGGGGGCGGTTCAATCGAGGAGCTATGGGCCTTTAACGAACGAGTTGTCGCTGATGCCATTTTTGATTCAAGGCTTCCTGTAATGTCGGCTGTGGGTCATGAAGTTGATTTTACAATCGCCGATTTTGTTGCGGACAGACGAGCGCCGACCCCTACAGCTGCGGCAGAGCTGATCAGCGAGTCCAAAGCCACTTTGAAGAGGCAATTGGACGAAGCTAAGAACACGTTGGGAAAAAGCCTTAAGTCACGTTTGAATGAGGCGAAACTGAACCTATCCATCCACCAACCCCAGCGATTGGGACGTGCCCTGACCAATCACATCAATCAGCTAAAACTCAGTCTTGACAATGATTATGACAGGCATGTGCAAAAGATGACCAATCGTCTAGTGGATGCCCGTAGAGATGTGGAAAGCATTGCCGGCACGCTTAGGTATCAAAATCCAAATAGTGTTCTTGAAAAGGGATACGCGATTATCAAAGACCATCATAAGGTGATCGATACCATCGAATCGCTTTCTTTAAATAAAATTGTGACCGTCGTTATGAAGGACGGTCATAGACAAGCAAAAGTTGTCAAGGAGGAGTCAGATGAGTAAAAAAGTGAGTTTTGAAGAAGCATATTCCGATCTTAAAAAAGCTTCAATTTTGGTCGAAAGTAAGGACGTCTCACTTGATGATGCCATCAAAGCTTTTGAAGATGGGTTAAGATTTTATGAGAAATGTGTAAAAATCCTTGATGAAGCTGAACAAAAGGTTAAAATGGTTATGGGAGACAAAGAAGTGGATTTAGAAAACTCGGAGGCATAACCATGAATTTCAAGAACCAATTGAATGAAAAGAAGAAAGAGTTTGAACGTGCTTTACAGTCTTGTTTTTTGAATCCGCCTGATTACGAAAAGCAAATCTATGAGGCCATGAAATACAGTCTAGATGCGGGTGGTAAACGACTTAGGCCGGTACTTCTGATAGAGGCGAACCACATGTGTGGCGGCAGCTTTGATAGTTCCATAGAGCATGCGATCGCAATTGAGATGATCCATACCTATTCGCTTATTCATGACGATCTACCTGCAATGGACAATGACGATTTTAGACGCGGCAAGCCGACAAACCACAAGGTATACGGCGAAGCCCTAGCTATTTTGGCAGGTGACGGACTGTTAAATACCGCGTTTGAAAGAATGCTCTTTGCCAATATGAACGGCGTGCTGTTAACATCAAGCTTAAGGGCTACGGAGTGTATCGTTCAGGCCGCAGGTGTAAATGGAATGATCGGTGGTCAAGTGGTCGATATGCTTTCTGAAGGGAAGCAAGTCCCATTTGAAGTGCTTGATTATATCCATACCAACAAGACCGCAGCACTTTTAATCGCTTCACTAGTTGCAGGTGCATACCTTGCAGGTGCGAGCGATGAGCAAGTAGAATCGCTTAGGCGTTACGGGTATCATATCGGGATGGCTTTTCAGATTACAGATGACATACTCGATATCACTGGTGACCAGGCGAAGCTGGGTAAGGATATCGGAAGCGATACGCAGAACAACAAAAGTACTTATCCTTCGCTATTTGGTTTAGAAAGATCAAAGGAGCTTGCAGCTGAGCACATTTCAAAAGCGAAGAATGCGATTATTCTTTTCGGCCACGATGCTGATTTTCTGAATAGTCTTGCTACTTTTATTCTTGATAGAGACCATTAAGTGAGGGTTTAATTGTGACATATTTTAATGATTTATTTAGTAATGATGTATTTGCAGTTGCATTTTGGGGTTGGCTGATCGCTCAAGTATTGAAAGTGATACTGACTTTGATCATCGACCGCAGGTTCAATTTGTATCGACTTATTGGATCAGGCGGAATGCCAAGCTCACACTCTTCCATGGTCATGGGACTTTCTACGGCTGTTGGACTTAAGATGGGCTTTGACTCAGTACTTTATGGCGTATCATTTGTTATCGCTTTGATTGTCATGTACGATGCTTCCGGTGTCAGAAGAGCCGTAGGCAAGCAGGCGATCATACTCAATACTATTATTGACGACTTATACGAACACAAACCGATTGAACACGACAGACTAAAGGAACTTGTAGGACATACGCCTTTTGAAGTGTTTGGCGGTGCGATTCTTGGAATAGTACTTGCAAATATCATGATTTAAAACTATGATGTAATCTGTAGTGGTGCAGTATTCTAGTCAGCAAGGTGCATTCTGAAGGCGGGGCTAAAAATCCGTCAAAGGGCACATCGATGAAGTTCCTTGTTTTTGCTTCTGACGCCCAGTCAGGGGTTTAAGCTGGGAATCAGGATTTGGGGGCGATCCACAAAGGCATGTGGGCGTTGACCCTCGGTCCGGGAGACCTTCTGCTGTAAAGGCTTTAGGATTAACCTGCATATGGTAACCAAGCTATGTGCAGTGTAGCCTGCCTTGAGTGGAACTGGTGGACGGGTTTTTTAAAGATTGTAAATTAAGGATCCGTAATTTGCAATTTGACGCTAAACCACTTCTGCAAAAGAGGCTAGGGATGTATGTTGTTGCCGAGGAAAACTCCTAGACTGTTTTTTAAGGCGCAATGGGGATTGCAGTGCGGACTAAGTGGCAATCTTGTACGTCAAATGGTGACATTGGCGATGAATACTTAAAAGGGAACTGCTGATCTGGCGACAGAACAGTGTATTCATGGGAAATCCAACAAGACCTAAGCCGTAAAATTTACTCATTGCGTTACCACTACTTTTTCAATTTTTAAGGAGCGCTAAATGGCAGTATCTGGACAAAAGAAGTTAAAAAAAGGGAAAAGATATCATATCAAACTGGCAGTTCAGATTTTCATCTTATCTTTTTCCTTATCTATCCTCATGAGTTTCGCATCACAGACGACGCTTTCAAAATCATCTGTGATTTTTGCGTTTTTTGTTTTATTAGTTATTATCTTTATCGGTGTCATTTTCGATATTGTCGGTGTAGCCGTTGCTACGGCGGATCCCGCTCCATTTCACGCGATGGCATCTAAAAAAAATCCAAAGGCTATTCTCGCCCTTGTTATGCTAAAACGAGCGAGCTTGGTCGCAACGTTTTCGAATGATGTGATCGGAGATATCGCAGGGATCATCAGTGGTACTGCTGTTGCCATCATTGTTTTTAGAATGGTATCGCTTGGTCTAGTCACACAATCGAGCTTGTTCAATGTATTGCTTAGTAGTACTGCCGCGGGACTAACCGTAGGCGGCAAAGCGATTGGTAAGGAGCTTGCTATCAATCATTCAAAAGAAATAGTCTATCTAGTCGCTACAGTCATGTACGATATCAAGTATATGGCTTCCTTTAAGTGGCTGAAGAAAAAACATAGGGGGTAAAGCACTTATGTACCATTATTTAAATAAATTAACTTGTCCAAGTGACATAAAGACATTAGATCGAAAAGAACTGATTGCACTTTCTGTTGAAATCAGAGACTATATACTGAAATCCGTCGCCAAAAACGGAGGACATCTTGCATCAAACTTAGGAGTTGTGGAACTTACGGTTGCGATGCATCTTTCCTTTGACAGCCCTACCGACCAGTTTGTTTTTGATGTAAGCCATCAGGCTTATGTGCATAAACTACTTACAGGTCGATTTGAAGGGTTCAAAACCCTTAGACAATATGATGGCATGAGCGGATTCACAAAACGTAAGGAATCTGACCACGATATCTTCGAAGCGGGGCACGCATCAACTTCCCTTTCGGCTGCGATGGGACTTGCCAAAGCAAGAGATATCAAGGGCGAGAAGCATGAGGTCGTTGCTGTCATCGGAGATGGTGCTCTGACAGGCGGCATGGCATATGAAGCTATGAACCATATCGGCCATGACGGAACAAAACTGATCATCATCTTGAATGATAATGAAATGTCCATTTCTGAAAACGTAGGCGGAATGACCAAGTACCTTACGAAGGTAAGGACTAATCCAAACTATTTTAAAGTCAAGGATGAGGTCCATCAGCTGATAGGTAGGTTGCCGGCGGTTGGAAAACCGATGATCAAGTCGATTTCAAAAGTCAAGGAATCACTCAAGCAGATGATCGTGCCAGGCATGTTGTTCGAGGAGCTTGGTTTGACCTATCTTGGTCTTGTCGACGGTCACGATATAGATGCCCTAAAGGATATGTTCCAACATGCGCGTAAGGTAGACGGCCCCGTCATCATTCACGTAAAGACAAAAAAAGGAAAAGGGTATAGGTACTCCGAAGAGAAACCGGATCTTTTTCATGGTATCAGCGCTTTTGACATAAAAACAGGAAAAGCCTTAAAAACGAGTTCGGATAAGACTTTTTCGAGCGTGTTTGGCGAAAGCCTTGTGGAACTTGCAAACATGGACAAGCGAATTTGCGCTGTAACAGCCGCAATGCCTGCCGGAACCGGTCTTAACGAATTTATGTCAGTCCATAAGGAACGTTTTTTCGATGTAGGAATAGCCGAGGAACATGCGGTGACCTTCGCTGCCGGTCTTGCCAGAAACGGTATGAGACCCTTCTTTGTCGTGTATTCCACGTTTTTGCAAAGAGGATACGACCAGATGATCCATGATGTATGTATCCAAAAGCTTCCTGTCACATTTTGTCTGGACAGGGCGGGGCTTGTAGGCGATGACGGCGAAACCCATCATGGTGTGTTCGACCTGTCATTTATGCTAAGCATGCCGTCACTGACAATCTTCGCTCCTACAGACGCAAATGATCTAAGTAAGATGCTTGCTGAGAGCTTGAACATCGACGGGCCTGTTGCCATTCGTTACCCAAGAGGCGGCGCTTACGAAGATGCGAGTCGGGCGGAGTGTGATTTAAGTCCGTTCTATCAAAATGAAGGCGATGATTTTAACCTTATCGCTATCGGAAGAATGCACCACTATGCGATGGACGCCGTCAAGCTTTTAAAGGAATATGGATTATCGGGCAGGCTAATCACGCCTAAAACGATCAAACCCCTTGACCTTGAAGGTCTCATCAGTAAAATGGCTGTTGATAAGCCGATCTTCACAGTGGAAGACAATCAGATTATCGGTGGTTTTGGAAGTTATCTGAGCCTACTGCTTTCGAGCAGCAAGGTCAAGTCGAATGTCTATCCTTTGGGGATGCCGGATGATTTTGTAACTCACGGGAATGTCGAAACACTGTTTAACAAATTAGGAATCGATGCGCAAGGTATCGCACATTATATTAAGGAGACGCTTGAATGAAAGAAAGAATAGATGTACTCCTGGTGCAGAAGGGTTATTACGAAACTCGTGAGAAGGCAAAGCGCGCACTGATGGCCGGTCTTGTTTTTGTCGACGGACAACGTTTTGACAAACCGGGAACGAAGATCGATAGTGAACGCGAGATTTTTGTCAAAGGAGCCGCCATTCCCTATGTTAGCCGAGGTGGGCTAAAACTAGAGAAGGCTATCCATAAATTCAACATCGAACTGACGGATTCCATTTGCATGGACGTAGGTGCGTCTACTGGTGGCTTCACAGATTGCATGCTTCAAAACGGAGCAAGTAAAGTCTATTCGATCGATGTAGGATATGGCCAATTGGATTGGAAGCTAAGAACCGACGAACGTGTTGTCAACCTTGAAAGGACCAATGTCAGATACCTTAGTGCTGAGCAAGTACCTGAGAAAGTCGATTTTGTTTCTATCGATGTCGCTTTTATTTCGCTTAAACTTGTCGTACCGGCAATCCTGTCGTTTATGAACGATACCTGTAAAATGGTGTGCCTAATCAAGCCGCAATTTGAAGCAGGACGGGAACAGGTCGGAAAAAAAGGAGTCGTACGAGATGCGGCAGTTCATAAGGAAGTGATCGTGACTATTCTTACGATGCTTAAAGAACAGGGATTATCAATTGTCATGCTTGATTATTCACCCATAACTGGACCAAACGGCAACATTGAATTTTTAGCCTATGTGACAAAGGAAACAGTAGACAGTATCGAGATAAGCACCTCCGCCGATCAGATAGTCGAGCAGGCGCACGAACACTTGAGATCATAAATACTTAAGTTACTTGCAAACTGCTGTAAAATAATTCATAATGAATTTAGGTGTATAAACTGCTTGGAGGTATTTATGAAATATGCAAGGCATTCAAAGATTGTAGAACTGATTGACCATTATGAAATAGAAACGCAAGAAGAACTGGCAGGGAAGTTGAATCAGGAAGGTTTCAAAGTTACTCAAGCGACTGTATCTCGCGATATCAAGGAACTAAGACTGATCAAAGTGTTGACGAAGACGGGTAGGTATAAATATGCATCTATCCAGCAGCAGGATGCGGGAATCACGGATAGGTTTATAAAAATATTCAAGGATTCTTTGATCAATATCGATTCAGCGGGAAACATGATTGTAATCAAAACGCTTCCAGGAGCCGCACAGGCAGCAGCTGCCGCACTCGACGCGCTTGACCAAAAAGAGATCGTCGGAACGCTTGCGGGTGATGACACGATTTTCTTGGTGGTGAGACACGTTGAAGAGATCAACAATGTGATTCATGAATTTATGAACATGACAAAATAAACAACCATATTGGGTTCAATGCGGATATCCGTTTTGAACCTTTTTACTAGTGATTTTAGCGGAGGTAATACGTGTTAGTACGTTTACACATAAAAGACTATATTATCATTGAATCGCTGGATATCGATTTTGGAAACGGCTTCAACGTCTTAACCGGCGAAACGGGAGCAGGAAAATCTATTCTACTGGGTGCGCTCAGACTTGTTTTGGGCGAGCGCTTGTCTGGTGACGTTATCAGAAACGGTGCCGGTAGATCGATCATTCAAGCGGTTTTTGAATTGGACGAAGAGACGGTCAAGTCACTTAGTGAATGGATTGAACTGGAAGATACGACCCTGATTATGACAAGAGAAGTGCTTTCAAACGGCAAATCTCTGATGAAGATCAATGATGTCATCTGCACTATGCAGACTGCCAAACAGGTTGGAGAGCTTGTACTGGCAATCCATGGCCAATTCGACCATCAAAACCTGCTCTTGCCCGACCATCAACTGACACTAGTCGATGCGATGCTGGATCAGTCAGGTAAGGTGGTTTTATCCCAGGTCGGAGACCATTTTGATGAAATTAAGAAAGTTGAAAATGAGCTGAACCAGATTATTGATGATCCGCTTGCTATCGAAAGGGAGTTGGAACTCTTGACGTTCCAGATGACCGATATCGATGAGTCTGAGATTGTGGCAAGCGACGAGGACCTTGATAGGCATTTTGATGCCATGAAACACTCTGAAGGAATCATCACCAACCTTCAAAGGGCCAGTGATATGATTTCTGGAGAAGATTATGAATCCTTTTCTATTGAAAGAGGACTTTCAGAACTCATTAAGGTTTATGAAAGCGTTGTCAAATATCAGCCTCAGTTTAAAGAAAGGGTTGAATGGCTGACAGATGTCATGTATCAACTCAAGGACCTTATCGCTGTGAACGATTCCTCGATCGATTCGATGACCTTCGACCCTTATGAGTTATTAACTATCGAGAAGCGTCTTGATAAGATCAATCATTTGAAGCGAAAATATGGCCAAACCGTCGAGCAGATCCTAGACTATAGGGCGTCTCTCGACCTGAAGATTGAAGAACTGGAAGAACTGCGTACTAAAAAGGATAGGCTGGTTGAAGAGAAGGCGAGACTGATGAGCAGATTCAATGAGGCTGGGCTTCTCTTAAGGGGCAAACGTCAGACGGTGGCAAAGAAATTAACCCAGTCATTGACAAAAGCACTGAAAGAACTCAATTTTGAAGAGGCTTCTGTCGAACTTGTCTTTACTGAGCGCCAGAAACTCTCTAGTTTCGGAATCGATCAGATTGAAATTTATATATCACTGAACAAGGGCATGAGCCTGAATCCGCTTAAGAAAGTCGCCTCCGGAGGAGAAATATCCAGGGTGATGCTTGCTTTAAAATCCATTATCGCCGATTATGACGCTAAGCAGACACTGATTTTCGACGAAATCGACGCAGGTATTAGCGGAACTACAGCCAGTATTGTTGCCGAGAAGCTCTATAAAGTAAGTTTAAGTCATCAGGTCATCTGTATTTCACATCTTGCACAAGTCGCTCTGATGGCTGACAACCACTATGTCATTGAAAAATCATCCAATAGGACTCAGACTCTTTCGACAATCACAGAACTGGATAGAGATGGACGTATCGCTGAAATCGCAAGAATCATGGGGGGCTTACATGTCACTCAGGATATACTCGATAATGCACAGAAACTCATACAAACCGCCGAAAGAAAAAAAGGAGAACTGAGTTGAAAAAGAAACGAGTTGTCATCGCTGATGACAATAAGGAACTATGTGCATTAGTTGCAAAAACAATTGGATCGATGGATTGCTTTGAGATAGTCGGCATAGCCTTTGACGGCGCTGATACCCTAGAACAAGTCAACCGTTTGAAACCTGATATTCTTATTCTTGATATCATCATGCCCGTCCTTGACGGACTGGCCGTGATGGAGGCCTTAAAAAAAGGTGGAAAGGTTCCGGACTTGAGGATCATCATCCTATCCGCTACAGGTCAGGACGATATCACATTTAAGGCGATGAACCTCGGTGCCGCCTATTATATGATGAAGCCTTTTGACGAGAAAGTGCTAAAGGATAGAATCATGCAATTCGGATTCACTAGCGAAAAGCAGGTAAAAGATTGTAAAACCAAGGCTGTCAACGATTTGTTCAGAGCGATAGGGATTCCACCGCATACTAAAGGGCATCAATACATCAAGCATGCGATAGCATTGATTGACAACGACATGAGCCTACTCAATAAAATAACGACATCCCTATACCCTAAAATCGCCAGGCAGTATGAAACCACTGCAAGCCGTGTCGAGCGTGCGATAAGAAATACGATTCTTTTGACGCTCGAGCGAGGCGACTTGTCAATGATAGAGGATTTATTCGGCTCTTATATGAAACAGCAGGGTAAGCTAACCAACAGCGAGTTCATAGGAGCCATTTTATGTGTTGTAAATGATATAAAGAGGTGAGGATATGACTACACAATTCAATTTAATAGCTTTCGCATTTGTTGAAGCATTAATATTAGCGGGTCTAATGTGGATTGTGCAACCTACGTTGTCATTTAAGCGATATAAATTAAGATTGACTGCGGTTCCCATCATCGCTTTGTATCTTATCGCAGCTCCTTTAGCAGGCCTGACAAAGTTTCTTGGTCTTTATCTATTATTAATACTAATTATGAGAGTGATAAATAAGAATCGTCTTTTAGAGGCGTGCCTTTATAGTGTCGTGATTGTGACAATTAAGGTTTTTGTCAGCTTTCTGACTGCCTTCAGGCAGCTTTTACTTGCCAAGGAATTTATCGCGAGCGACCTGCTTTCCTTTTTTACAAGGGCGTCCGATCTAGGCATCATGCTGTCTTATCTGGTCTTATTCATTATTATCTATCGTTTTTTTGTCAACGGGCTACGCGCACAGATTACCACATTCAAAGTAGGCCATCTGCTTGTTTTCGGTGTTGACCTCCTAGTCGTTCTTGTGACGTTTTCAGCTTTAAATATGCTGTATCGTTTTTTTGCCAATTCATTGTTTCAGCTTACCAATATCGACAAGCTTACGATTCTGCTTTTAGTAACTGTGAATGCGCTGGTTGCGCTTGTTCTACTACTGATGTACCTCATGAACTCATTTTGGCTGACCCATTTTAAATTCAAGGCCTACCGTAGTGTTGCCGAAATGGATGAACTGACAGGGGTGATGAACAGGCAGTCGGGAATGAGCCGGTTAAGTGAACTTTATAAGTTTTATAAGAACACAGATAAAAACTTTGTGCTTTGCTTTATCGATGTCAACAATTTAAAAGTCGTAAACGACCGTTTCGGTCACAATGAAGGTGATCGCATGATTCGTTCCATCGCCACTTGTGTAAGTGACGCTTTGCGAGACGACGATTTTATCGCCCGCCTCGGTGGCGACGAGTTTTTGGTATGCTTTGATATGTGCCAGCTAAGGGATGCGCAAAAGGCATGGTCAAGAATCAGCCAATCACTAGACAAGATGAACCTGTCAAGTGATTTTAAGTACCGTGTCAGCGTCAGTCAAGGATTTGCAAGCTTGAATGACAACCGTAAACTGACCTTAAAGGAACTGATTGAAAAAGCGGACGTTGAAATGTACGAGAACAAACGTAAATATAAAACAAAACTTATATAGATAGTGTTATAATAGAATATAACTGTAAAAAAAGAAAAACGGTTAATGTTTTAGGGGGAACCAAATGAATACTTATTTCCAAAGTTTTTGTGTCTACTTATCCAAAGTGGAAAACCTGAAGAAAAATTCTTTAGATGCGTACAGTAGAGATATCAGTTTGTTGATGCGTTTTTGTGAAGAACAGGATATCAACGACTGGGAAAGCATCACACCTGGCATCATCCACGACTATGTGAAAATGCTTCAGCAAAATGAAAAGTCCAATGCGACAATAAACAGACATTTGGCATCACAGCGACGGTTCTTCAGATACTTGGTTCAGGAAGGCGTGATCACAACCGCTCCTGAGCAACATATGGAGCGACCAAAAGTCGAACGCAAGCAGATTGAAGTCCTTAGTAAGGATCAGATCGAGCAGTTGTTCTTAAAGATCGACAGACGTTCGGTGGCGGGATTACGTGATTTGATTATGCTTCGATTACTTTATGAGTCTGGCATCAAGGTTAGCGAGCTTATCGGCCTTGATGTAAGAGACCTTAACCTAAAGGGTAGATACCTCGTCGCTACAGAAAACGATTCAACGAGGACGGTCTATTATAGCCGCGAAACATCAAAATACTTAAAAAAATACTTTCAGCTTCGCGAGGGGTTCGATGCGGTGAATGAGGATATGCCCTTATTTATCAACTGCTATCAAACAAGACTTTCAAGACAGGGATTTTGGAAGACCTTGAAGCGGACTGCTGTAAAAGCGGATATTGAACAGTCCATAACACCTCATACTTTGAGACATTCCTTTGCGGTCCACCAGCTTCAAAACGGTGTTCAACTTAAGACACTTCAAAGCATGCTCGGACACTCGGATATTGCCTCAACTCAAGTTTATGAGAACTTTCTGGAATCTAGGATTGTTTGATTGTAAAATTGTCATGAACAAGCAGGTACTTCAATGGAAGTACTTGCTTTTTGTTTGTAGAAATTATACATAGTAGCAACTCAACAGTTTACTTATACTAAGATGACAGGATATTTGCAAAATAAAGCGAATAACTGTTTAGGAATGACTGTTTTGATGTAAAAATAGAATAACCAAAAGTAGGATGTATTATGTGAATATTCAACAGTATATTGAATACATAGGAGGAAAAAATGATTAATCGTGCAATTATTTTGATTTTAGACAGTGTAGGTATCGGTGGATTGCCTGATTCGGCAGAATTCGGCGATGTCGGCGTAAACACACTTGGCAATATCGCTAAAGAGACCGAAGCCTTTACTTTACCGACACTTGAGAGCTTGGGCCTTGGCAAGATCAAAGGTGTGGACTATTTCAGCAGCAAAGTGACTCCAAAAGGAGCTTTTGGCAGAATGGCTGAAATTTCAAAAGGTAAAGATACGACAACAGGTCATTGGGAAATAGCGGGTCTTCACATCAAGGAACCTTTCAAGACCTATCCTGACGGTTTTCCGCCAGTAGTGATCGATGCTTTTGTCAAGGCGACAGGTCGAGAAATCCTTTGCAATAAGCCGGCCAGCGGAACGGTTGTTCTTGAAGAGCTTGGTGAAGAACACATGAAAACAGGTAAGCCGATCATTTACACATCGGCAGACAGTGTGTTCCAGATCGCAGCCCATGAGGATATCATTCCACTGCCAGAACTTTATAAGATGTGCGACATCGCAAGAAACATGCTTATGGGCGAAGAGGTTGTCGCGCGAGTTATTGCAAGACCCTTTGTAGGAGAAGTAGGCAAGTTTGAACGTACTTCAAACAGACGCGACTATTCCTTGTCTCCTCACGATAAGACAATCTTAGATCATCTTAAAGAGAACAACTACGATGTAAGGGCGGTAGGGAAGATCGTCGACATCTATAATGGAGCAGGTATCACCCATGATGTGCATACACATGACAATATGGACGGTGTGGATCAGACGCTTAACTATATGAAGGACGATTTCAAAGGTCTTATCTTCACTAATTTTGTTGATTTTGACGCTAAGTTCGGACACAGAAGAAATGTAGCAGGTTACGCGAAAGCGCTTGAGGACATCGATGCGAGACTTCCAGAGATCATAAGCGCTATGAATAAGGACGACATTCTGATCATCACCGCCGACCACGGTAACGACCCTAGCTATAAGGGAACAGACCACACTAGGGAATATGTGCCTCTACTGGTTTACGGAGACGCTATAAAAGCGAATGTCGATTTAGGCACACGTACAACGTTTGCTGATATCGCGGCGACATTGTCTGATATATTCAATGTTCCTAAAACAGCGATCGGTGTAAGTTTCAAAGACGAAATCATTAAATAGGAGGCTATCATGTCATTAACTAAAATCAATGAAGCAAAAGCGTTTATCGAGTCACAACTAGCTGTAAAACCTACAGTCGGTATGATTTTGGGGTCAGGCCTAGGTGTTCTGGCTGACGAAATCATCAATCCGGTTAAAATAAAATACGACGAAATCCCACATTTCTTACGTTCGACTGTCGAGGGTCACGCAGGACAGTTTGTCATCGGTGAGCTAAACGGTGTTATCGTCATGGCGATGCAAGGCAGATTCCACTTTTATGAAGGGTATTCACAAAAGGATATCACTTTCCCTGTGCGCGTGATGAAAGCCCTTGGAATCGAAACTATTTTCGTGACGAATGCGGCTGGTGGTGTAAACACTTCGTACGTGCCAGGTGACTTGATGATCATCGACGACCATATCAACTTCAGCGGTTCAAACCCTCTGATCGGTGAAAACGAAGATGAGTTAGGACCAAGGTTCCCAGATACATCAACGGCATACACTCCTGCACTTATCGCGCTTGCCCACCAGGTTGCAGATGAGCAGGGTCTTGCCCTTAAGCAAGGCGTTTACCAGTACAACAGCGGTCCTACTTATGAAACGCCTGCAGAAGTACGCATGGCAAGAATTTTAGGCGCTGATGCCGTAGGTATGTCGACAGCGCCCGAGGTTATCGTTGCGGCGCATATGGGTATGAGGGTGCTTGGCATCTCTTGCATCACAAACATGGCTGCCGGTATCCTTGACCAACCGCTTCACCATGGAGAGGTAGTTGAAACAGCTGAGAGAGTAAGATCTCAATTTATCGGTTTAATCAAAGGTGTGCTTGCAAAACTATAAGGAGCAGATATGTCACTTGTCAATCGAATTAAAGAAGCAGCTGCCTATATAACAGAGCTGGGTGCCGGTCAAATCGAGATCGGCCTCATCCTTGGCTCAGGTCTTGGCAGCTTGGCTGATGAAATAGAGAATCCAATTAAAATCATGTACGACGATATCCCTCATTTTCCTGTATCGACAGTGGAAGGACATGAGGGTCAACTGGTTATTGGCACGCTAGAAGGCAAGACCGTGATGGCCATGCAAGGGCGTTTCCATTACTACGAAGGATATACTCCACAGGTGATCACCTTCCCTGTTAGGGTGATGAAGGCGATGGGGGCAAGCACTTTGATTGTCACAAACGCTTGCGGCGGAATGAATCCGGACCTTTACCCAGGGGCACTCATGTTTATTGAAGACCACATCAATTTCACTTTCGACAATCCGCTTATCGGTGATAACGAGGGTGATCTTGGACCTAGGTTCCCTGATATGAGTACGGCGTATACACCTGGTCTGATCGCACTTGGACAGGGGGTGGCTGATTCCCTTGGAATCGATACGAAAAAGGGTGTGTATGCCGCTATCTCAGGACCCAACTACCTCGGAAGAGCCGAACTGAAGGTCTTAAGGACTATTGGCGCCGATACTGTGGGTATGTCGACGATTCCTGAAACGATTGTCGCTCGACACAGCGGCATGGATGTGCTTGGAATATCTTGTGTTACCGATATGGCAATTGCAGAAGAACTCGAGCCGCTAGAACATGAGCAGGTCGTCAAAGTTGCTAACGAAACTCGTCCCAAGTTTATTAAACTTGTTAAAGGTATACTAAAAGAGGTGTAAGCATGAGAATGTATGACGTTATTAAGAAGAAAAGAGATGGGCACGTATTGACCGAAGAAGAAATTCAATTCTTTGTCGATGGGTACACAGACGGTTCTATTCCCGATTATCAGGCATCTGCATTTATCATGGCCTTGTTTTTAAACAATGCAAGCGAAGCGGAGACGATCGCGCTAACAAAGGCGATGATGCACTCAGGTGATGTGGTCGATTTAAGTCCTATCGCAGGCATTAAGGTGGATAAGCATTCAACAGGCGGCGTAGGCGATACGACTACATTGGTGCTTGCCCCGCTAGTAGCATCTGTTGGGGTTCCTATCGCTAAGATGTCAGGCCGTGGTCTTGGCCACACAGGCGGTACGATAGACAAACTTGAAGCGATTCCAGGTTTCCATGTCGAGCTTAGCGTCGATGAGTTCATGGACGCAGTCAACAAACACCAGATCGCGGTCATCGGTCAGTCAAAGAACATCGCTCCTGCAGACAAGAAACTGTATGCGCTTCGTGATGTCACAGCGACGGTGGACCATTTGACATTGATTGCAAGTTCTATTATGAGCAAAAAACTCGCTGCGGGTTCTAACGGTATCGTACTTGATGTCAAGACAGGCAGCGGTGCATTCATTAAAACGCTAGACGGCAGTATCGAACTGGCAAACGAAATGGTTAAGATCGGAAACGGAATGGGTCGTGAAACAATCGGTGTGATCACTGACATGGCACAGCCTTTAGGACTTGCTATCGGAAACGGTCTTGAAGTGATCGAGGCGATCGACACGCTTAAAGGAAAGGGTCCAAAAGACCTTACAGAACTGTGCCTGACGCTTGGCGCCCACATGGTGGTTGTCGGTAAAAAAGCGGCTACATACGATGAGGCATACAGAATGCTTGAAGAGAACATCGCAAACGGAAAAGGGCTTGAAAAGTTTAGGGAGTTCATCGCCACACAAGGCGGTAATCCTGCAGTAACTGAGGACTATTCACTCTTACCGCATTGCAAGTTCATCGTAGAAGTAAGGTCTGACAAAGCCGGATTTGTAGAACACTTCGAATCTGAAGAAGTCGGTATCAGCGCGATGATCCTTGGTGCGGGCAGAAAAGACATGTCTACTCCGATCGACTTGGGTTCAGGGATCGTCTTGAACAGAAAAATCGGTGACAAAGTGGATGTAGGTGACGTTCTGGCTACTTTCTATACCAACGATGAACCCTCTATCGAAGATGCGAAAAAGCGTTTCATGAAAGCAATATTCATTACGGATACGCCTGTAGCTGAAAACAAACTGATTCAGGCGGTAGTTACAAAAGATGGTATTGTCCGTTTATAGTGTTTAAAGTTCATATTTGGGGTATTCATTAACTATCACTTATGAAAGGGGTAGCTTATGAACCAATATGAATTAGACACCATTAAACAGGCCATACTAAATGAAATCGAGGGCTATGAATTTTATCGACTTGCAGCTGGCAAAGCGCACGACGAAGAAACCAGGCAGGCACTTCTCAACTTATCCGATGAGGAGATGAAGCATGTCGAGTGGCTTCAGGGACTCTTCAATCATATGAGAAACGAGGATGCCGACAAGTTCAACCTCGCACTTGTTTCCGACCCGCCGTCACCTCATATTTATGACTGGAATCAGTTGAATGAAAAGGATATTCAGTCGACAATGAGCGTGTTCGGTATCGGTATGCAGATGGAGGCGCTGGCGATCGAGTTTTATGCTAAAGCCAAAGAGGAGTCAAAAAGTGAGGTTGCTAAGAAACTTTACAGTAAGCTAATCGCTTGGGAGCAGGTGCACCATGACCAGTTCGCAGCGGAATATGCGAAGCTGAAGGTGGAATGGTGGGATGAGCAAAGATTCTCGCCTTTCTAATTCGAATAACATTCAGTGTAAACCGAAGTATTCTCGTGAAAATCGAAATACTTCGGTTTTTGTTCGTCATGCAATCGATAGGTTGCTTTAGTAAAATAAATAATTTTAAACTATGTTATAATACATAGAGCAATTATATCTGATTATTCATAAGGAGCACATCATGTTAGTTCATCAACTGCTACAAGATCACAATGATCATGCTATCGCACTCAGGTATCATGGAGAAGCTATCACTTACAAGACACTGAGACAAAAAATCGGTAGTACAAGATCCTACCTTGAAAGCATCGGTGTAAAAAGAGGCGACCATGTCGGCCTATATTGTAAGAACTCACCTGAATTTATCTACGCCTATTTCGCTGTAGTAAGCATGGGCGCTGTCATCATACCCTTCAATAGGACTCTAACTGCCAGCGAAGTGGATTACATTGCCAAAGACGCTCAGATCAAGCTCCTGATCACAATGGAATCCTTAGGGATCAGCGATGAGTTCAGACAGGAACTGATACCTGAGTATTCAAAGCTGCTTTCTTCAGATGAGTTCAGCCTTTTCGATGATGCTCCTCAGATCAGCGAGGAAGACGTCGCTGTCATCATTTACACGTCTGGAACCACAGGCCATCCTAAAGGGGCCATGCTGACACACCGTAACCTTGTGAGCAACACCAAGGGAATAGTCAAGGCGCTTGATGTCACAAGCGAAGATAAGTTCTTATGCGTGCTTCCGATGTTTCATAGTTTTGCCTGGACGACTTCTGTGTTAGCGGCGCTCTATAATGGGGCTTTGATCGCCATCATGGAGAATTTTCACCCCAAGGATGCCCTAAAAATGATCCGCACAGAAGGGCTAAGTGTCGTTTGCGGTGTACCTACGATGTACAACTATTACCTGATGCTTGGTACTCCAGAAACGTTTGTAAGCATGCGTGTTTTCGTATCCGGAGGAGCATCGCTGCCTGTAGAGGTGATGACCAATTTTTCTGCAAAATTCGGTATCCCTATCGTGGAAGGGTATGGTCTGTCCGAGGCGTCACCCGTTGTTTCAGTAAATCCCATGGACAAGGTGAAAGTCGGGTCCATCGGCAAGCCTATCGAAGAGGTCTTTGTGAAAATCGTCGACGCTCAGCATATGGAAGTTGCGCGGGGCACTGTCGGTGAGCTGGCGGTGAAAGGTCCTAACGTCATGAAGGGGTATTATAACCTCAAAGAGGTGACTGACCAGACGATTGAGGACGATTGGCTCTACACTGGCGATCTTGCAAAAATAGACGATGAGGGGTATATCCATATCGTCGACCGTCTAAAGGATATCGTCATCGTTAGTGGCATGAACGTCTATCCTAGAGAAATTGAAGAAGTGATCTACAGGTATGAAGGAATCATCGAAGCTACCGTCATCGGTATTTCGGACAAAACAAGAGGGGAAGTTCCGATCGCATATATTGTGACAAGCGACAACTCCAAGTTCGACGAGAAGGCATTTAAATCCTTCTTAAAGCAAAACCTTGCAAGCTTCAAGCTTCCAAAAAAGATTAGGATGATGGACGCCCTACCAAAGAATGCGACAGGTAAAGTCATGAAGAAGACCTTACGGGACAGTCTGCTATAAGGGTTTGTGATAAAAGTCCACTTATAAATTGAAAAGCACCTGTCAGACAATCGGAAGAGTTTGCACTCAAAATTTGTCTGACAGGTGCTTTTTTGATTGTAAAGGTTAAAGCTTCTTAAGCAATACAATTACAATACAATTTGTAACAAATAAAAAAACGTTTCCATGAAATTTAAATTGACATCTGAATTTTCAGGAGTATAGTAGTAATGTAGCTTAAGAGAACCAGAAAGGAAGAGTCAGATGATATCATTTTTAGATTTACTTTACATTGCAAGCTCCATGTTTCTTGTTTTAGCATTTTTCAGTTTTTTTAATGAGAAGGTGTTGAAATTACCCACTGAGATAGGCCTGATGGCTATCGCATTTATTGTTTCGCTGACGATCATAATTACGGATGGGATGGGCATTACCAATTTCAATGTGATCTTTAACAATATGAAGAACATCGACTTTAACGATATCGTCATGAACGGATTTTTGGTGTTTTTACTTTTTAGTGGATCAGCCAAAATACGTTTTCATGATTTGACTCATGATAAATTTCTTATTTCGACTTTGTCCTTCTTTTCAACCCTGGTAGCGACTTTCTTGTATGCTGGAATCTTTTATGTGTTATCGAACCTCTTGCAGTTGAATTTCACTTTCCTGCATGCTTGTATCGTCGGATCGATCATCGCACCGACCGATCCGATTTCTGCGATGAGCATCCTCCAGAAGGCCGGTTTGCCAAAACGATTGGCTTTGATCATGGAAGGAGAGTCCCTCTTTAACGACGGTGTCTCTGTAGCCCTGTTCGTTACCTTTAGCTCGATCAATGCAAGCGGTCAGCTAAATCCTTACACCACCTTTGCAAAGACCATCACCCAGGAAATATTCGGTGCGGTTCTTGTAGGACTTATCGTTTCGTTTACGCTTTTCCAACTCTTCAAACACACGCATCAAAAACATACAGAAGTTCTTGTCAGCCTAGCTGCTGTGACCAGCGCTTATGCGATCAGTGAACTGCTACATGTATCCGCACCGATTTCTGCGGTCGTAGTAGGAATCTACTTTGCGACGAGCATGTTCAGACTTCACGAGAACAACGAGGATTACTACCTTAAGTTCTATAGTTTCTGGGAAGTCATCGATAAAATACTCAATGGAGCACTTTATATCCTTATCGGCTTTGCGGTGCTCTTCCTATACGATACGGAAAGCATACTACTAATCTCGCTTTCAGCAATACCGTTTGCCTTATTTGCAAGACTGGTCAGCATTCTCATCCCTGTATATATGTTCAGCAGGGATAGGAATGTGGACCCGACTACCTATAAGGACAAAGTCAGAATGATGGATAAGTTGACCATGACCAAACTGCTAACGTGGGGCGGCCTTAAGGGCGGCATCTGCATCGCGCTTGCGATGGGGACTAAAAACATCTTCACTATCGAACAGTACCACTATGTCATTGCGGGAACCTATGCGGTGGTCGCCTTTTCAATTCTGGTACAGGGTCTTACCATCAAACGGTTTTATGCCCGTATTAAAAAAGACATGTGTCAGAATGAATCAGGAACCTGCGATATACTTTAATCAAGTCATTTAGAAGACACCACTCCATCAGTGGTGTTTTTTTACTTACCTTTACGTGGTTAGTTGTGGCATATTTTGGTATAATTCAACTTAAGAGGCAACTTAACTAAAACAAACTCAATTCGCTGATAGAAACGGAGATATTTATGATAAAAGCAGTACTATTCGATCTGGACGGTGTACTTACTGTAGACTCGACAGGTTCAAAATCGATCATCGACTATATCACCAAAGTCACAGGCGTGGATGTGGGTACCTTCACAAATGCCTACCGAAAGCACAACTACCAGCTTCTTTACGGCCATGTGACCCATACGCAGATATGGGGAACGATCTGTGAGGAGGTTGGCAGACAGATTGACATCCAGGTACTATTCGATTCCTTCATCCATACACCCATGGACTCAGATATGCTTAATCTAGCGATGGAGCTAAAACAAAAGGGATACTATATCGGACTCATCACCGACAACAAACAAGATCGGGTGGATTACATACTTTCCCACCATCATCTTGAAAGCCTTTTTGACACGGTCCTCATTTCAGCCGCTTTACAGTCCGGCAAAGATAAGGACTTGATATTTGATGAAGTCATAAAAAAAATACCGGTGCAGTTCGAGGAATGTGTCTTTATCGACAACAAGGATTCAAATCTCATTATCCCCGCTAAGAAGGGGATGAGCGCCATCTACTACGACGATCGCCTTCGTGATCTGAGCGGTCTGAAAAGCAAACTTTTGGCGCTTGAAGTCAAGCTATGAGTTTTACTACTGAGAAGGTGTGACATGACAGAACATCAAGACATAATAAGGCATGGCCTTTCTTATCATCCTCCGTATGATTGGGGCATGATGATGGATTTTTATAAGATGAGACTTATCCCCGGCGTGGAGATGATCACTGATAATAAAGACTATAGGCGAACTATCCGAATTGTAAAGAAGCTAGAGAATTACTCTGGATGGATCGAGATCGCTCCTGTTCAGGGAGCGCCTCAGGTGATGGTGACGATGAGCGGTTCGCTAAAAGGTGTAGAGATGGAAGTCCTCGAAAGAGTTCGTGTCGCTTTCGACCTGGACCTAAGGCCTGAGAGGTTGCCCGAGATCCTTCCTAGAGGGATTCGGTTGCCAGGATGCTTTGATGCGTTCGAAATGGCGACCAGGGCTATTCTAGGTCAGCAGATAACCGTAAGGGCGGCATTGACCCTAACCGCGCGAGTGGTAGGACTTTTAGGAAGCCATGCGGATACCCCCTGGGACGAGCTGACACACTATTTTCCGCAAGCAAAGTCAATCAGTTCTATCACAGATCCAATTACAGAGGTTCTGGGACCCCTTGGTGTGATCAAGACAAGAAGTCATTCTATCCAGGCGCTTGCGACAGCGATCGCCAGTGGTGAAATCGTTCTGCAGCGTGGTGTGGATCCGCTGCTTGTCTATAATCAACTGCTGTCGCTTAAGGGCATCGGACCTTGGACGGCCCAGTACCTGACCATGCGAGGAACCAGCTGGCCTGATGCGTTTCCGGTTACTGATATCGGTATCCGTCATGCGCTTGAGCCTCTACTGAGGGATCATGAGGGAAAGCTTCTTTTCGCCGATGAAAACGCTGGGGTGTCCGGTCTCTCCAAGTACAAGATCAACAAGCTCTATGAAGCGTCCGCTCTAGCATACGCAGATGCCTTCAGACCTTGGCGCAGCTATTTGACAATCGCGCTATGGTCGACCTTATAAAGACATATAACAGTCAAATGGAGGAGAAATGATGATTTATTCGACAATTGCATCTCAATGGGGACAACTCATCGCATGCATAGATTCAGAGGACCGCCTTGTAGGTTTGTGGTTTGAAAACCAGAAGTATTTTCCTCAGATACCAAAAGAGGCGGTATGGGTGAATTGCCATGATCCCAATACTACCGGTACATTAAGAGCGCTTTTGGAGCAACTTACAGCCTATGAGTCCGGGAGTTTAAGGCACTTTGATCTAAAGCTCGCACCACAAGGCACAGCGTTTAGAAAGCTGATATGGGACCTGCTCCTTGAGGTTCCTTTCGGCGAGACACTCACCTATGGAGAACTAGGCAGGCTTGCGGCTATCAGACTGGATCGTGAAAGCATGTCCGCACAGGCTGTGGGCGGCGCCGTAGGTCATAATCCCATCTCCATTGTCATTCCTTGCCATAGGGTTATCGGCGCAAGCGGCTCTTTGACAGGCTACGCGGGGGGGCTTGATAAGAAAAGCGCCTTGTTGAGCCATGAGGACTTGAGTAACCCGACGTCCTAACGTATAATTTAGTGAGGCTAAATAATCGAATGTCGGAAAGTTGGGTTGATCATGTTTGAATTTATAAAAAAGAACACGTCTTTGATCGCGGTGTCCTGGGGGCATTTTGTCAACGACTTCTTTATGAGTGTTGTTCCAGTCGTCCTCTTTGCATTCGCATCTGAAATGAAACTGAACGCGATTCAAATGTCGATGATCGCTTTTGTCATCACGACAGCCGGAACGTTCTTTCAGCCACTAGTCGGCTTACTTATCGACAAGGTGCAAAAAAGCAGCCTTCTGATCTACTCCTTGCTGCTGATCACTTTGGGTATGAGTCTGTCAGGACTGATCACAAACTTTTACTTGTTGATACTCGTCGTAGGCGTGTCCGCTCTCGGGTCTTCGGTTTACCATCCGCTGGGTTCGACGATCACCATACATAAGACGTCTCTTACCAAGGGAAAGAGTCTGTCAGTCTTCATGACCGTCGGCAGTTTCGCTCATTCCGCGGCACCAATTGTCGCGATACCCCTTGTGACAATCTATGGACTAAAGGCCTTATCTGTGCTCATGATACCCGGACTACTTTCCTGCCTGATCCTTTATATGGCCAGGGTTCAAGAGGTTACTTGGACAAAGGATAAGGACTCCAGCGAGGGAAGTAATCATGCGAAGCTGACAAAAGGACAAATGGCTCAGATGACAATTCCGATGTCTATCGCAGTAATCAAAGGCTTACTCTACCGCGTTGTGATCGTGTTCGGTGTAATTCTTCTGGGGATCAAGGGGATAGAACCTGTGATGGCTGCCGCTGTCTTGTCGGCATTCATGATCGCCAGGGCTTTTGCTACACTTATCGGTGGTTTTATAAGCGATAGCATAGGCGAAAAGAACACCCTCATACTCTTTAACACCGCTGCGCTTTTTTCAGTTTTCATGCTGGTGTATGGGGGCAATCTGTTATCGATACTTGGACTAGTCATCCTAGGATTCACAATCAACGCGACTGCCGCTGCGAATATCACGATCACACATAAGATTTTGCCCAATAATGTGAATTATGGAACGGGACTGATTATGGGATTTGCTGCGACCATGAGCGCTGTCGCCATCCTAGGATTCGGCGTTCTTGTAGATAGATTCAGCTTAACCGCAAGCCTTAATGTCGTGGTCGTACTGACAGCCTTCATGGCGGTGTCAAGCTATGCGCTTCCAAAAGAGCTGTTTATTATTGTGAATAATAGCGAAGAAAGTACTCTGTAGGAGCAATTCAAATGAATTGCTCCTTTTTTATCGAATGAAGCAACTTCATTTGGGTAAAAAATAAATAGCATGTTTGGTGGAAAGTTGGTGACAGATGAGACATATTGCAAACAAGGTATCTCTTGCAATAATCCTAAGCACGGTAATGATGGGACTCATACTTGGTACGCTTGTGTATCTTCGTTCAGAGGCTCTTTTAAGAGCGCAGACCGAAGAGAACTTAATGCATGTCCTGGAACGTGAGGCGTCGATCATCAATGGCAGGTTCGACAATGTCAAAAGCATCTCCAACGTATTCAGAAGTATAATTACCGAAACCATCGATCTGAATCGAGCCAAAAACGAGCCGGGTTACATGATGGCCTACAAGAATCAAATCATACCGATTGTCGAGAATATGATCGCAACCTTCGAGAGTCGGTCCGGTTGGATTCTGTTCAATTCCAATGTCATACCAGGGACCAACACAGTCTCTTTCACGCGTGAGGATAACAAGTTTTTAAGAGAAGAGGAATACGACGTCATCTCGGCGGGGTACGGGTCTGAAGACTGGTGGATGAATGCTATCCTATACGGCGAGTTCTGGACCAAGCCATATTACTGGGAACCGTGGGATTCAGAGATTATCAGCTATTCCATCCCCATAAGGATGAATGGGGATGTCATCGCGGTTACAGGTGCTGAGTTATTTTTGGATACCTTCACAGAACAGCTTGATTCGATCAGCTTTTATGAGTCAGGAAAAGCATCGCTTCTGACAGAGGACATGAAGTGGATCTACCTGTCGGATTCGAACAGCTATACGATCGATGACCTATGGATAAAGGAGCATAGCTCCATCATAAAGTCTAAACCCACTGGAATAGAATACGGATTAGAGGACAAGACGAGAACCGTTCTTGCATGGACGACACTCGATAATGGATGGATTCTCATGGCCCATCCCACCTATAAGGACATGTTCAGCGGTCTAAAAGTACTATTCAACTTAACCCTTATCACTATGGCCATGTCCATACCGGTTACAATCGTCATAGGACTGCTGCTTTCAAAGACCATCACAAAACGGATCGCAGTACTCTCAGATATCGCAGGAAACATCCTGGACCACGAAAAGCTGATACTCCTACCTGTGGAAAGCACCGATGAGATAGGGCACTTGACCGAGGTATTCAACCAGATGCAGCTTAATGTGAGAAGCACGCTGTCTAAGCTAAGGCTGAGCGAGTCCAAATACAGGAGTCTGATAGAAACATCGGACCACCTCATCTATACGATCAGCTTGGACCGTAAGTTCTTAATGGTCAACAAGGCGATGGAGGACTTCTTGGGTATCGAGCGGACCGATCTGATTGGACAAGCCTTTGAAGTGCTTTTCAGCAAGGACAAGGATCAGAAGTTTTGGAGCGACTCCTTCAACGATGTCATCACATCCGCAGTCGGTATCACAAGTATCAGTGTGGTCGTTTTGGAATCGGGTGAGGAAAAAAGACTGAGCACCACCCTGACACCAATTTTTGACGAGAACGACACCATAGCCATGGTGATGGGAACAAGCACTGACATCACCCAGATCGTCGAGGCTGAACACGAAATCAACCGGCTCCTACAAAAGGAAAAGGAAGATCTATCGGATAGGGTGGATCGAAAAGTGGTAGAACTCAACAACGCGATGCAAGAGCTGATGGAAGCCGAAAAAATGGCTTCGCTCGGACGTCTTGTCGCCGGTGTCGCCCATGAGATCAACACACCGCTTGGGACCGCCATCACAGCGGCAAGCTTCCTAGAGGATACACAGCACCAGCTGAATGCCGCGCTGGAAAGCGGCACGCTCAGCAAATCCAGCTTTGAGCATGGCATCGAGGTGATGAACGACGCCATATCAAGCATCAATCGCAATTTGCAAAAGGCTGCAACCCTCGTTTCGAGCTTTAAGAGCATCAGCGTAAATCAAAGCCACGATACCCTGACTACTTTTTCGATAAAAGAATTGATTGAAGTCGAGCTGGTTAGTCTGAGACACGAGTATAAGAGGCTGCAGCCTAGAATCACCATCATCTGCAGCAGTGAATTGAAGCTAAAGTCGTACCCCGGCGCATTCACACAGATTTTGACCAACCTGATCATGAATTCGCTCAAACACGGATTTATAGATATTGAAGTGCCAGGGTTGACAATCGTAGTTTCCGATGAAAGGGACACGGTCACCATCGTCTACAAGGATAACGGTGTCGGTATGAGGCAAGACGTGCTAAGTCATGTATTCGAGCCTTTCTTCACCACCGCACGCGGAAAAGGCGGCAGCGGTCTCGGACTCAATATCGTCTATAATATGGTCACCGGTCTTCTAAAAGGAAAGATCATTTGCGAAAGCGATTATCTGAAAGGAACCACTTTCACCATCACGGTTCCAAAACATCTATAAAAAGCCAGTGTTATCAAAACAAACAGCCTAATCCATAAGGGCTGTTTGTTTAATTAATTGGATAATGACTTCAAAGCACTTAAAACAGCGAAACCGCGGATTATATGGTATAATATTCACGGTGGTGAGAAAATGGAAATAGAATTGAATGTTACGCTCCCAATATTTGAGGGACCTTTAGATTTATTATTGCATTTGCTTGAAAAAAACGAAGTGGATATATACGATATTCCAATCATCGTGATTACCAGTCAGTTTCTGGCTTATTTAGAGACATTGGATACGGTCAAACTCGATGTCACAAGTGAATTTGTCGTCATGGCGGCGCATCTATTAGAAATCAAATCAAAGATGCTGCTTCCTATCCATGGGGAAAATGACGAAGACCTTGTCATGTCTGAGGAAGATCCAAGGTTCGATCTTGTACAGCGTCTTATCGAATACAAGCAGTATAAAGATGCCGCTGTCGATATGAAAGACAAGTTCGACCAGTTTGGAGGCCGATATTTTAAGCCGACCAACGAACTTAAACGCTTTAAGACTTCTATCGACATCAGCGCCGATGATTATCAAGTGGATATCAGCGCGCTTGTTAATGCGCTCAACAAGGTGATTGAACGAATACCTGAGATCGATATGACAAGAAAAGACTACTTTAAAAAATTAATGCGCGATGTGCATACCGTAGAAGAAAAAATCGAGATTCTAACAGAAAAATTTACAGCGAAAAGAAGATGGCAGTTTGATGAGTTGGTTTTAGATGTAACCACCAAACTCGAACTGGTCATCACCTTTTTGGCGCTACTGGAACTCTTAAAGACAGGTCTGGTCTCTGTAGTGCAGGACCATACCTTTGATGCCATTGTTATTGAAATCGACGAGGAATTTAATCATGCTTAATCAAAATATGAAGCAGATAGAGGCACTTCTATTTGCATGGGGTGAGGCGCTTTCTTATCAGCGTCTAGCTGCGCTTACAGGACTTTCCCAGGAACTTGTCAAAGAGGAAGCCGACAACCTAAGAAACTACTATGATACCTGCAACCATGCGATACAGCTTCTTGATGTCAACCAATCCGTCCAGCTTGCGACAAGACATGAGGTTTCGGATGTGGTGGAACAGTTGTTTGTCACCGATAAGAACAAGGGACTATCGGTCAGCAACCTAGAAGTCCTTTCCATCATCGCGTATAAGCAGCCGATCACCAAAACCGAAATAGAGCGGATCAGAGGTGTCAAGTGCGATAGGGCGGTTCAGATTCTTCTTGAACTTGAACTGATCAGAATCAGCGGTAAGCTGGAACGTATCGGCAGACCGAATCTATTTAGTACGACGGACTTATTCTTAAAAAAATTCGGACTTAAGACTTTAAGGGAATTACCACCTGTAGCTTCTTTTGAACGTATGCAGATTGCATTATTTGACGAAGAGGAGGAAGAAAATGGCGAACAAGCAGCCAGTAGCGAACAAGCAGACAACAGCGAGCAAACAGACAAAAAGCAAACCGAAGCAGAAACCGGCGACATCCAGTAGACAAAAGCCCGCTTCGTCCTCTACGACTTCAACTAAAAAGACAACGCCAAAAAAACAGGCGAGTACCTCAAAAGGAACTAGTAAATCCAGCACTTCTAAAAATTCTGACAAGACCAAGCACGAAAGTGTGCTTGGCTACGAAATGAAGTTGTTGGGCCTGCTAGCTTTTTGTGTGTTTATGATTCTTAGCTTGCACACCAGCTCAGTGGGTGTTGTCGGAGCATGGATGAAAGGTCTTTTAACGGGACTGTTTTCTATTGGTGCTTACCTGATGCCCTATGTTGTGTTTTCCTTTGTCTTTTTACAGATCAATAAGAACTTAAGTAAGTTCAAGCTAAGAGTTCAAGTATCCTCAGCGGTACTGCTACTAGCGTTCATCTTGTTTATCGGTATGAGCAGTGTCAATTATGCGGTAGACGACTTTTATACTCTTGAAGGTTTTAAGCTTGCATACGATCAAGGACAGGACCTGCTTGGTGCCGGTTCGCTTGGCAATTTCATTTTCAAGATTTTCTATGGGCCGCTGGGCAGAATGGGGACAGGTCTTATCATCACCTCGTTGATGCTCATCTTTTTAGCGCTTACTGCAAATATCACACCAAGCAAGATACTCAAGGGGATCGGTTATTCGGCCGTTAAGACAAAAGATACGGTAGTAAAGACCAACCAAGTCGTAAATACAGCTGTAAAGACAAGCATCAGTCAGTTGAAGACAGATTTTGACGACCATAACTCCGAACGAGAAAAGAACAAGCAACACATCATCGACCTGATGAACCGTGACTTGTTTGATCTTGATGTTGAAAAGGATTCAAGTCAGGACGAATACACGCCGGATTACAGCAAGCCTAGGGTAGATGAAGAGGAACCTGTCTTGCCTATTCTGACAGATTCTGAGCTTATCGATGTCTTTGAACCGCAAATAGAGAAAGCACCTGAGGTAATTGATGTAGCTGACAACATTAAGATTCTGGACTTCCAGACGATGGCACGTGCAAGAAAGACCAAGACACCAGCGGTCGACTCTGTTCTTACGCAGCCGGATGAAGAGGTGAAGGAAGAAACGGTCGAGTTTTCGCGTTCGGATACGAGTGTATCTGCTCAAACAAAAGAGAAAATCGATTACAAAGCGATAAAAAAAGAAAACAGCAATATCACCTTGGAAGAAAAGACCGCGATTGAAAATGAAATTATCGAAAAGGTCAGGCTCGCATTTGAACATTATGAGCTGCCAAACGTAGAAATGCTAAACGAGGGCAAGCATCAGAGCGGCGACAAGGATAGAAAAGACATACTTATCAAGGCGAGACAGCTAGAAGATACGTTAAGGAACTTTAAAATAGACGCAAAAGTCGTTCAGGTAAGTAAGGGACCGATGATCACAAGATTTGAGATCGCACCAAGTCCAGGTGTCAAGGTGAGTAAAATCGTCAATCTTTCTGACGACATCGCACTTAATCTTGCTGCAACAAGTGTCAGAATCGTCGCGCCGATACCGGGTAAGGCCGCTGTCGGTATCGAGGTTCCCAATAAGACCACTTCGGTTGTCACACTTAGGGACGTAATTGAAAGCGACCCCTACGAGAATCATAAATCAGAGCTTAGATTCGGCCTAGGTAAGGACATTTCGGGTGTTCCCATTGTGGCTGACCTTGCAAAAATGCCACACCTTCTGATTGCCGGCGCTACCGGCTCGGGTAAAAGTGTTTGCGTAAACACGATCATATCGAGTATACTGTTTAATGCCAAACCGGATGAAGTGAAGTTCCTGATGATCGATCCAAAAGTAGTCGAGCTCAATGTCTATAACGGTATCCCACATCTGATCTTGCCGGTTGTGACCGATCCTAAAAAGGCGAGTATCGCCTTAAACTGGGCCGTTCAGGAAATGACCGACCGTTACAAGCGGTTCGCAGAAACCGGTGTGAGAGATCTTACCAGCTACAACAAGAAGTACGAGTTGACAGGAGAAGGGGAGCATATGCCAAGAATCGTCGTAATCATCGACGAGCTTGCCGACCTGATGATGGTCGCTCCCAATCAAGTGGAGGATGCCATCTGCAGAATCGCCCAAATGGCCAGAGCTGCGGGCATCCATCTGATCGTTGCCACGCAAAGACCTTCTGTGGACGTTATCACAGGAGTGATTAAGGCAAATATACCGTCGAGAATCGCATTTGCAGTATCTTCACAAATCGACTCGCGTACGATCATAGACATGGGTGGCGCAGAAAAACTTTTAGGAAAAGGGGACATGTTATATTTCCCATCCGGCGAATCCAAACCAAGGCGTGTACAAGGTTCCTTCATCACAGAAGAAGAAGTGGAAAGCGTCGTCACCTATGTGAAAGGACAGCTTGAAGGCGAATACGAATACGATTCCGCCGTACTTGACGAAGTGAAAGAAACCATGCAGCAGGCCTCTGACGCAGAAGGGATAGATGATCTCTTAGAAGATGCGATCCAATTCGTCATCGAATCAGAGAAGGCATCGACATCACTACTGCAAAGAAGGTTTAGAATCGGTTATAACCGAGCTGCAAGAATGGTTGACGAATTAGAGATTAGAGGCATTGTCGGACCAAGCCGCGGATCAAAGCCGCGAGAGGTATTAATGACAATGACAGAATTTGAAATGACTGGAGAGTAGTATGAAAAACTATGTATATATCGAAACACTTGGTTGTTCCAAAAATCAAGTTGATTCAGAAGTGATGATGGGACTATTTAAGGAAAAAGAATACTATATGACGGACAATCCCGAACAGGCGCAAATCATCGTTGTGAACACCTGTGGATTTATCGAAAGCGCTAAAGAGGAGTCTGTCAACACGATTCTTGACATGGCGATTTATAAAAACGAGCACGTATGCGAGTACCTGATCGTGACCGGATGCCTTGCAGAGCGTTATGCGAACGATCTTGTGAATGAGATCCCTGAAGTGGACGCATTCGTCGGTACGACGGCCTTCGACGAGATCATGAAAATTGTCGATGCGTTAGGCGATAAGGGAGAACGTATCAGTCAGACAGGCAATATCGATAAGGAGTTCGCAGAAGGCCTTCCAAGAGAGCTTTCCACCCCCTCGCATTTCGCATTTTTAAAAATAGCCGAAGGGTGTGACAACCTATGCACGTACTGCATTATTCCTAAATTACGAGGAAAATATCGTTCTAGAACGATTGAGTCCATCGTTGATGAGGCAAATGCTTTGGCCAAGCAAGGCGTCAAGGAGCTTATCGTCATCGCTCAGGATACGACGCGATATGGCATCGATATTTACGGTGAATACAAGCTATATGAGCTGCTTGAAAAGTTAAATGAGGTCGAAGGCATAGAATGGATCAGACTTCAGTACATGTATCCTGATATCGTGGATGAAAAGCTGATCAAAACCATCGCGTCCTGCGAGAAGGTCGTGGACTATTTCGATATTCCTGTGCAACATGCAAGCAACAGGATATTAAAACGTATGAAACGCAACACATCCAAAGAAGATATCGAAGCGCTCATAAAATCGATCAGAACCCATATTCCTAAAGCTTCGATTAGAACGACCATGATCGTAGGATTCCCCGGTGAGACAGAAGAAGACTTTGAAGAGCTGCTTACCTTTGTAGAAAACGCTAAATTCGACCGCTTGGGTGCTTTCACCTATTCAAAAGAGGAAAACACCGCTGCATACAATCTTGACGGACAAGTGGACGAGGACATCATGAAAGAGCGTCACGCTAAACTGATGATGCTGCAGCAAGACGTTTCAGAAGTCATCCAGCAAAACAAAATCGGACAGGTGATGAGAGTGGTCATCGAGGAAACAACCGACGACCCTAAGGTCTATGTCGGAAGAACTTCCCTTGACGCGCCAGAAGTGGACGGAGTCTGCTATGTGCATACAGAAGGCGAACTCCTAGAAGTCGGACAATTCGTAGATGTGAAAATAGATGATGCAATGGAATTTGATGTTATGGGGGTCAAACTATGAATTTAGCAACTCAGTTGACGGTATTAAGACTCGCACTCGTTCCTGTTTTCATGGTTCTTTTGGCTCTGGATACACCTTTACTCAGATGGGTCGCCTTCGCAGTGTTTGTCATTGCCTCGATCACTGACTTTTTGGACGGTTACATCGCAAGAAAAATGAATCAGGTGACGAAACTTGGAAAACTTCTTGACCCTCTTGCGGATAAGGTGCTTGTAACCGCCGCACTTGTAGGATTGGTCGAGCTTGGCGAAATTGCTGGTTGGATTGTCGTGGTGATTCTATCAAGAGAATTCATCATCAGCATATTCAGAGCGATGGCAGCGAGTACAGGCCTTGTGATCGCTGCAAGTTACTGGGCTAAGATAAAGACGACTGTTCAAATGATCGCCATCCTCTTGCTGCTTGCCAACAACTACCCTGCGAGCATGATAGGCATTCCACTGGATCAGATCATGCTTTATATAGCGACCATCTTGACGGTCGTATCGGGAGTTGAATACTTGCTCAAGAACAAGCAGGTGCTAAAAGAATGATGAAACGTACAGGGATATTGACAATCGGCTCTGAACTACTTGTCGGGCATGTCTTAAACACACATGCCCAGTACTTGACAAAGCTTCTGAACCATATAGGTTATTCCGTATATTATCATATGACTTGCGGTGACAACGAAGAGCGTATCCACAAGGCGATCTCCTTATTGAGGGAGCAGTGCGATCTGATCATCATCACAGGCGGTTTGGGTCCCACCCAGGACGATATGACAAGAGAAGTCGTCGCAAAGGCGTTGAATCTTGAGCTTGTGAAGGACGAATCGACTGTAAAGAAATTAACCGACTTCTTCATCAGCATCGACCGTCCAATGACAGAGAACAATTTCAAACAGGCCTACTTCCCCAAAGGCGCTGAAATACTCAACAATCCCAAAGGCACAGCCCCGGGATTCATCGTGTCTGACGATACGCTCAAAATAGCGTGTCTACCAGGTCCACCACAGGAACTATATGCGGTTGCAGAGGGCGATCTGCTCGATAGCCTGACAACCGATGGCAAACTTTATAGCAAATATATCAACCTATATGGAATCGGAGAGTCCGCTGTAGACGAGAAAATCTCCGATATCTTTGAAAACCAATCGGATCCGTCCATCGGCATCTATGCCTTGGGCGGTATGCTAAGCCTTAGGGTTTCGACTGTGAAAAGAACAAACCTCGAGGCTGAGAATGTCCTCATGCCGATAGTCCACTCAATAAAGAATCGTCTGATCGACTATGTTTTTTCAACTGAAGGCGAGACGCTTGCTGAAGTCGTTGTAAAAAAACTCGATCTGCTACATAAGAAGCTCACCTTCGCAGAAAGCTGCACAGGCGGAAACCTCGCCAAAGGGATTACGGACATATCTGGCGCGTCAAACGTGTTTGACAGCAGCCTTGTCACCTATAGCAATCAGGAGAAAACTAGACTGCTTGGTGTCAGTCCACAAACGCTTGAGTCCCACGGTGCTGTATCTGAGGAAACAGCCAAAGAGATGGTAATGGGACTTAAATCGGCGACAGGTGCTGATCTATGCGTTGCTGTGACAGGAATCGCAGGCCCGTCTGGCGGTACTGAAGATAAACCTGTAGGCCTTGTCTACATCGGCTATTCCTTAGACGGTCGGGTTCAAGTTGAAAAACACCATTTTCATGGTACCCGTGAGAACATCCGATTAAGGACAACACAAACTGTATACATGCAAATCAATAGATATCTCGAAGGTTGTCTGCAAGCAGCAGACTAGTAAAAAAACATTTGTTTTTTACCTTGCTATTTGCTCAAGCTTTAATTATAATAAGATTATCGATAGAACAAACGTTCGCTATGGAAGGATTTATTATGAGTGGAAAACAAAAAGCATTGGAATCAGTAATGGGTCAAATTGAGAGACAATATGGCAAGGGTGCGATCATGCGTCTTGGCGATGAATCTCAAAAGTTAAATATAGAGGCGATTTCAACAGGGTGTATGGCAATTGATATCGCACTCGGTATCGGTGGAATTCCAAAGGGAAGAATCATCGAAATCTACGGTCCGGAATCTTCTGGTAAGACGACGGTTACCTTGCACGTTATCGCAGAAGCCCAAAAGGCTGGCGGAGTAGCTGCATTTATCGACGCAGAGCATGCGCTCGACCCTATTTACGCTAAAAATATCGGCGTGGACATCGATGAGCTGATCGTATCGCAACCGGATACCGGAGAACAGGCCCTCGAAATCGTTGACGCTCTTGTTCGCAGCGGTGCTGTAGATGTCATCGTTGTCGATTCAGTCGCAGCGCTTGTTCCAAAAGCTGAGATCACAGGCGAAATGGGCGACAGTCACATGGGTCTACAGGCACGACTTATGTCTCAAGCGCTTCGTAAACTTACAGGTATCGTCAACAAATCAGGTACTGCTGTCATCTTCATCAACCAATTACGTATGAAGATCGGTGTCATGTTCGGTAATCCTGAGACAACTACAGGCGGTAACGCATTAAAATTCTATGCGTCACTCCGTCTCGATGTTAGAAAAATCGATACCATAAAAAAAGGTGATGAGATTCTAGGTAACAGAACAAGACTCAAAGTTGTAAAGAACAAAGTAGCACCGCCATTCAAGCTTGCAGAATTCGATATCATGTACGGTCAAGGTATTTCTAAAATAGGAAGTACGCTGGATGCCGCTACTGGAGCAGATATCATCAAAAAATCCGGGTCATGGTTCAGCTATAACGATGAAAAACTAGGCCAAGGTAGAGAAAACGTAAAAGTCTACTTGGAAGAAAACCCTGAGATTTTTGCTGAAATCGAGCATAAGGTGAAGCTTCATTACAATATTATTAAAACAGCGTCTTCTGAAGTCACTAGCGATAGCGCGACAGAAGCATAACAATCAGGACCTGCGATCAGTCGTAGGTCCTTTTAAATTGGTTGAATCCAAGTAAAAACAAGCCGTTCGACACACTCGTTATTGACTTCATTCTCAATAAGCGTTAAAATGAATTATGCGGTGTAAGTTTCACTTGAGAGTATGCGAATTATGTACTCGATAGTTTTTTATAAATAGTGTGAATAGATAACACGAATACGTTATCTTCAGAGTATTTTGAAAAGCAAATTGGTACATGAGGTAGCTACTTCACTTGTACGCATTCTACTAGACCGAATATTCGGTCTATGTTTTTGTAATAAAAAAATATAGGAGGTGAGATTATCAATTATCCATTAGTAGTACTTATCGCAGCAATCATCTTCGGACCACTTGGTGGCTTCATTGGTTATACTGTCAGAAAAAACATCGCAGAGGGTAAGATCAAAAGCGCTGAAATAAGAGCAGCTGAGATTGTAACTGAAGCTAAGAAAATGGCAGAAGCAGAAAAGAAACTAAAAGTGGTTGAAGCCAAAGATGAAGTGCATCAACTTAGAATCGAACTTGATCGCGAAACTAAAGAACGTAGAGCAGAAATTCAAAATCTTGAAAAGAGAAATCTTCAAAAAGAAGAGCAACTTGATAAAAAATCTAATAATCTCGAAAAACGTGAGGAATCACTACAAAAAAGACAGAGTTCATTAGATAAGAAAGAAAACTCTCTTGAAGAACTTGAAAAGCAACACATCCTGGAGCTTGAAAAAGTATCCGGTATGACTTCTGACGAAGCTAAACGTCAATTGCTTGCCGATGTTGAAAAAGATGTGCAGCATGACGCGGTGATCTTGATTAAAGAAGCCGAAGGCAGAGTAAAAGAAGAGTCAAACAAAAGAGCTAGAGACATTATTTCTACAGCAATCCAACGTTGTGCTGCAGATCACGTCGCTGAGTCTACAGTATCTGTTGTAGATCTTCCAAACGACGAAATGAAAGGTCGCATCATCGGTAGAGAGGGTCGTAACATCAGAGCGCTTGAAACCTTAACAGGTGTTGACTTAATCATCGATGACACGCCAGAAGCGGTTATCTTATCCTCGTTCGATCCAATTAGACGTGAAACAGCGAGAATCGCTCTTGAAAAACTTATTCAAGACGGTAGAATCCACCCAGCTAGAATTGAGGAAATGGTCGAAAAAGCTAAGAAAGAAATCGATCAAAGACTTAAGGAAGCTGGAGAAAACGCAACATTTGAAGTGGGTATCCACAATCTTCATCCAGAACTTGTCAAACTTCTTGGAAGACTTCATTTCAGAACAAGTTATGGGCAGAACGTACTTAAACATTCAATCGAAGTCGCTCAGCTTTCAGGAATCATGGCTGCAGAACTTGGCGTAGATACTAGAATTGCTAAACGTGCCGGTCTTTTACATGATATCGGTAAGGCGGTCGACCATGAAGTAGAAGGTACGCATATCGAAATCGGTATGAACTTATTGAAGCGTTTCAAAGAATCAAAAGCTGTGATCCATGCTATGAGTACCCACCACGGTGATTACGAGCCTGAATCCATCGAAGCTATTCTTGTTACAGCTGCAGACGCCTTATCGGCGGCAAGACCAGGAGCTAGAAGAGAAACGCTTAACACTTACATCAAACGTTTAGAAGCACTTGAAACTATTTCTAACTCGTACGATGGCGTTGAGAAGTGTTTTGCAATTCAAGCGGGTCGTGAAGTTCGTATCATGGTAGTACCAGAAAAAATCACTGATGATGAGATGGTACTGATGGGTCGTGAGATCAGAAAACGCATTGAGGAAGAACTGGATTATCCAGGTCAGATCAAAGTGAGCATGATCAGAGAATCACGTTCTGTCGAATATGCAAAATAGATTGACGGTAAACATCTGACAATCGATAACTAAGAAACCAAAACCGTTTAGGGATTCACCCTAAACGGTTTTTTAGTGCATGAAATCCAATCGCATATAAAACTTATATGTAAAAAACTTGTTTAGCATGCTTTAGATAGGGCATATATTTAGTGTAGCATTATCGTAATGCGACTTAGAACATCTATACTACATTACATGGTCTAATCTATGAAATCTTAAAAGCACTACTCAAAGGAGGACGCTAATGGAAATTCTAAAGGTATCTGCTCGTTCTAACCCCAACTCAGTAGCAGGAGCGCTCGCTGGTGTCTTGAGAGAGAATGGACACGCCGAGATGCAAGCTATCGGAGCAGGTGCGATCAATCAAGCTATTAAAGCTATTGCAATTGCCAGAGGTTTTGTAGCACCAACAGGTATCGATCTTGTTTGCATACCTGCGTTTACAGACATCATGATTGACGACGAGGAACGTACAGCCATCAAATTGATCGTACAACCTAGATAAGCCCTTTGTGGACCCTAACAGGTCCTTTTTTATTGCTACTAGATAAACTCGATTTCATAACTCCAGCTTATAAGTATATTACAAACGATTAACCTTATGTTTATTGAATTGTTCGGTTAACTCGTCTATAATGAATGTGTAAGCTTTAACCCCGATATAAAAGGAGCCCGAAATGACTGATAAATACAATAATCCACTGATCACAAGATATGCAAGTGTTGAGATGCAGAATCTTTTTTCTGACGACGTCAAGTTCTCCACATGGAGAAAATGTTGGATCGCTCTTGCCGAAGCCGAAAAAGAGCTCGGTCTGGATATAAAAGACGAACAAATAGAAGAAATGAAAAAGCATGTGACAGACATCAATTATGATCGTGCGAGAGCAATCGAAAAAGAGACACGTCACGACGTAATGAGCCATGTTCATGCGTTTGGAGAGCAGTGCCCTAAGGCTATGCCAATTATCCACCTTGGAGCAACCAGTGCCTTTGTAGGTGGCAATACCGACATGCTTGTCATGTATCAAGGTCTAAACATGCTTAAAAAGAAGCTTGCTACCTTAATCGCTAACTTCTCGGCATTCGCAGACGAACACAAATCACTGCCAACTCTCGGCTATACGCATTTCCAACCTGCTCAACCAACTACTGTGGGTAAGAGGGCTGTTTTATGGATGCAGGATCTTGTACTTGACTACAACGACCTCAACTACCTCATCGAGACACATTACTTAAGAGGTGCAAAAGGCACTACCGGTACACAGGCCAGCTACCTGAATCTTTTTGAAGGCGATCACGACAAAGTTCAGCAGTTAGATCAGCTTGTTTGTGAGAAACTCGGTCTAAAAAATCCTATTCCGGTGACTGGACAGACTTACTCGCGAAAACTGGATTCAAGAATCTTAAACGTATTAAGTGGGATAGCGCAGTCGATGCACAAGATCACAAATGACTTAAGACTCCTTCAAAATATGAAAGAGGTTGAAGAACCATTTGAAAAGAAACAGATCGGATCTTCTGCAATGGCATACAAGCGAAATCCGATGAGATCGGAAAGAATAGCGTCACTCTCTAGAATTGTAATGGCGAATGCGATGAATCCTGTAATGACTGTCAGCACACAGTGGTTCGAAAGAACACTTGACGATTCAGCCAACAGAAGAATAAGCCTGCCGGAAACCTTTTTAGCTGTCGATGCCATTCTTGACATAGGTATCAACGTATCGAACGGTCTTGTCGTTTATCCCAAGGTCATCAGAAAGAACTTGATGAGCGAACTTCCATTCATGGCCACAGAAAACATCATTATGGCTTGTGTTAAAAATGGCGGTGACAGACAGGAGTTACACGAAGCGATCAGAGTCCATTCGATGGCTGCTGCAAAAGTAGTTAAAGAAGAGGGCGGTCAAAATGATTTACTGCATAGAATCGTTGCAGATGAGTTATTCGGACTAAACGAAGCGGATATCGAAGCGCTCATGGAACCATCACAGTACGTTGGACGATCACCAGAACAAGTCGACTGGTTCAATGAGACAATAGTTAAACCTATCTTAGACGAGTTCGAAGGCGATTTGGCCGGTAATGTGGATTTGAAGGTTTAGTAATTGATTATCGGATGATTAGTGATTGATGATTGGTGTTTAGAAGATAGAAGAATGTATGATTAGAAATTTGAGCCCATCTGTTGTAGATGGGCTCTTTTATATCCAGAATCCAGTGTTGAGCACCAATATTTATCATTTTCCTCTTGCTATACCTATGTCATTTTTGTAAAATAGTAAGGTATGAAAGGGGATTATTCATGACACTCGAGCAAATCAAAGCATACTGTTTAGCAAAGCATGGTACTACAGAAGAATACCCATTCGATTTTGATACATTGGTATTTAAAGTGATGAATAAGATGTACGCGCTTATTATTGTTCGAGGTGCCGAAATCAACATCAATTTGAAATGCGATCCAGAGCTTGCCATTGTCCTGCGCCATCAGTACCAGAATGTCACTGAAGGATATCACATGAACAAGAAGCACTGGAACACGATCGTATTGCCTCATGAAGCTATGCCTGACAAGGAAGTAAAGAACTTGATCGACCATTCGTTTGATCTGGTGGTTTCGAACCTTAAGAAGTCTGAACGTCAGTACTTGGAGAGCCTAATTGAATAGCTGCTATCCGTTCATGCTTTTCTACGATTGTCTAGTTCCTGATATACACGATCAAAAGAAAGTCCATCTCTAAGCATAAGCACACTTAAATGATAAAATAGATCTGCAATTTCTTTAGACAGTCTTCCATCATTTTCAATAAAGGATTCCGCGACTTCACCGGCTTCCTCGATTATTTTTCTGATCAGCTTGCCCTTAGAACCCTTGTAGAGCTTCACCGTATAGGAGCCTTCCTGTCGCTTGTCGATAATTTCAGATAGGTAGTTTTCAAACCGGGTGAGATAATCAAAGGTTTTAAGATTTATCTGTTCTTCATCAGGATTGAAGCACGAAGACGTACCTGTGTGGCATGCGGGACCGCTTGGAATCACTTTGTACAACAAGGTGTCCTGATCGCAGTCCTGTCGCGATTCGATAAGCCTCATCGTATTTCCAGATGTTTCTCCCTTGAGCCAGATCTTATCTCGCGACCTGCTGAAGAAGTGGACAAGACCAGTTTCATTTGTCAGTTCAATCGCTTCTGAATTACTGTACGCAAGCATTAACACTTCTCCGGTCGTATAATTCTGTAGAATGGTAGGAATTAGATTAGACACGTATTGGTATTCCTTTCTTCGTTAAGTATGTTTTAACCTCATTAATCGTCAATTCGTTCTTGTGGAAGATCGAAGCCGCTAAAGCTCCTGTAGCACTTGTATTCATAAATACCGTCTCAAAATCAGCTAGCGAGCCGGCACCGCCCGAAGCGATGACCGGAAGAGCGAAGCGCTCATCGAGCATTTTGTGAAATGCGATATCGTAGCCCTTTTTTGTTCCGTCACAGTCGATTATGTTGACAACGAGTTCTCCAATTCCAGCTTCAACCAACCGTTCGATCCACTCTAGCGCATCAATCCCAGTTAGTTCTTTTCCACCTTTTGCGACAATCTCATAGGCTGATTTTTCAACGACATATTTTACATCTACTGAACCGACAATGCTCTGCTTGCCGTATTTTTGTGATGCGTCATAGATGAGCTGTATGTTCTTTAGCGCGCCGCTATTGATGCTGACTTTGTCTGCTCCGTTTTCAAACAATTGTTGAACATCTTCTAAGCTGTTCACTCCGCCACCGACGGTTAAAGGAATATTCACCACATCCGCTATCTCTTTCACGAGACTTCTTGTAATCAGCCGTTCATCCAGTCCCGCACCGATATCGTAGATCACAAGCTCGTCAGCTCCTTGCTCTGTATAATGGAGTGCCATCGTAATCGGATCACCTAGCTCTTTTACCGCTTCAAATTGAACCCCCTTGACAACTCTACCGCACTTGATGTCAAGGCAGGGGATAATTCTCTTTTTCAACATAGGCGATCTTCCTTTTCATAAAAGGCTTTTCCTATGATCGCGCCGTCATAACCAAGGTCTTCGAGAAGCTCAAGATCCTCTTTACAAGAAATTCCACCTGCAGCCATCATCTTCTTATCCAGAATCGATCTAGCGCGAGAGAAAAAATCGCTATTGGCACCCGACTGCATGCCGTCAGCCTGAATGTTTGTTATAATGATACCCGCGAGTTCCAGCCTGCTGATGGGGCTTATGATTTCACTAATGCTTTTTTGTGTGTCCTTGAGCCACCCACGTGTCATAATCTCGTTGTTCTTGATATCTAGAGATAATAGGATCCTATTGGGATATTCACTGACAAGTGACTCAAGAAGGGGATAGTCTTCAAAGAACATGGTACTTACGATGATATTCACTCCAAACTTAAGGAGTCTAATCGCATCTTCCTTTAGTCTGATGCCGCCTCCGACCTGCACAGGCATCTTCAGATCCGAAGCCAATTTGGAGATGATCTCCAAATTCCTCAAGGTCTCACCACGGGCGCCGTTCAGATTGATGATATGTACACCGTCAAAATCGGATGCGGTTATTTTTTTTGCAATCTCATAAGGATCGCCGTATTCGGTCACTCGATTGTAATCTCCTTGGATCAAGCGAACCACTTTACCATCATACAGGTCTATCGCTGCATATTTTTTCATTTTTTACTCCTTTAGTTTTGACGATTGACGTTTCAAGTAGTTTGATTCCATCCTTTCCGCTGATCTCAGGGTGAAACTGAAATCCTATGACGGCATCCTTTTCAATATAGGCAGGGAAGGGAAGGGAATAGGTGCAATTGTAACTGATTAGGTTCCGGTCGGCCAGTTGAACGTAATAACTGTGCACAAAGTAATAATCGGTAGCGGATAGGGTATCCTTCATCGGTACGCTGTTCCAACCCGTATGCGGAACTATCATTGTATCCGGTAAACGCCTCGATCGTCCTTTGAACCAGCAAAGTCCACTGACACCAGGTGCTTCATCAGAGGACTCAAACATGATCTGCATTCCTAAGCATATTCCGATAATAGGTCTGTTCGTTCTGAATCTATGATCAAGAACTTCGCGTAGTCCGTTTTCATCAATCGATCTCATTGCTCCATCGAACTTACCGACACCTGGTAAAATCACAACCGATGCGGATTCTATCAACTGGGCATCGGTTGTAAACACAATCCGCTGCGACAGATGCTTTAGGCTATTCACTAGGCTTGTAATATTTCCAACGCCATAATCAACAATCGCTATCATTTGACACCTCCCATACGACATTTCCTTTAGTAGAAGTACGGATGTCAGAAGAGGCAGTAATCGAACTTCTAAGCAATCTTCCTAAACCTTTGAATAAGGCTTCAACGATATGATGAGCGTTTTCTCCGCGGATCAGCGAGATATGAAGCGTTATCTTCGATTCCCTGACAAGCGCCTTTATAAATTCAGTAATCTCCTCAAAGGTCAACTGCCCATAGGATAAGGTCATAGGCTCGAAACCGGTCAAATTAAGATAGGACCTACCTGAGAGATCTATCGCCATGCTTAAGGCGCATTCATCCATCACCTGGGTAACGTCTGCATATCGAACACATTTTTCCTCGTGATATAACTCGTAGATATACCTTCCGATAAGATAACCGGTGTCCTCTAGGGTATGGTGCAAATCTATGGCGACGTCTCCGGTGCAGATTAAAGTAACTGGCTTGTTCAATTGGTTAAAGAAAGTCTCTAAAAAGTGATCCATCATGGCACTGCCTGTGCTGATCGAACTCGTTTCACTTTCTACAAGTGAGAGTGAGGTTTCTGAGGTCTGTCTAGTGATTCTTAGCATAATCCGGGTCCATCTCCTTTATAAGCCTTATGAGCTCATCAATTTCACTTTCAGTTCCGATGCTGATTCTTAAATAATCATCCAGCGCCCCCACAAAGCTTCTGATCTTAACGCCAGCAGTAGACAAGTAGTTTCTTAGCGTTTGAGCGTCTCTGCTATGTAACCAGACAAAGTTTCCGAAGCAGGCAACCGTACGGATATCGTCCACTGTACTCAGGGCAGTCATAAGCTTTTGTTTTTCAACTAACATGGCCTTCACATGCCGCCTCATCTCGTTCAAATCAAACTGCTTGCAGGCCAGTTGCGCACTAAAGTTGCCAATACGATAAGGGGATAGATAGGGGGTCAGAAGTTGCCGAACGGTACTGGACACAATCGTGTAACCGATTCTTAAACCCGCAAGTCCAAACGCCTTTGAAAGCGTACGAACGGTGATTATTCTCTTGTCGTCCTCCAGATAGACACTCACATCTTGATTTACGAACTCTACATAGGCCTCGTCGAGGATCAAATAGCTGTCACTAGGAAGGACGCTTATTATGCTATGCAAATCTTCTTTAGAATAGAGTTGGCCTGTAGGATTATTGGGATTACATAGGATAAAACCCTTGGGTCTGTGTTTCTTTATGAAAAAGATGATTCGGTCTACACTGGTATTAAGTAGTTCTAGATCCGGTACGACTTTGAGTTGCTTTAGACCGTTGATTGCTAGGTATCTGTCGTACTCTCCAAAGGAGGGTGAAAGTGTCATGACCTGATCGCCATTTTCAAACAAGGATCTGCAAAGCATATCCAAGAGTTCATCCGATCCGTTACCGAGCACGAGTCTTTCTTGATCGACGCCTGTGTAAGCAGAGAGTCGATCAAGCAGATCAGGATACGCCGCATCAGGATAGCGGTTGATCCACTCAGGATTTAAAGAGATCATGTCGATTTGTCTTGTGAATGGGTTCTCATTAGCGTTCAATTTCATAGCATCGTCCTCTTATTTCCAGGCTTTTTTTGTGATAAGGCAGTCGTTCGCATTCAGCGAGGATCATGCTCGCTTGATAGTCTTTTTCAGAGTATTCATGGTAGTGGATCACCTGGGACCCCTTTAGGAATGTATGCACCCCAAAACACGAGCTAAAACGAGCGGTTCCTGATGTAGGGAGTATGTGGTTTGAGCCGCTTGCATAATCGCCAATCGCCTCAGGACTTTGACTTCCATAGAAGATGGATCCTGCATTGCTAAACCTTGCAAGCTCGTCCTTCTTAAGACTTATCTGAATGGACAGATGTTCAGGCGCCAACCGGTTGGCAAGCTCAATGGCTTCTGCTAGCGATTCACAGTTTGTAATTGTCAGATTATCCATGCTGATTGCGGCACATGAGTTGTTATCAATCAGCAGCTGATCGCCGATCGCACTTTTGATCCTTTTACCGTCACTAGCGATTAGGATAAGGTGAAGCACCGCGTTCGGATCATGCTCAGCCTGGGCTAGCAAATCACTTGCAACATAAGAAGGATTTGAAGTCTCGTCTGCAACGACCATGAGTTCCGAAGGGCCCGCGAGCATGTCGATGCCTACATCGCCGAAGACTTGTTTTTTTGCCTCTGTGACATACTTGTTTCCAGGTCCTGTGATCAGATCTACTTTTCGAATGGTCTCTGTACCATATGCGCAAGCCGCAATAGCTTGAACACCACCGATAAAGTAGATTTCATCGATGCCTAAAAGCTCTGCGCACGACAAGATAAGTTTCTTTTGCTCAAGGTTGGAAGTGGGTGGGGTGAATAGCGCTATCTCCTTGACACCTGCCACTTGAGCGGGTATGACATTCATCAGAACACTCGAAGGATATGCAGCTAGACCGCCGGGAACGTAAACGCCGACTCTTTCGATAGGTGTCTGTTTCAAGGTGATTGTTTTGCTCTTGTCTTTCCAGACGATCGGTTCTTTTGGTAATTGCAGCTGTGCGAATGTCCTGATATTTCTTTCAGTGACTCTCAATGCGTTGAGAATTTCCATATCACAACTTTCAAAACTGCTTTTTAACTCCTCTTTGGTAACTTTCAGTCTTTCAAGGGCTACTTTATCAAATTTGACCGCATAGTCGAACAAGGACTGGTCTCCGCAGTCAATTACCGTATTGATTATTTCTCTTACCTGGCTGTATAGGGCAATTTTCTCATTCATCGATTAAGCTCCATTTATGCACAAGGCATCTGTAAAAAGATCGGGCAATTTCTTTTGCGAGGTCGTATAAAAAAGCTGTGAACGGATATCATTCACGCAAAAGAGCTCAGCCAATCCGTTGTCTTCTAGGGTTTTGCCAGTTTCGATGATATCTAAGATGCAATCAGAAAGTTTAAGGAGCGGTGCAATCTCAACTGAGCTGTTGACGGTCAACACATCACCGGCCATTCCTAGTTTCTTCAGTACGTTCTTGGCTTGAATCGGATATTTGGTCGCGATTTTAAGATACCTCATTTGGCTCAACTTCAATTGCGGAGGACCGGAAACACTCATCCGACATACGCCGATAGGTATTTCCTTAATAATCTTGAACTGACCCTGCATCTCGTCCAGCACGTCACGCCCGACAATTCCGTAATCAGCAACACCATTCTTTACAAAGGTCAGTATGTCATTTGATTTAAGCGGCAACAGATCAATGCCATACTCGTTATCACAAATGACCAGACTGCGACTTGCGTCTTTTGTAAAATTAAAACCGGATCCGTTAAGCTTTGTAAGTATCAATTCTTCCATTCTTCCTTTGGGTATCCCGATAAGTAATCGGGGAGAGGGGCTAGTGTATTCCATTGATTTGCTCCAATCTCAATCGATATGCTTCAATCGACATGATCTCCTTTTGCTTGCTAGAACTATAGCAGCACAACTCATCGCTTCCTACGACCACAATAATTTCATTATGACTGGCTTTTCTAAGCTCAAGGTAGACTTCCTTTACATTATCAAGATAGTCAAGCATACGAAAATGGCTGTTCAGCTCCTTGAATAAGTGTGTGTTTTTAAAGTTCGTGTTTGTCGTATCGATAATAAGACAGCTGTTTCTAGTGTTCATATGCATCCTCCTTATAAATAAAAAAACACCACTATCATCAGATAGCAGTGTTTAATAACAAAACCACCATCCAATGCAAAGCATTTGTCCATACAGAACAGAGCTTGCATCAGATGGCGGCAAAAGCCTTAACCATTAATAACAAACTCTCAAGTATGATGATGGTGATGTAGTGAAACGTAAAGCATCGGTTTAATTGACATAAAATTTCTCCTTGTGCGCTTTAGCACGCTAAAGTGTTTGACTAATAGTAACAGACCTTCTCACCGACTGTCAAGGGTAAAATGAAATTATTATCGAATAAGAGGGTAGGTTAAGCGGAAACTTGTATCCGTTTGGTCAACATTTGACGCCATATTCGCTATTTGTGTTACCGTTTGTATAATTAAATCGCCTATTGGATGCTTTTGCTTCGATATGACTAAACGGACCAATTACTCACAAAAGAACCTATAAGAGGAGTCGATTTATGAAATTGCATTTTATCATCTGAATAGATGTGAAAGCTCATCAAGAGTCCTTGAAATCAAAATCTTAGGTTGATCCAGCTGTTGGAAGACTTTATCCAACTATTCCTTAAATAAATATTTTGGGAATAGTTAATGCATATAGAAAGCTAAGGACCAATACTGAACCTAAATTTGGATACAACTAAGAATGCTCATATAAGACGGCTGTACAATTGATTGATACATCGGTTGATGATACATGTATCAAGCGGAATCGATTAAACAACTGTGTAAGCATAAAAAAGATCCTGATTAAATGTCTTGGACATATCAGAATCTTTTTTTGAATTATATCATATGATTTTAACCAATCAATCTAAGCGCCATATCAAATGCTTAATAATCATCTAACGACTCAAATATGTTCAAGTAATATTTCCAGTCACCATCCGGTATGTTGCCGACACGCCAGTAACTTACACCGCCATAGCCAGCGATGTGAGCCAACTCGATTTTGCTTGATACGCTGCGTCCATCTTCATACCAAATGACATTTTCAATCCCGTCATCGTCGATGTATCTCAGGTATGGCTGTTCGCTTAATTTGCTGTACTTACTGAAATCTTGAAAGCTGTCCGTTAGTTTTAGAAGTCGTTCATCAAGCTTGGCATACGTCGGTCGATACGGAAGCACACCCAATTCATTTGAATTTCCTATAAGAATCCCACGATCCATTTTCCACTGCACAATTGAAAAATTGATTTGCAGATTCAGCTTTTTCTTCTGCTGTGGTGTCAAGTTCAATTCGATCACTTTTTTCATATCCGTCATCACAAGATTGATGGGTGCTGCGGGTGTGACTGGAATATCTGTCAGCAGCATGTCCTGACTAAGATATTTTGAATCATAGTCATGAAACATCAGGATGACTGAATCCACTTGATCAATCATATCTGGTATCATCGAAATCTGATTCGGACCAACCGTTATTTTCAAATCAAGCCCCCTCACCTTCGCTTCCCTGCTAAAAGCGCTGACCAGCATCGGGTATAGGTCCTTATCTGATGTTTCACCTTCAAAATTGAGTGTTAGGCCGTCAAAAGTAAAATCGGCATCTGATACTTGCTTTGTGTCATAGCGATTGAAGAACAGTGCTGTCATTTCGTCAACAGTTTCTACCACGGCTTCAATCAATGTCAGATCCGCAAAGACTGATAGGCTCGTACTGATACCGAGGGACTTGTATTCCTTAAGGTTGGCGCCGTATTCCTGTGGCAATCTAAATCCGTAGCTGTTATAGCTATCAAAATCCAATGTCAGTTTATCGTCGACCAAGGTGTATGCCGCCCAAGAAAAATTCATGTCAGGCTTGTATCCCTCTTTGATCATGTCTATCAGCTGAGCGTGTTGACTCTGCGCGCTCAGCGCATAGAAAAGCTCATTATCAAAACTTTGCTCGCTCCTAAATACGAGTAGGCGCTTTAATATTACAGCTGCTTCAGCTCTTGTCAAGTGGTCTTCAGGAGCGAACAGCCCTATCCCCTTCCCTTTTAGCAGCTTCGATTCCAAACAGGCCCCGATAGCGAGAACATACTCGTCATTTACGTCCAGATCAGTAAATGAATCGATAAGCGTCATCGCCTGCAGTTCATCGATAGCAATCAGATTCTCCTTTAGCAGGAGCCTTCCAAGAAGTATAGAAGCATCTGCCCTGCTTAACTTGGCACCAAGCATCAAATCATTATCATAGATTTCAAGCTCTTGTGCGAGACGAAGATATGGAGCATACCAGGAATCTGTTGAAAGCTCGTCGATGTCATAGTCAGAGTTCCTTAGTAATAGCGTCATCCAAGTTTCGATGTTCAGTATTCCTTCAGGTTTGAAGGTCGTTTCACTCGTTCCATTTACAATCCCCATATTGTATAGCGTCTCGATGTCTTTGACCGCCCAATGATTTTGTGTATCGATAAAAGGACCCGCAAATGATACATCGATCGCCAAGAGCAACATGGTGACCATCATCAAATATTTTCTCATCACAACTCCTTTACCTTATCACAGTGAATGTTTTGTGATTAAATTATATCATAAGACCAATTGCGAACCTAGTATTATCAGTATCTTAAGAGTATAATATTACGTGTAGCCCACACAACTCATTATTACTGATTATCTATGACTGAGGAAAATAAATGACAAAATCCCGTGCTTTCACCTATGTAGCCATTGGTGTCCTAGGCGTTTCATTTTCACCGATTATCACTAAATCTGCCGAGTCGTCAGCGCTTTCGATCGCCATGTACCGATTGATTTTCGCCTGTCTGATCTTGCTGCTTTTAAATTATAAGCGAATCGACACACTTCTTCACCTGCCTGCCAAGGAGCGTTCCTGGTCGATGGTCAGCGGAGTCTTCCTCGCCCTGCATTTTTATTTTTGGATAGCTTCATTAAAGCTTACAAGCGTCGCAAGCGCGACCGTGCTTGTGAATGTTCATCCGATTGCGATATTGATTATCGGAGTTCTTCTTTACAAGGAAAAACCTAAGCCTTATCAGCTATTCGCTGTGACACTCACTCTGGTCGGCAGTTACGTCTTAGCACAATCCGACCTTACTCTGTCAAGAGACGTGATCATAGGTGATATTTACGCAGTAATCTCCGCGATGCTGTTCGCCTTTTATCTCACACTAGGTAAACTTAGTAGACAAACAATCACTACTTTTCAGTATACGATGTTTGTCTATGGGACATGCGCATTGACACTTATCCTTATGTCGATACTTACCGGCGGAGGCGCATTTGTCATAACTCACACATCGGACTGGTGGGTCTTTATCGGGCTGGCGGTTATCCCTACCCTATTCGGACACAGCATGTTCAATAAGGCACTAGAAGCTGTGAGCACATCCTTTATCTCATTAGCGGTTCTTGGCGAACCCATTCTTGCCTCGATCTGGGCCTTTCTGATCTTCAGGGAGTCTGTAACCGCTATACAAGTTGTTGGAATGGCCGTTGTTTTAATCGGCATAGCGATATATTACCTACCCGAAATGAGGTCGCAAACCTATGAAACGTGAAACCAGAGTACACAATAAGACGTCACGACCAGATAATCTGGTGATCTACGAAAGTGAACTGAAGGATCTGTGTGCGAGTATCGAATCTCAGATGCCAGATTACTTATATGACTATTTCATTTTTTTAAAAAGCGCGGTGGCGCTTACGACTAGACATGCCTATTTAAGCGATCTTCTTTTCTTCTTCAAATATCTTGTAAAGGAAACCTTGCTTACAAAAGCCGAACTGCCGATAGACATCCCACTTTCTGATATCGCAAAAATCAAGGCCAAGGACGTCAATCGCTTCATCGGGGACTACTGCTCCCATTACGAACTTGAAAAAGATGGAGTCAGATACGTGATGGAAAACAGGAACCGGTCGCTTTCAAGAAAAAAATCAGCGATCAGCGTGTTTTTCAAATTTATCTTCAGAGAAGAAATGATTCCTGTAAACATCACCACAGGATTCAATCCAATCAGGCTCCCAAAGCCCCAACCGGATGCCATAAAACGTCTGGCGATTGAAGAAGTGGCAACCATGATATCCGCTGTAGAAAAAGGAACCGGACTCACAGAAAAAGAGCGCGTCTACTGGGAAAGGACAAAATATCGTGACAAGGCGATCCTGGTTCTTTTCACAACCTACGGTCTAAGGCTTAAGGAGCTTCAGCAACTGAATCTAAGCTCCTTCAATTTCACCAGAGAAGAGTTCATGATCTACAGAAAACGAGGCAAGGAAGTACTGATGCCTATCAACAAGACCGCTCAGAAGGTCATCACTGACTATCTGACGTTCGAACGTGCCGAAGAGGAAAAATTGGATGCTGACAGCAAGGATGCACTCTTCTTGTCTCTTCAGATGACTAGAATGACCGAACGGGCAATCAGAAACCTTGTGAAAAAGTATACCTCCATCGCGATGAACACTTCCAGAAACCAAGGTTACAGTCCGCACAAGTTAAGGGCTACGGCGGCATCATCACTAATTGAATATGGCTTTTCAATCTACGATGTCCAAAACCTCATGGATCACGACAATATCACGACCACTCAACTTTACGCAGCGCATAGAAAGCACGCAAAGAGAGATATCTTGGAAAATTATGAATTGCTCGAATAGCCGACTAGAACCGGAACATAGAAGAAAAGAACTCACATTCCTGTGAGTTCTTTTTGTGTGGATATATCAAGTTAATGTCGATTCTCAGGGTTTGGCCTATGCTGCGGTCTTGAGCTGATTGATGATCAGTTGGTACTGGGATTCAAAGAGCGTCTTTACACCCGCGCTCATCTTGTTCCAGCTTCTGTTGATCTTGTTCATCACAAATTCCCTGCTTTGCGACCAGTTCAAGGCCCTGATATCGTGTGCGTAAGTAACCAGTGAGGAATACTGGGTGATATGGGCCATGGCGTCGGCGTTTGCGACACACATGGCTTCTACACTCTGGGGTGGCAATGACAAGCTGCCCCGATGAGTCTTGATCGCCTCTTTCACCTGTTCTGTCCTTTGGGGATCGAATCCTAAGGTGTTCAGTAGTTTCTCCGCCGCTTTCATGCCGTAAAGGTGATGCTGATGGTAGTACTTCTCGTCGACGATTCCGGCATAGTCATGCAGCAGCGCTGCCAGAATGCAAATCTCACGATCTGCTTGATGGGCGATTGCTAGGGCGTCTGAGTATTTTACGACTTCAAGGATATGGTTCTGCCAGATGCTTGTTCCAAACGGATTGGTATCACGGTAACATGCCTTTTCGACGATAAGGGCTACTTGATTAATGACTTGAGTCTGCAACATAAGAATTCACCTCGCTTGGTATTAGGATGATTTGTCCAGGATGAATTACGGAGCTGTCTAAGTTGTTTTCTGTTTCGATTATATGGATAAGTGCTCTGATATCGTCACCTTCTTGCTGTATGCTTTTAGCGATTTTCCACAGGGTATCACCGCTTTTTACATTGTACTCGGATAATGATTTAACTTCCATCGCATTACTGACCAAGTTTCCTGTAGCACTAAGCGCCGCAGTAAGAAAAAGTATTACCATGACGATAGTCAGCAATGTGCTTCTAACAAATCTCCTTCTATTTACCACTTTAAGCGTTTTCATATGAAACCTCCTCACCGAACGTGTGTTCTTGATGATTTAATTATAACCGAACACACGTTCTTTGACAAGCGAAAATAGCAAACATATGTTTGATATTTTCATCTTTTTTTGGTATACTATAAAAAAATGAAGGAGTTGAATGACATATGGCTACTGAACTAACGGATAAGCAAAGAGAAATACTAGCATTTATTGAAAGAGAAGTACATAGACGAAACATCCCACCCGCTGTTAGAGAAATTTGTGAAGCGGTAGGATTACATTCAACATCGACTGTGCACGGTCACCTACAGCGCCTTGAAAAGAAAGGTTATATCAAAAGAGATAAGACTAAACCGAGAACCATCGAAATTCTTAAGACTTCAGGTCTTGTCGAAGAATATGAGACAAGCAGCAATGTAATCGAGTTTCCAAAGCACGAGATCGCATCCGTACCCATTATCGGCAAGGTCACTGCCGGAGAACCCATACTCGCGCATGAGGAGTACGACGAGACCTTCCCTGTACCGATCGATTTCATCGATTCAGGAAAGCACTTCATGCTACGTGTTTCTGGCGACAGCATGATCGAGGCAGGCATATTCGATAGGGATTTCGTGCTTGTCAAACAGCAGAACACCGCCAACAACGGTGATATGGTGGTTGCGATGATCGAAGACTCCGCAACCGTGAAGACATTCTATAAAGAAGCCAACCGCATACGACTACAACCGGAAAATGCGTCACTCGACCCGATCTATGTGGAGTCGGTTCAAATTTTAGGAATTGTAAAAGGCGTTTTCAGAAAACTATAAAAAAAAGATCCGAATTGAATCGGATCTTTTTTCGCTTTTTTGATTCAAGGATGCTTCTTACTCCTCTACTAACTCTATGACATAATTCACAACAGGATCGATTCCATTAAGCAGGTCGTCTGATTTTGGTATGACCTCTACTGCAGGTATCACTGAAGGTGTCTCGATCATTTTCGTTGAGATCTTTTCGCTACTCACCCTAAAGCCCAATCCAGAATTCTTGAGTTCCTTAGCTGCGGTTGATGAGACCACCGTTGTGAACGGCGATCCGCCCGTAGGTTGCCCTATATGAATGGCACCGAAAGTCTTGACCATGAAGTGGGTGGTCATGCCGCCTGCTGAAAAGGTCTGACGGTTGGTAGCCACAAAAAGTCTTCCCGAATCAATCAGGTCATGTTTTCTGAAAAAGCTTTCAGAAAACGCCTGATAGAGCTGGGATGGATACCCACCACCGTTATCCCTTAAGTCGAAGAGCACGTACTCTGGATCATATTTATCAATATTCTCGCTTACTATCTGTCCGAACTCAGTTAGCGGCAGATTGGGATCCTCGTCAGAACATGAGGAGAACCTTACGACTAAGACCTTGTTGTCCGCAAACCATTCCTCTTTGTAAGGCCTGTTGCTTGTGTAAGTTCCCCAAAGCGAATAGTTTGTAAGGTTTCCGATGGTATACTGCGTATCCCAGTGGTCCGGGTTCGCGATTTTGATGTAACTCATCGAGGGAAGCGCGGTATCTCCTGACCCGGTAGTTACAGTAAGTTCCTCGAGGGTGTCCGTATAGTCGAACAGCTTGTAAAAGTAGGCATGGTGCAACTTGTCGATGGCACCTGACCTCATCCAGTAGATGCTCTCTTTGTTGGATATCTTCTCAAAATTCTTGACGATCTCTTCAATCTCGACGCCGTTTATCGAAATCACTTTTTCTCCGATCAGCTCGGCATAATCGGATAATGCGTTGACGATGAAGTAACCGTCTTCAAACTCATTGATCAGAATCGGAAGGTTCTCACTCGACTGCTCAGGATTCCACATGTCGATATGGCCGTCACCAATCGAGTAGACTAGTTCCCTAAAGCGCCATTCCCTTTGTGAATCCGTGAGACTTGGAATATCAGCTCTCAGCTGATTGAACATCTCTTCAAACGTCTCTTTGCCTATTTTTTGATAAGGACCTGTCGAATACCATTCCAGATCGTGCTTGAATTGGTCAAGGTCCTCTATCCACTGCTCTGCTGTCAACCCGTCCTCGCTGGCAGGCTCTGCAACTACCTCGGTGATGGCTTGCGTAGTCACTTGTGTTTGGTTTTGCGTCTGTTGATCCACCGTGCTATCGCTCGAACATGCACTAAGAATCACCGTTGCGGTCAATACCGCGACCAGTAAATATTTTTTCATATAATCCCCCTAATCCGTTATAGCATCAGTATATCACTTATCCCTATTTAAAAGACTACCCAAAGGTAGTCTTCATTAAAACTTAAGGTTAACTTAAGGTTGGATTTATTTAGTGATCGCCTCATAGGCAAGCATCGAACCGAGCTTGCTGTGGTCATAGGTCAGTCCGCCTTGGAAGAACACCGCATAGGGTTCCCTCATCGGTGCGTCAGCACTGAGTTCTATCGACGAGCCTTGTACAAACGCTCCTGCAGCCATGATGACCTTCGTATCGTATCCAGGCATATCCCAAGGATAAGGAGTCACATGGGAATCCACAGGTGCGGCATTCTGTATTGCCCTGCAAAAGGCGATGACCTTCTCTTCCGAGCCGAGCTTGACCGCTTGAATGATGTCACTCCTCGATTCGTTCCACTTGGGCTTGACGTCATACCCGGCATCCTCAAATAGCTTTGCTGTAAAGATAGCTCCTTTTATCGCACCAGCCACGACTTCGGGCGCAAGGAACAAGCCTTGTAGGATAGTTCTGGTCTGTCCGAACGTTAGTCCGCACTCCTTACCTATTCCGGGTGCGGTAAGCTTATGGGCGCATAGGTCGATGATGTCCTGTCGACCGACAAGATAACCGCCGGTGAGTGCGAGTCCGCCACCCGGATTCTTGATCAGTGAACCGGCACAAAGGTCGGCACCAACTTCAATCGGCTCCCTTTCTTCGATAAACTCTCCATAGCAATTGTCGACCATCACGATCATCTTGGGCCATTTCTGTTTGATCGCAGTGATCGCCTCTTCTATGTCGCTTATCGTAAGCGACCTTCTAAAGGCGTATCCGCTCGAGCGCTGGATGTAGACCATTTTAGTCTTCTCGTTTATCCTACTAAGCACCGTGTCGATCTGTATGGCGCCCGTCTCTGATAACTCTATCTCTTCATAGTTCACGCCGATCTCCATCAAGGACGATCCGTTAGGTCCGCTTAGTCCTATCGTCTCCTTCAAGGTATCATAAGGAGTTCCCGTGATGGCGAGCATCGTATCGTTGGGTCTTAATATGGCAGTGAGACCAAGCGTAAGCGCATGTGTTCCGTTCACCAGCTGCGGTCTGACGATGGCATCTTCCGCCTTAAAGATGATCGAGTAGATCGATTCCACCTTCTCCCGACCTTCGTCATTGTATCCGTAACCGGTCATCCAGCTGAAGTGTCTGTCAGACAGGTTCTCCGACTGCATCGCGGCAAGCACTTTATAAAAATTCAGCGTCTTGATCTTGTCGATGGCGCTGAATTTCGATTGCAGAGTCTCTTCGATCGCCGTAGCGTGTTCAAAGGTCTTGCTAGAAATATTAAAATGGTGATTCATCAGTACCTCTTTTCCCATAAAAACAGCCAGGCGCTTGGCCTGACTGAATTTTGCGATTCCTAAATTTCGTTTTCCTCACGCTTGTTTAAAAAATTGACAGGACGTGTCGGAATAATCGTTGAAATTGCATGTTTGTAAATCATCTGCTGTTTTCCATCAGAGTCGATAACGATCGTATAAGGATCAAAACCCTTAACCAATCCTTTTATTTGGTAGCCGCTTACTAAGAAAACTGTAATTTGAACATGTTCTTTTCTTACTTGATTTAAGAATACATCTTGTAGATTTAAATTGCTTTTCATGCAACCCCTCCCACTCTCTCTTTACTCGAACCTAGACACTACTCTATATACCCAAGTGATTCGGGTGTTAACAGGTATGACGCCCTATGTTCATTGTATTTTATAATCTTGATTTTACTGCTTCCATTATACCATTAATCGCCTGCAATTTACCATCAAATTCACTTAAATTCAGCCAATTTGCTTGATTGTAGCGTCTGAACCAGGTCAGCTGTCTTTTGGCATAACGTCTTGAATTCTGTTTCAGCGTATCAACCATGACCTCATAATCGTATGTTCCGTTCAAATAGGCGATGACTTCCTTGTATCCGATACCTTTCATCGACTGGTGATCGCTTGTGAGCCCCAGCTCCATCAGGCACCTAACCTCATCAAGAAGTCCCGCCTCGAGCATGATCTCCACTCTCAGATTGATTCTCTCGTATAGCTCATCCCTGTCGCGGTTGAGTACGAACAGATGCGGCAGATAAGAGGTTTCAGGGATAAGATCGGTCTTAAAATCCTCAGGGCTTCCACCCTGCAAGACAATCTCGAGCGCCCTCATCACCTTTCGTGTGTTGTTAAAGTGGATCCTTGAAGCTGAAGACGGGTCAAGGTCTTTAAGCTTTTGGTGAAACGCAATAGGTCCTATCTGTTGCAGTTCCTTTTCAAGGTTCACCCTAAGGGCGCTGTCGGCACTTTTTTCAGAAAACGGCATGTCGTACAAGAGACTGTTCACATAAAGACCGGTGCCGCCGGTGACGATGGGGACCTTTCCCCTGTCATGAAGCTCCTTGATGATCGATTTTGCAGCAAGGGAGTAGTCGGAAACGCTATAAGGCTCATGCGGATCCAAAAAATCCATAAGGTGATGTCTGATTCCTTGTTGTTCTTCTATCGTCGGCTTCGCAGATCCGATGGTCATGCCTTTATAGATCTGCATGGAATCACAAGAGATGATCTCTGTGTCAAGGTCTTTGGCTAAGGCGATGGTCGCCTCCGTCTTGCCGACTGCTGTTGGACCTGCGATGATTATCACTGGTTTATTGGCTTGCTTCATCATTGAATCCTCTTAAATTTCTTTTCAAATTCCTTTTCAGTCATTTCGATGATTATTGGTCTTCCATGAGGACATGTATAGGGATTCTCAAGTGTCTTGAGCAGTGAGAACAATCCTTGAATCTCGCTAAGCGAAAGGACATCCCTGGCTTTGACAGCCGCCCTGCACGATGCCCTGATGACATCTTCTGCGAAGTGACTGTTGAGCGTTTCGCTCTTTTCCTCTTCAAAGCGGTCAAGAAGCGACTGGATGGTATCCTGACTAAGAGGCACGCCTTTGATCACCGGAACAGAACGGATGACCCATGCGTGCTCTCCGAACGGCTCAACTGTAACGCCCAATCTCATCAGCCATCTGATCGCATCCTCCTGGTCGGCCCTAGAGGCCAAATCGCCCTCGTAGACGAAGGCCTGAAGCAGCATCTGACTTTCGACCCTGTCCTCTTTGAATGCGCTGATGAACTGCTCATATAGCACCCGCTCATGGGCGGCGTGCTGATCGACGATAAAGGCGCTATGTCCTCTTTCGCAGATGATATACGTTGAAAAGAGGGTTCCGATAACATGTAAATCGTCATAGAGGGTCGAAAGCTCAACCGGAGTCACATCAAGCGCCACCTGTTCTCCTTCGTCCGTCCTAGGGGTAGGCTGGGTATCGAAGAAGTCTGTGATAAGATCATCTGTCACAAGATCATCAAAAGTCTCATCCGTCAAGGCGGCATCAAGCTTTGCCATGATATCGCCTGTGATCGTCATATCAAGCATCGCTTCGGGTTCCTTCACAGAATCCTGATAGACGGGAACCTGAACGCTATCTGGAATGTAGACAGCGGATTCCTTAGTCCTAACAGGAGGTTCGGGACGGTTTTCAACCGATATCCTGGATGTTGTTGTCTCAACTGAAGCGACCTTGTCCGACAACGTGACTTTGGGTACAAGGTCGACCCCCATCAGCGCATGCTTGATGGTGGTGAACAGGAATCCCTCAATCGCAAGAGGTTCTTTGAACCTTATCTCGGTTTTTGAGGGATGGATATTGACATCCACATGATCAAAAGGAGTTTCAATCGCCAAGGCGTAAACTCCGAATTTCCCTATCGTGGTGAGACCCTTATATGCGTTGTTGACGGTTTTTTGGATATCATCCGACTTCACGTATCTGCCGTTGACAAAGAGCATCTGATACTTCCTGTTGCCTCTAGTATAACTGGGCTTCGATACGAATCCCGAAATGACATACTTGTCGGTCTTGGCTTCAACAGGGATCATATGCCTTACAAGCTCTCTGCCGTAGATATGCATAAGGGCGTTTTGAAGCTTAGCCTTTCCATCGGTTCTGTAGGCTTCCCTGCCGTCTACAATTAACGTGAATCGGATCTCGGTGTGGGATAAGGCCAATTTGTTCACAAGGTCAACAATAACAGATTGCTCCGCCTGATTGGACTTTAAAAACTTGAACCTGACCGGCGTATTGTAGAACAGATCCCTGATGATCAGGGTAGTTCCATCTGTCGTACCGATTTGCTCAGCACTTCCAAGTACACCGCCATTCACAGTTACCTTGTGGCCTGTCTCGTCATTCTTTGTCTTAGTGACAAGCTCCACTCGTGACACCGAGGCGATACTGGCAAGCGCCTCGCCCCTGAACCCCAAGGTGCTGATCTTATAGATGGCTTCGACACTGTCTATCTTACTGGTCGCGTGCCTTTCAAAAGCCAAAGGAAGCTCCTCGTACGGAATGCCCGAACCATTGTCGCTGATTCGGATATAGGATTTTCCAGCATCTTTTATTTCGATTGTAATTGCCGTCGCTCCTGCGTCGATTGAGTTTTCGACGAGTTCCTTCACCACCGCTGCGGGCCGTTCCACCACTTCGCCAGCGGCGATCTTATTGCTTATGCTCGGATCTAATTTTCTTATCATGGCAAACCTCTATTTTTCTTTTGCGCGTTCGATCAGCTCATGTAGCTTGCCCATCGCCTGCATCGGAGTCATAGCAGTGATATCAAGCTGCTTCAACTCCTGGGTCACTGGATCTTCTGTGAAGTCCATCATCGACAACTGTTCAGTCGCCACCTTGCTGCTCTTACTTTTCAAAACATCGATCTTTGGACTAGCGATATCGCTGGCCTCGAGCTCTGAAAGAATCGCCTTGGCCCTATGGATCACATGGTTCGGCACACCGGCAAGCTTCGCTACCTGAATACCGAAACTTTGGTTCGCGCCTCCACGTATGATCTTTCTTAAGAAGACGATCTGATCGCCTTCCTCTCTGACAGAGATACAGTAGTTCTTCACGCCGCCTATCTTACCTTCTAGTTCAGTCAGTTCATGATAATGCGTCGCGAATATCGTTTTCGCACCCATGGAGTTGGCGATAAACTCCACAACGGACCATGCGATGCTCAGCCCGTCGTAAGTAGAGGTTCCGCGGCCTATCTCATCTAGGATGATCAGGCTCTTATGGGTGGCGTTGTTTAAGATGTTCGCAAGTTCGTTCATCTCAACCATGAAGGTACTCTGTCCATGGAAGAGGTCATCCGAAGCGCCTACTCGAGTGAAGATGCGATCGACAACGCCGATAGTCGCACTATCCGCAGGGACAAAACAGCCGATCTGAGCCATTAGCGTGATCAGTGCGACCTGCCTTAGGTAAGTGGATTTACCCGCCATGTTGGGCCCTGTGATGATGTATACCATATCATCCGTCGTATCAAGGACCGTGTTGTTGGGAACGAACTGTTCTTCTGTGCCTATGCGTTCGACTACCGGATGTCTTCCACTTACTATCGACAGTTCCGGATCGCCGGTGAGTACGGGAGGAACGTAGTTGTTCTTCTCACTCACCTCAGCAAAACTGGTCAGCACATCGAGACTTGCGATGGTCTTTGCGATCTGTCTGATCCTATCGATCTCAAGTAGGACCAGTTCCCTAAGGCTGACAAATAGCTCATATTCCAATTTGTTGATCCGTTCCTCGGCACCAAGGATCTTATCCTCGATGGTCTTAAGCTCCGGCATGATATATCTTTCCGCATTCGCAAGCGTCTGTTTTCTAATGTAATCCTCGGGAGCGTTTTTCACTTGTCCCTTACTGATCTCTATGAAGTAGCCGAACACCTTATTGAATCCGATCTTCAGATTCTTAATGCCCGTTCTCTCGCGTTCTCTTTCTTCGACTTCAAGAAGCCACTGTTTTCCGTTTCGAATGGCATCCCTAAGCTCGTCAAGCGTCTCGTGATAACCGTCTTTAAAAATGCCCCCTTCCCTAAGCGAAAAGGGAGGTTCGTCGCATATCGCGTGGTCGAGCATGCCATGCACATCCTCAAGCACATCAAAGCCTTGTGTGATTTCACTCATGGCCTCTGATGCTTCATCCGAAATCAGATATTTGATGTCAGGAAGTACTGCAAGAGAGCTCTTAAGCGCCAGCATATCCCTAGCGTTCACCGAACCGAAAACCACTTTTGTCATCAGTCTTTCAAGGTCGTAGATCTCATCGAGATAGTGCCTCAAGTCCGCCCTGACAAGCAACTCGTCGTATAGGTACTTGACGATGTCCTGGCGTTTTACAATCTTTGCAATATCAAGTAAAGGTTCTTCGATCCACTGCTTTAAAAGTCGTGCGCCCATGGCCGTCTTTGTCTTGTCGAGTACCCAAAGAAGCGATCCTCGCTTATCCTTTTGTCTGATGGTTTCTGTCAGTTCCAAATTGACACGTGTATAGTTGTCAACAATCATATGGCTGCCCAGATGGTAATGCTCAAGCTGCTTGAAGTGGACCAGCTCCATCTTTTGTGTCTCTTCGATATAGGCAAGCAGACCGCCTGACGCCTTGATCAGTTCCTCCTCGTCCTGGATGCCAAGTCCGCTTAGGGAATGCAGCTGGTAAATTCTTTTAAGCATTTCTGTCGAAGCCTCGGTGGAGAAGAAGCGTTTGTCCTTTTTGGAAATCAAAACACCCATCTTATCGAACAGAGTGAGCAGTTTAGGAGCGTATTCAGCCTGATCCTCGAGGATTAGCTCTGATGGACTGATCCTGATGATATCGTCCATAAGCGCCTGTAGCTTGTCATAAAAGAAACTCGTGGTCTTAAGCTGACCTGTCGTCACATCGGCATAGGCAAGACCGTAATGGGTGCTGGTGACGACCACAGAAGCGATGTAATTGTTGGATTTTTCTTCTAACATTCCTGGATCTATTATCGTTCCCGGAGTGACAATTCTCACTACCTCACGCTTTACAATTCCTTTTGCGGTGGCGGGATCCTCCACCTGTTCGCATATGGCGACCTTATAGCCGCTACCCACAAGCTTTGACAGGTATCCGTCTAAGGCGTGATAAGGGATACCACACAGTGGAGCCTGCGAACCACCGCCAGCGTTTCGTTTGGTCAAGGTGATTTCCAGCACCCTGCTTGCAGTGACGGCATCCTCAAAGAACATCTCATAAAAGTCACCTAGTCTAAAAAACAGGATATAGTCCTGATAATCGTTTTTAATTTCGTGATACTGCGCCATCATCGGCGTTAACTTTGTCATGTATTCTACTTCCTTTACAATATGATGTAGGTCAACTTAAATTATACCACAAAACACATAATAAAAACTGGCACACCATGACAAACAAGCTTTGTAAAAGCCAGGTCCGGGCGTGCCAGTTGATTCCATCCTATACGCGTTCCCCGTAAAGAGAAAAGTTCTTGGGATCGGTGATCTTCACATGAACGAACTCACCAATCAGCGAAGGGTCTCCCTCAAAGTGGACTGTCCTGTTCGATCTGGTTCTTCCGATCAACCACCCCTGCGTTCTTGAATTGCCTTCAACAAGTACCTCGTCGATCACATCGAGCATGGAATTGTTGCTCTCGCTGATGATGTCGTTGAGTTCTTTGAGCATTCTTTCAAAACGGTCGTGTTTGGTCTGTTCATCGATCTGATCGGTCATCTTCGCAGCTGGAGTTCCTTCCCTAATCGAATAGATAAAGGTGAATGCCGACTCAAAGCGCACGTTTCTAATCAGATCGATCAGTTCCTTGACATCGTCTTCTGTCTCACCTGGGAAGCCGATGATGATGTCCGTTGACAGGCAGACACCGCTGATTCTTTCTCTGATCTTTTTGACAAGGTCCAAGTAGTCCTTACGGGTATACTTACGGTTCATTGCTAAAAGCAGGGCGTCGCTTCCCGCCTGAACAGGCAAGTGGATATACTCACAGAGGCTTTCAAGACTTGCGACAGCATCGATGACTTCATCGGATATGTCTTTGGGATGAGGGGTCATGAACCTGATTCTAAACTTACCTTCAATCGCATCAAGGTCGTGCAGCAAGTCAGCAAAGGAATAATCCGATTCGAGATCCTTACCATAGGAGTTCACGTTTTGACCTAAGATAGTGATTTCCTTCACTCCGCTTTCAATCAACTCTGAAGCTTCATGCAAGATGTCCTTTGGAAGCCTGCTTCGTTCTCTGCCTCTTGTGTATGGAACAATACAATAGGTGCAGAAGTTATTGCATCCGTACATGATGTTCAGATATGCCTTCAACTCTTTTTTTCTGACTACGGGGAGGCCTTCGACGATCGCCTTTTCGGATTCCCATACATCAACGAGCATCTGATCGGTTTCCATGGTTCTTTGAAGCAGTGAAGGGAACGTATGAAGATTGTGAGTTCCAAAGACAAGGTCGACATGTCGATACTTGGATTTGATCTCATTGACGATATGTTCTTGCTGCATCATGCACCCGCAAACTGCAATCTTCAGATTTGGATTCTTAACCTTCAGCGGCTTTAGGGATCCGATATTGCCAAAGACCTTCAGCTCCGCGTTTTCACGAACACAACAAGTATTATAGATGATCAATTCGGCATCCTTTTTATTCTCGGTGGGCTGGTATCCCATTTGAATGAGCATGGCGGCAAGCTTCTCCGAATCATGCTCGTTCATCTGACAGCCATAAGTCTTTATAAGATACTTGGGCTTGACCCCATGTACGCGTAAAAAATCATCTGTAACCTGACGTATCGCCTGAATATATAATTGATTTTCGATGACAACTTCTGTTGTCGTCTCATTTGCCGGCTTTCTTTCCATGAGGATTCCTTTCGAGTAAAAGAATAAAGGTAACGAGGTTTCTAGCTTTCTATTTTAACATTTACCCTCTGTAACTTCAAGTGAGCTTGCGGCTTAATCGTCATGAAGGATTTTCACCTGTTCAAAAAACTAATATTCTGACTATTGCTCAATCTGTTGACTTGGGACACGATCTTATAGTATCCTACCCCCATGAGGGAGGGTATAAAATGAAAAAAATCACACCTATGAAATGGACGTGGATATTGATGGTGGCGTTTTTAACGCTCGGAATTGTAGATTTTAGATTTGGCATATTAGGTGTAATTTGCATGACTGCTCCTCTATACCATGTGCTAAAAGGAGAAGGAAAGGTTCACTGCAGAAAATACTGTCCTAGGGGATCCTTACTTCAAAGAGCACTCGAGGGCATCAGCATAAATGGCGATATGCCCAAGTTCATGACGACAAGACACTTTAAAAACATCCTACTCGGATTGATGCTTACCGTATTTAGCGTCAGCATGACCCATGCCGCACCGGACTTTACAAAGATGGCCTTTGCAATGTTCCGGTTTATGAGCCTTTCGCTGATTATCGGAATACTCATGGGTATCTTTTTCAAGCCCAGAAGCTGGTGTGTCGTATGTCCCATGGGACACGGCGCCGGTCTGATCGACCGCGAATTGAAAAAGAAAGCGAATCAGCGTTTTCCTCAGGCGATGGAAACTGGCGGACGACTCACTAAAAAAGCAAGCTGATCTCTCAGCTTGCTTTTAGTGATGTTCTATGCATTACTTCTCTTTAAGGTTCCTATTCATCGTATCAAGCGTGTCCCCACACTGTTTGAGTGCCTCGCTAGTCAGGTTGGCGTAAAGCTGTCCTGAGAGCTCAGTGATGATCGTGACCAATTCGTCCTTATAGGCATAACCCTTTTCTGTTAGATGAATGTAGTGATATCGTCTGTCAAGCTCGCACCGTTCTTTACGAACCAAATCATATTTCATCAGCTTCTCAACGAGTTGAGTCACAGTCGACTTCGTTCTGCTGATCCCCAGTGCAAGATCCTTCATCGCCATCTTACCTTCATTGCGATAAAGCATTTCCAATATAAAACCATGGGTGATGACTAAGTCATCCAGGCCGATCGACCTCATCCTATGTACGGCTAATTTATTGACTTCATTGGTAATGTAGAACATATGTGATAAATGTTGTCCATCCATAATGGTACCCCCTGCTGCGTATTCTAGTGTATAGTTTTATATTTATCATCAGGTTATATAGTAACATATTAGCGAGAAAACATAAATCCAAAATCGAAATTGATTAATTTCTTTAATTACATAATCGTCAGAATCTTGCGACATCCGTTGATTTGTTATAGAATAAGGATGATGGTAATAAAGGGGGGCAATATGAGTTTTCACGAACGCTTACGTAGCTTAAGGCTATATAAAAAAATGACTTTGGACGAGCTGGCACAAGCGCTCGAAACCACTAAAACGACGCTATCCCGATATGAAAACAACAAAAGAGTTCCCGATGCGGACTTCATCATTAGGACAACAGCCTATTTCAAGGTATCCTCCGACTATCTCCTTGGCCTATCAAACAACCCTGCGACCGTTGTGGATCTGATCAGCTCTAAACGCCTGTCGGTCAGCGGCTTAACCACCGAACAGGTTGAAGAGGTAAAAGAATATATCAAGTCCCTTCAGCAGTCTAAAACGGAGAGTGTGTTTAGTATTAAATAGAACAAGAAAAAAGCAATCCTTTCGGATTGCTTTTGTTGTTTACTCAGTGCGCTGATAGAAGAACGTTTTTATAGCATGAAAATTGAATTTCTTTGGAACAATAATTTGCTCTGTGCTACCAACAAATAAGACTCCATTTTTAGAAAGTGCGCCATTGAACTTATGGTACATTTCTTCCTTAGCTTCCTCAGTGAAATAAATCATGACGTTTCTGCAAACAATCAGATCACAATTGTCAGGATAACGATCCGACAAGAGGTTCATTTGCTTGAACTCAACACATTTCTTAATTTCATCATTGATTCTGTACGCAGGACCTATTTTAGTAAAATACTTGTCAAGAAAGGCCTTGGGTACTCCAGCAACGGATTTTTCTGTATACACTCCGGCTTTTGCCTTGTCAATTGCTTCGATATCAATATCTGCGGCGATAATCTTGATGTCTTTTAAAGGCATAAAATTACTAAGCACCATCACTAACGTGTATGGTTCCTCACCTGTAGAGCAGGCGGCACTCCAGATTTTGAGCGAGCGCTTACCTTCCATCAACATCGGAAGAATCTCATCTTTCAAAAGCTCCCATTGATTGGGGTTTCGATAAAACTCACTGACATTGATTGTAAGATAATTGACAAATTCATCAAAAACTTTTTTGTTATGACTCATTGTATTGAAATAGTCCTCGTAATCCGATTGACCGTTTCGTTTAATCAACGAATCTATACGTCTTTTCATTTGTCTTTCTTTATAAAGAGAAAGGTCTATACCGGTTTTCCGGTAGACCTTATCTTTAAACCCTTCGTATCCGTGCATAAGCACTCTCCTATACTAGGCTTCTTCTGTAGTTTCAGCAGTCTCAAAAAGAGATTTTCTTGAAAGTTTGATTTTCTTATCAACAGTGTCGATTTCAAGTACTTCAAACTCGTAAGATTCGTTTTCCTTAAGAACATCTGATGGTTTTTCTATACGCTCAACAGCGATTTGAGAAATATGAACAAGACCTTCAACACCTGGCTCAAGCTCTACAAATGCACCGAAATCAGTTGTATTTACTACACGACCGATATGCTTAGATCCAACTTGATATTTTTCTTCAGCAATATCCCATGGGTTCGGGTTAGTTTGCTTGATAGAAAGAGATATTTTTTCAGTATCAGAATCTACATTAAGAACTTTTACTTTTACAGTATCGTTCACTTTTAAGTACTCAGCAGGCGATTTAATACGGCCATAAGTGATCTCTGTAACGTGTACAAGACCATCAAATCCACCGATATCAACGAACGCGCCAAAGTTAGCAAGACGTTTTACAGTACCTTCAACAATTTGACCTGCTTCAACAGTACTGAAGAATTCAGATTTCTTGCTTGCTTGCTCAGTTTTTAAAAGTTCTTTTCTACTGAATACAGCACGCTTTTTGCGCTTATCGTATTCAATTACTTTTACTTCAACAGTCTCGTTAATGTACTTGTTCAAGTCATTTTCAAAACGTAATGAAATGTGTGATGCTGGAATAAATCCTCTTACATTTTTGTAGTAAGCGATTACTCCACCTTTAACTACTTGTTTGATGACTACTGGGATTACAGAACCAGATTCGAAAACTGGCTCAAGATCTCTAAAGTCTTGGTCCATAGCCAAACGTTTGATTGACAATAGGACATTTCCATCACCGTTGTCAGTTTTAAGAACGTAAACATCTAGTTCTTGACCTTCGTGGAAAGTCGCTAGAAGATCTACGTCTCCTTGATTAGAGACTTCCTCTTGTGGGATGATGCCGTCCGCTTTGTAGCCTACGTTGACTACGACTTCTCTTGCTGATACCATAACGACTTTACCTTCGATAACGTCGCCACGTCTCGGAGCTTTGAAGCCCGCTTCAAAAGCATCCAACATCTCTTGCATCAAGTTATTGTTTTCCATTAAATACTACCTCGCCTTCACATTTTAGTTTATGGATAACTTCATTAATAATCCAATCAGGAGTAGAAGCACCCGCAACTATTCCTATCTTATCATATTTTCTAAAGAAATTCACATTAATTTCACTACTTTCTTCAATATGTTTCGTAAATACATTACTTTCTCGTGCAATTTCATACAATTTCTGGGTATTGGAGCTGTTTTTGCCTCCTACCACGATAATACAGTCCATCTTTAGGGAAAGTTCTCTAACTTCATCCTGACGTTGCTTGGTTGCAGAACAGATGGTATTGAACAAAATACAATCCTCTGATTCCGCTTTGATGATACTTGTAAGCTTAACCCACTTCTGTGTATCGAAGGTCGTTTGAGCGACAACGCATAGGGGTTTAGACTTTAAATCGTAGCTTTGTAGATCTTCCTCAGTATTGATGATATAGGCATCCTGTTCACACCAGCCATTGATTCCGATGATTTCGGGATGTTCCCTATCGCCGAGTATGACAATCTGATACTTCTTTTCATGATATTCCTTAACGATGGAATGGACCTTCTTCACAAAGACACAAGTCGCATCGACCACGTCAAGACCGTGCTTCTCAGCTTCACTATAGAAGGCTTCCGGTACGCCATGGGATCTGACGATGACCGTTCCTGAAGTGATCCCATCGATTGAATCGATGACAGTCGCCCCATTCGCTTCTAGGCGCTCCACAACTTGTCGATTGTGGATCAACGGTCCATATGTATAGATCGGATGTGTATAGTCTTCAGATTCGGTGATTTCGATAGCCGTATTGACAGCTTTTCTGACACCAAAGCAGAAACCACCGTATTTTGCGATATGGATTTGCATAGTTACTTCCTAACTTCATTGACAATAAAGTCAACGACCTCATCGATTGTCATGCTTGTCGTATCAACATGTATCGCATCTTCGGCTGCCTTAAGTGGCGATATCTCACGGTTTGTATCCTTATAGTCTCTTAACTCTATGTCGGATTTGATTGCCTCATAATCGACCTTCTCTCCCTTGTGGAGCTGTTCGTCGTATCTTCTTCGGGCACGTTCCTCGACACTAGCTGTGATAAAAAACTTGTATGGGGCATTGGGCAACACGACGGTACCGATATCTCTTCCATCCATGACGATGGGTTGCGAAGCCGCGATGGATTGCTGCATCTTTACAAGGTATGTTCTAACACTACCAATGCTCGCAATCGCAGACACGTTTCTACTCGTCTCTTCAGTGCGTATCGGAACAGACACATCGAGTCCATTGACGAATATCTTGTCGCCGTCAAGATCGATTTTGAGCTGAGCGAGACTTTCTGTTACAGCCGACCCGTCAGTGACGTCAATCTTATTTGAAAGGCAGTAATAGGTGATCGCCCTATACATGGCTCCTGTGTCCAGGTAAGTAATACCCAATTTTGAAGCGATCAACTTTGCCAGTGTGCTTTTTCCTGAACCGGATGGTCCGTCAAGTGTGATTTGCAACATGTAAGACTCCTTAAATTTTGTATGACTCCAATTATCATTATACCTATTTAGAGCATAGTGTAAACAAAAAGCTGCAATAAAAAGACTAAGGACGTGATCCTTAGTCTTAAGTTAAAGCACATAAAAAATTATCTTTTGGTATAGATATCATTCTGTTCCCAGATTTCCTCAAGCAGATCGAACTTTGCTTTAAGCTGGTCCCTCTCTCCCACCGTCAAAGCGATAATCAGCGAGTTGACTACACTCATAGGAGCTACAAGCGAATCGATGAATGTAGTCATGTTGTACTTCGCAGTCAAGGCATACTTCACATGGGGTACAAGCGGTGCCATCAAGCTGTCGGTGATGCCGATGATATTCGCATTCTGCTTTTTAGCGAACTGGACCACCTCAAAAGTTCTTCTTGAATATCTAGGAAACGAGAATACGACAAGAACGTCGTTCTCATTGATGTTAATGAGCTCATCAAATGAGTCATTCGCACCCGAAGGCATCAAATGCACATCGTCCATGATGAAATTTAAATAGAAGGCAAAGTATTCAGCAAGTATCTTTGAACTTCTCAGCCCGAGAATATAGACCTTACGAGAAGTCTTTATCGTCGATACCACACGCTTGACAAGTTCTGAATCAAGCTCGTCAATCGTTTTTCTTATATTGTCTATATCGGAATTCATCACACGTTTGATGATGTTTTCTTCCGAATTCAAATCCTTTGAGAGTTCAAATCGTTGAACCGTAGTCAGTTTAGTCTTAATCGATTCCTGTAAGGCTTTCTGTAATTTAGGATAGCCTCCATAACCGAGAACATTTGCGAATCGTACCACAGTGGATTCACTGACTCCAACCGTGTTCCCCAGATTTGATGCAGTCATGAAAGCAACTTTATCATAATTTTCAAAAATGTAATCTGCAATTAATTTTTGCCCTTTACTCAGCTTCTTGTACTTTCCTTGAATCCGGTTTAAAAGATCACGGTATTCTTCACTCATTGAATACTCCTTATTATACTATGCCAATTCAGCTAACTTATAGCCCTCTTCGAGCGCACGACGATTTAAATCCTCAGTGCCTTTAGGTACTCTTGCCAGAACAGCCTTTTCAAGATTTTCTCTTGATACCACTTTTGTAAGTTCAGTGATCAGTCCGATCGCAACAATGTTTGCGACGATGGATTTACCTAATACTTCAGCAGCGGTTCTTAGAATAGGCGCTCTTACAATCTTACTTACTTTAAGATTTGATGGTATTTCGACTGTCTCATCGACAATCAGTATACCCTTTTCTCTGATATCTGTCACGTATTTGTCGCTTGCGATTTGAGTGAGCGCAAGTAGGATATCCGGCTGCTCAACTTTAGGAAAATCGATTGCCTCTGTGCTGATAAGTACTTCAGCCTTAGATGCGCCACCACGTGCTTCAGGACCATAACTTTGTGTCTGGATAGCGTTGTTTCCATCAAGCAATGCGGCTTCTGCAAAGATGATGCCGGCAAGGATCAAGCCTTGACCACCCGAACCTGTTAATCTCATTTCTCTTAAAGACATTTATTTCACCCCACTCAATCGGTCTACAATTTTGTGATATTCTTCTGTATACTCAGGTTTTTGAACGTTCTTGAATTCACCCATCAAGAGTTTTCCGACTCTTTTCTCTTCTGGTAGCTTATCTGCGACCTTGATGTCGATAAAGGTGTCTTTCAACCATTTCATCATTTGAGGTGCATCACCTTTTTTGTTCTTACGGCCGTAGTATGTCGGACAAACGCTGATCGCTTCAACAAGTGAGAAACCTTTGTGCTCAAGAGCGTTTTTAATGATCGTAGTCATCTGGTTCATATGGAACGCAGTTGTTCTAGCGGTGTATGTCGCACCGGCAGCACCTGCAAGATTTGCGATATCAAACGGTGCGTCGATGTTACCATGTGGAGCAGTCGTGCCGAACTCGTTTGTAGGCGTTGTAGGCGAGTACTGTCCACCTGTCATTCCGTAAGTGTTGTTATTGAAAACGATCGTTGTGATATCGATGTTTCTTCTTGAAGCATGGATCAAGTGGTTACCGCCGATTGCCGAGGCATCTCCATCACCAGAGATTACAATAACTTTCAAGTGAGGTTTAGCGAGTTTTACACCTGTCGCAAACGCAAGGGCTCTTCCGTGCGTCGTATGAAGCGTGTTGAAATCCATGTATCCCGGTGCTCTTGATGAACAGCCGATACCCGAAACTACGACAACGTCATTCTTATCCCATCCAAGCTCTGCGATTGCCTTGACGATTGAATGCATGATCACACCATGTCCGCAACCTGGGCACCAGATATGTGGTAAACGATCTTTTCTAAAATACTGATCTACAAGCTGATTGTTATCCATTATAGAACCTCCTCGACCTTTTTGATGATATCAATAGGAGTAACCACTTCACCGTTGGCTTTGCCGATGTGGTGAACTTTAGTTCTTCCTTCCACGACGCGTTGAACTTCAAGTACGAGCTGACCAAGATTCATCTCGGCAACAACGATGTTTTTCACGCGTTTTGATAATTCCACTACTTGCTTTTCAGGGAAAGGCCAGATAGTGATCGGTCTGAACATGCCGACTTTATGTCCGGCGGCTCTTAGTTTGTTGACAGCACTTCTTGCACTTCTTGCAGTAGAACCATAGGATAAGACCACTGTTTCAGCATCTTCCAAAAGGTACTCTTCAAAAGTGATGATTTCATCTGTATTGTTTGAAATCTTACTCATTAAGTGATCAAGCATCACACCTGCATTTTTTGTAGAGTTAGAAGGGAATCCTGTCTCGTCGTGGAATAGGCCTGTGATATGGTATCTGTGACCCTCTCCGAATCCAGCCATTCTGCCGACTATCTCACCATCATTGACTCCATATGGCAAATAGTTCTGATCGTCAGTTTCAGGACGTAATCGGTCGTAGATCTCGATCTCACCTGGTTCTGGTATTTCTATGCTTTCGCGCATATGGCCAACCACTTCATCTGTAAGAAGAATGACAGGCATACGGTATTTTTCAGCTAAATTGAATGCTCTTACTGTCTCGTAGAATGTTTCCTTAACAGAGGATGGACAAATCGCAATTACAGGGTGATCACCGTGTGTTCCCCACATCGCTTGCATCACATCACCTTGAGCAGGAGCAGTTGGAAGACCTGTTGACGGACCACCACGTTGTACGTTTACTATAACTAGAGGCACTTCTGCGATCGCAGCATAGCCGATATTTTCTTGTTTAAGTGAGAAACCAGGACCGCTTGTAGCAGTCATTGACTTAAGACCAGCGATAGAACCGCCAATAGCAGTAGCGATACCTGCGATCTCATCTTCCATTTGAATGAATTTTCCACCGACATAAGGAAGTTTTTGAGCAGAAATCTCAGCGATTTCTGTTGATGGAGTGATCGGATATCCTGCATAGAATTTCATACCGGCATATAGCGCGCCTTCTACACAAGCCTCGTTACCTTGCATTAACTTGATTTTTCTTGAGCTCATTATGCCTTACCTCCTAAGAAAATCGCAAAATCCGGGCAACGCTGTTCACATTGACCACATTTGATACAGTCTTCAGGTCTTGCCATATAAATTTTGTCTTTATCGTCGAGTGCGAGACACTGTTTCGGGCAAAATGCTACACATATGCCACAACCTTTACACCAGTCTCTTTTAAGCTTAACTTCGATTAAATCACGATCTACAGCCAAGGTGACTCCTCCTTATATTGAACCTCAAAATAAACTCTTATTTGTGAAAACGTTTCCCGTTTAATAATTTAAGAAAGCTCTTGGCTTTCTATGCGGGTTTGACCTAAGGCGAACAAGTAGTTAACTCAATCGCTTTTGTCATTAAAATGATAACACATTCACAATATTATGCAAGATAAAATTCATTATTTGAAGAAATAGTAATGTTTTCTGCAATTTTCTTTGCATACAGTCCACTCACATAGCAGCATAACTGAGTAATGGTATACAAAAAGACACCTTAGGGTGTCTAAAGTGTCTTCAGTCTCTTGGTATTCTGATCGTGAATATAGGTCGACCAATCAGGTTTAATGTTCACAAGTGTTGCAAAACCTTGCTTTAGCCGTTTAAAATCCGTATTGGCGTCCAAAGAAACATCGACAGGATCCCCGTCGAGGGCGATCCACTTGATACCGGCTCTTATTTCAACATCCGCCTTTTCCTCATACCTGACATCTGCAGAGGATGTCTGTATCAAGTCGAACTCCGATCTGTCTTCAGGATAGTTGATATTGTAAAAGAAAACCTGATCACCGAATCCGATACTTCCGATAAACGCTGCAAAGTGCTCAGCTGCAGGAGTAAAATCAGGCTCAGGAACTCTTTTTGAGTTCACAAGGGAAACAGCAATCGCATTATAGTTGAAGCGGTGGGCTTCATGCGCAGCGGCAAAGGTACCCGAATAGACGACTTCTGTGCCGATATTCCCTCCATTGTTCATTCCTGAAATGACAAGATCTATGCTTACATCCTTATAGATCGACAACAGCGCAAGCTTGGTGCAGTCGGCAGGTGTGCCCCCGATACGGTATCCCTTGACGATACCATCGATTTGGTCTTCGTCGATCCTCATATGCCTGTTGATCGTGATCGCATGTCCCATGGCGCTCATACCGACATCCGGCGCACATACATATAGGTTGTGCTCGTTCTTTAGCGCTTCGACAATCGCCTTCAGTCCAGGAGCGTCAAAACCGTCATCGTTTGTCAGTAGTATGTTCATTCCAAAGCTTCCCTTCGTTTTTCTTTTCAATTAAATAGGTAAAAGGCGGATGGTTCACCTGATTGATAAATTGGTAATGCAGGATGTCGGCTACCTTCTGATCCACTTGCGGAATCCGTTGAGCGAGCAGCCTTGCCTCCTCTAGTCCGTTTTGATGACCTGGATAGACCGTCACCATGAGTAGACCCCCGACTTTGAGAAGTTTGAACGCACTCTCCATTGCACTGACCGTACTCCTGGCTGTTGTCGTGATGTCCTTATTATAGGAAGGCAGATAGCCAAGATTGAATACGGCAAAATCAATTGCTTCTTTAATATGGTTTTCGATATGCTCATGTGAGTCGCACAAAAGCTCGTAGTTTTCATACCCCTGGCTACTCAACCTAGTTTCTGAATAGTTGATCGCTTCCTGCTGGACGTCAAAGCCGTATAATCTGCCCGAAGACCCGATTTTTTCTAGCAGGCTAAGGGCGTCGCTGCCTTTTCCGAGTGTCGCATCTAGAACGATCATCCCCTCTTTTATAAACTCATTGATGAACAAGCGGTTCATCTGAGTGGCGTTTCCTAATTTTTTCACTTCATCAGCTACTTTCTCTTACTCTTACACGCGGTATCGAAAAACTCAGGCAGCTTAGCTACATGCGTAAACGACGCATCCTTTTCAAGTGCTTGTTCCGGACTAGAAATCTCTAAAGAAACAGGATCAAATCCAACGTGTTCGAGGAACGATACGGGTGCGGCCTCAGATGAAGCGTATACCTTGGTGATCCCCCTCTGCTCCATATTATTCAGCAGTGCTTTTATCAGTCCATCTCCATACTGCTTTGCGCGTACATCTTTATCTATAAGCAAGGCTTTTAGTTCGGCCGTCTCATCATCGGTCATCTTGTAGGTCGCATATCCGCAGACCTTATTGTCGATAACAAGAATAGTCGCATTGTGCATCATCGTCATAAACGGTTGAACCGCCATACCGTTAGCCATAAGCAATTGATCTACACCGTCAAAATCGGCTTGTTTCATTATTTTATAAAGTATCATTGATTTAACCACTCCTTCTTCTATGTCAACGCTTTTAGTATACGGAGTAGGAGTACACATGTCAAATGTAAATTATTCATGAAAATAGGACTCAAACTATTGACTTTGAAGGAATTGATGATATATTTATATAGTCATTTATTGCGTGTTTTACAGCCTGCAATAAGCTAATAATGGATTGGAATCACATCTAGTGATTATCGAGGAGGTTCAAAATGGATTTATGGTATAGTGAAGCGCACACCGACGATGTTAAAATATCGCTTAGAGTTGATAAACACCTATTTTCAGATCAAAGTCTATTTCAAAAGGTTGATGTACTGAAGACATTTGAGTACGGAAACCTTATGACACTTGACGGTCTTGTTATGGTAACTGAAAAAGACGAATTTGTTTACCACGACATGATTGTTCATCCAGCAATGGCTATTCATCCAAATCCTAAGCGCGTGCTTGTAATCGGCGGTGGAGATGGCGGAACGGTAAGAGAACTTGTCAGATACCCGGGCATAGAACATATCGACATGGTAGAAATCGACAAGATGGTATGCGATGTGGCTAAAGAGTACTTCCCTTCTATCTCAAGTGCGCTTACGCATGAAAAAGTACATCTATATTATGAAGACGGCGTAAAATGGATGGAAGACAAAGTCGACCATTACGACATCATCCTGATCGACTCAACAGATCCTGTGGGTCCTGGCGAGGGCCTCTTCACAACAGAATTCTATAACAATTGCTATAGAGCCTTGACTGCTGACGGTATTCTAGTCAATCAGAACGAAACACCTATCTACGAAAAGTTCTTCGAAGTCGGTATCAGCTCAAATATCAAATTAAATAAGATGTTCCCGATCGTTGAAGTGTACCAGGCGGTTATCCCTACTTATCCAGGTGGTTACTGGTTGTTCAACTTCGCATCTAAAAAACATCACCCCTTAAAGGACTTTAACGCTTCCACATGGGATCAACATGGCCTTAAGACAAAATACTACAATACAGAGTTGCACAAAGGCGCATTCGCGCTTCCAAGTTATGTGAAGGAGAAATTTGAAAATGGAACTGTTTAATCAGTATCAGTTCATCGGTTGTGATTCCGATTACGAGTCTTCTGAAATAGTTCTTTTCGGAGCCCCATTCGACGGCACAAGCTCCTACCGAGCAGGTTCAAGATTCGCACCTAGTAAGATCCGATTCGATTCATATGGTCTTGAAACCTATAGCCCGTACAGCGAAAGAGATCTTCAAGATTATAGAATCCACGATGCCGGTGATTTGGAGTTCCCTTTTGGTAACAAGGAAGAAGTCTTAAGACAAATCGAAACCTTCTCTACTCAACTAATCGAAGCGGATAAGATTCCTGTCATGATCGGTGGAGAACACCTTGTCTCATTGGGTCTTGCAAAGGTACTAGCAAAGAAATATCCAGATCTTCACGTGCTTCATTTTGACGCTCATACGGATTTAAGAACAGATTATATGGGAGAACCGCTTTCTCATGCGACTGTGATCAGAAAGATCTATGACATCTTAGGCGATGGACGCATCTTCCAGTTCGGAATACGCTCTGGCACAAAAACAGAATTTGATTTTGCCGCAAGCGGAAAACATGTGTATATGAACAAGTTCAATACGGAAACCCTCGCTGAGATTTCTAAAAAACTGCTTGGAAAGCCTGTTTATATCACAATCGACCTTGATATCCTAGATCCATCCATCTTCCCTGGAACAGGCACGCCTGAACCAGGTGGCATCTCTTTTAATGAAATGCTGGATGCGATACTCGAGTTCATCCCGCTAAACGTGGTCGGGGCAGACATTGTCGAGCTATCACCGGATTACGATGCGACAGGTGTAAGTACCGCAGTCGCTTCAAAATTGATTCGCGAAGTCATGCTTGCGATCAAATAGACAGAACAAGCAAAAAAGCTGTTGTCGGATTCAACTCCGACAACAGCTTTTTTAGTATCTAAATTTATAGTAGCAATTTCATAGCGCATAGTACCTATGTAGCACATTGACAGCTGCATCCGCTTGATCAAGATGAACAAGACACGCTACTGTCGAACTCGTCTCAACCGCTTGAAGAATCTCAATGTCCTCGTTTGACAAGGCTCGCAAAACGGATTTTGAAACGCTTGGCACATACCTCATATTGGCGCCTATCGCAGTTACCTTTGAAAGTCTTTGCGTCAATTCGTACTTTAGCTCCAGATGGTCAAGTACTTTTCTAGCCAGGTCATACTGTTTTGCGTGGATGACAAACAATCTTCTGTTCGTGAAGAAATTGATCATATCGACATCTACGCCTGCGGATTCAAGTCCGCTCATCATCTTTTCATTGATCGATATATCCCTGTTTTCAGGATACACACTAACCATCACCATATCGCTTTTTGAAGTGATCGCTGTGAACACAGGCCCCTTATCGATAAACTTGCCTGTGATATCATAGACCATATCTTTGATGACCGTACCCGCTTCCTCCGAAAAGGTATTTTTGATGACAAGGGCTTTACCAGCCTTCATGGCAAATTCAACCGCTTTATGATCGACAACCTTCGCTCCGTCCACAGCCATTTGGTAGACCTCGGAATGCGAGATCTCCTTAAGCACCTTGGCTTCTTTTACCACACGGGGGTCAGCGGTCATCACTCCGTCCACATCCGTAAAGATCTCGATGGACTCGGCATCAAATGCCACGCCTAAGATCGAAGCCGTATAGTCGCTACCGCCTCTTCCGAGTGTCGTTATGAATCCGTCTTGGCTCATTCCCTGGAATCCAGTCACGACAAGCACATCGTAGTCACAAAGAAGGGCGTTCACCCTCTCCTTGTCCACTTTTAAGACATTGGCGTCACCGTGATGGCTATCTGTGACAATGCCTGCCTGAAACCCCATTAGAGGCAAAGAACGTATCTTGGCCACATTCAGCAAAGAAGTGATCACCGCACTCGAAATCGTTTCACCGCAGCTCTGCAAAAGGTCCCTTTCAGGTGCGTTTTCCGGTACATCGCTTGGCAATAAGCCAAGTAACGAATCCGTCGCATAGGGCTGGCCTAAGCGTCCCATTGCAGAAACCACTGCAATCACCTTATAACCATTCTGTACATTCTGTCTGATCTTATCTACTAGAATAGTACGCGAAGCATCGGTTGCTACCGATGTTCCACCAAACTTCATCACCTTGATCTTCAATCCGATAAATCCCCCTATGATCCAGTGGAGCCGAATCCGCCTGCTCCACGAGCCGTGTCTTCAAGGGATTCAACAGACTCCCATTCCGCACGGGTATATTCTGTGATGACAAGCTGAGCGATGCGCTCGCCTGGGTTTAAAACAAACTCATCTTGAGAAAGATTTACAAGTGGAACTTTGACTTCCCCCCGATAATCGCTGTCTATTGTACCTACAGCATTAATCAGTGTGATACCCTTTTTAATCGACAGACCTGATCTTGCACGAACTTGTCCTTCATATCCGATCGGAATTTCCATGAACAGTCCTGTCGGTACCAGCATGCGTTCAAAGGGTTTGATGATGATCGGCTCATCGATATTCGCCTTTAAATCCATTCCGGCGGATCCAACTGTCTCATACTGAGGCAAATCGAACTTTGAATGATTGACTACTCTAATTTTTTTCATTTGACCCCCCTAATAGTGATGTGAACTTCTCGTATACGGCCTTCACATCATTTTCTTCCAGCCTACCCGCCATCGTCATCGCGACAGGACTTGAAATCACCTGATCGATCAGTCTGTGAACCTGCTCCAAAGTGATGGAGCTGATACTTTCGATGATCGCATCCATCGTCTGAAGCGGCGCATCGTAAATCGCACGTTTTCCTAAAATGTTCATAATGCTCGAGCTACCTTCGAGTCCAAGAATATAAGACCCCTTCAGCTGATTCTTTATGCTGATCAGAATTTCCTCTGTCACACCCTGCTTCAAATCAAGTAATTCTTCCACAATCAGAGGTATGATCTCCTCCTCGTTTTGAGGTTGGTAACTCAGATAGATGGATAGGTTTCCAGCGTGTTTGAAATAGGTCGGATGAGAATAGATGGAATAAGTCAGCCCGTTATCCTCTCTGATACGCTGAAACAACTTGGAACTGGATGTTCCTCCAAAATAATTGGAAAGTAAAAGCATCGCATAAAAGTCTTCCGAGTCAAATTTCACCCCTTCAAAACCTATGCAGAGGTGGTTTTGCTCAATATCCTTATGCGCGAACTTATATCCGGCTGCAATCGTCGGCGAGCCTAGTTCCACGACGTGATCACCCACTGGGTAGGACTTGAAGTATTCCTCCAAGAGCTCCAGCAGATTTTCAGGTAGGTAGCCTGCCACAGCGATCACCGTATTGCCAGACACATAAAAATCGTCCATGTAGTTTCTAATGTCCTCGACACTGATTTTAGACACTGTTTCAGGATAGCCCAAAATAGGTAGCCCAAGGGGATGGTCAGGATATGCGAGCTCGGCAAAAAGATCGTATACCACATCTTCAGGCGAATCCTCATACATGGCGATTTCTTCTTTGACTACGTTGATCTCCTTCTGAAGTTCCTTTTCATCAAATTTTGAATGAAGAAGCATATCCGACAGGATATCGATTGCGATTGGGGCGTCCTCATGAAGCACTTTGGCATAGTATGCCGTACAATCCTTTGAGGTGAATGCGTTGATCGAACCGCCAATGCCGTCGATTGTTTCTGCAATTTCCTTGGCGCTTCTCTTATCGGTTCCCTTAAAAAGCATATGTTCGATCAAATGAGATATCCCCACTTGCTCTTTTGTTTCAAAATTTGATCCGGCCTTAATCCATACGCCGATAGACAATGAGCGCACTGCGTCCATATGCCTTGATATTACTGTGATTCCGTTAGATAATTTTTTTACATTAAACATATAATCACCATATAATAAGATGGATATGACTCTTACGTCATATCCATCGTGTTTTAACTTAACTGTAGTTTACTTTTCGTCTTGCAAAAGAACTTTTCTAGAAAGGTTGATACGTCCTTGCTTATCGATTTCGATAATCTTGACTTGAATCTCATCACCAATTTTGAATTTGTCTTCCACATTGGCAAGACGATCTTTTGTAAGTTGAGAAATGTGTACTAAACCTTCTTTGCCGTTACCAAGATCGGCAAATGCGCCAAACTTCATAATTCTAGAAATTTTAGCTGTATAAACTTCACCAACTTCAACGTCTTTTGTAATTCCAACAATCATGTCTTTAGCACGTTGACCACTTGGACCATCAGGAGCAGTGATAAGTACAAGTCCTGTATCGTCGATATCGATCTTAACGCCAGTCTCATCAATGATTTTATTGATGATTTTACCACCCGGTCCGATAACATCTCTGATCTTGTCTGGTTTAATTCTTAAGCTGTGAACTCTTGGAGCGTAATCTGACATCTCAGCTCTAGGAGCATCGATAACCTTAGCCATCTCAGCAAGGATATGAAGTCTACCCACTCTAGCCTGTTCCATCGCTCTTACAAGGATATCACGAGATAATCCTTCAATTTTGATATCCATCTGCATTGCAGTGATACCTTCTGTCGTACCGGCAACCTTGAAGTCCATATCGCCTAGGAAGTCCTCGACACCTTGAATATCACTTAGGATAGTAAGTTCGCCTTTTTCCTCGACCATGCCCATTGCGATACCGGCAACTGGTGCAGAAATAGGAACACCTGCGTCCATAAGTGAAAGTGAAGAACCACAGATACTTGCTTGAGAACTTGAACCATTACAAGTTACAACTTCTGATACAAGTCTGATTGCGTATGGGAACGCCTCTTCAGTTGGAAGTACAGGAACAAGTGCACGTTCGCCTAAAGCACCGTGACCGATTGCGCGTCTGTTAGGACCACGCATGAAGCCTGTCTCACCTACTGAGTATGGTGGAAAATTGTAATGGTGCATATAACGCTTCGTTTCTTCAAGACCAAGACCATCAATACGTTGAGCTTCACCAAGTGCGCCCAGTGTAGTGATTGTAAGTGCTTGAGTTAGTCCACGAGTAAATAGTCCAGATCCGTGAGTTCTAGGAATAAGTCCTGTCTCAACAGTAATCGGTCTGATCTCATCAGGTTTTCTACCGTCCGGTCTGACTTTCTCATTAAGGATCATCGCACGCATCACACGTTTTTCAAGTCCTTTAAGCAGACCTTTAAGTCGATCCGCGTCCTCTGGATATTTTTCAGATAGTTCAGCGACGATCTCCTCTTTTAAGGCGTCAATCGCATAACCACGTTCCTTTTTGCCAGGGATACGAACTAGTTCATTCATTCTGCCTGCAAATGACTCGATATCAGCATCAAGTGCCTCATTCGTCGGAAGTGCAGGTACTACGCTTTTTTCTTTACCGATTTGAGCTTGAATGTCAGAAACAAAAGCACAAAGGCGTTTGATTTCATCATGACCTTTAAGTAGGGCTTCAAGAACCACTGCCTCAGGTAAAATGTTTGCTCCGGCTTCAACCATGTTGATGGCATCATCCGTACCAGCGACGATCAAATGAAGATCAGACGCTTCTGTTTGAACAACTGTAGGGTTGATCACATACTCGCCGTTCACATAACCGACTGTAACACCTGCGATAGGACCATCAAATGGAATATCGGAGATAGATAAAGCGATAGATGCGCCTAGCATTGCAACCATATCCGGTGAATTGTCCTGTTCTACAGAAAGTACTTGAGCGATTACTTGTACTTCGTTAAAGTAACCGTCTGGGAACAATGGACGAATCGGTCTGTCGATAAGTCTTGATGTAAGGACCGCTTTTTCCGATGGACGGCCTTCACGTTTGATGAAGCCACCTGGAATCTTACCGACCGCATATTGCTTTTCTTCAAAATCGACACTTAGCGGGAAGAAGTCGATTCCTGTTTTTGGCTTTGCAGACGCTGTAACAGCGACTAGAACCATCGTGTCACCGTAGCTGATCAGACATGATCCGCTAGCAAGTGTCGCAACTTTGCCGATCTCCACTTTTAGTGGACGATCTGCGATTTCTGTTTCAAAAATATGAATTTTTCTTTCTAAACCTTCCATCATTACCTCCTGAAAGTTCAGTCAGTTTCTTAGAATTTATCCTACTTGGACTAGCTCAAAAGATCTTGCTCTTGAACCACAACAAGTAGGACAAATAACAATAAATCCTAAGAAATCTGAGCAATTTTACCTACATATAGCATACTAGAAAACCCTTGTCAAATCAAGCATTTTCAGGCATTTAAAAAAGAACGGGATAACCCGTTCTTCTCCAATTACTTTCTTAAGCCAAGTCTCGCGATAAGTTCTCTATAGCGAACGATGTCTTTGTTTTTAAGGTAGCCTAGAAGATTTTTTCTATGACCTACCATTTTCAAAAGACCTCTTCTTGAGTGGTGATCTTTGTGGTGATCTTTCAAGTGCTCAGTAAGTTCAGCGATTCTGTTTGTCAAGATAGCTACTTGAACTTCTGGAGAACCAGTGTCGCCTTCTTTAATACCAAACTCTTTGATGATTGCTTCTTTTTTTTCTTTTGTAATCATTGTAATTCCTCCTTAGATTTTCTGCGCTAATGCCAAGTATAAAGTCGGAGTGTCTAAATACTGAGCACTAGTTGACTTATGAATTATACATCAATTCAACTGATTTGTAAATGGCTTATCGCTCAAAAAACCGCATAGCCTCTTGCACGTCCTTCGCAATCCAGTCCTTCAACTCCTCGACAGAGCCAAACTTGAGTTCATCCCTGATCCTGTTTCGAAATACGACCTTGATGCTTTTATGGTAGAGTACCTCGTCAAAGTCGAAAATGAATGTTTCAAGATTAAAGTCCTCTTGCTCGAAAGTAGGATTGAAGCCGACATTGGTGACGCTTTGATACATCCTGCCGTCGACGATGGTTTCAGTCACATAAACACCTGATTTTATCAGTGTCATGTTGGGACTGATCTTGAGATTCGCAGTCGGATATCCGATCGTTCTACCGAGTTGTTTTCCTGGATGAACCACACCAGATACATAGTGGTGGCGTCCAAGAAGTTCATTCGCAAGCTCGATGTCGCCGTTTCTAAGCGCTTCCCTTATACGTGTCGAACTGACCACATCGGAATGGTCGACAACCGCACTGACCACCTTGCACTCAAAATCATACGCCTCTTGTTGTTCAAGCAGCCACTGGGCCGTACCCTCTGCCTTCAATCCGAACCTGAAATTATAGCCCACCGTGAGCGACTTCATGTTCAGGGATTTAAGCAGGTATTCTAAAAACGCTTCACGACTCATGCCTTGCACTTTGGAGTTGAACGGCACGATAACGAGCACGTCCACACCTAGTTGCTCAAACAGTTCGATTTTATCGTCGATACACAAGATACGTTCTTCCTGATACAAGCCCTTATTGAAATGCCTTGGGAGATTTGAAAATGTAAACACAACGGATTGAAGGTTTTTCTCAGACGCCATCCTTACAGTATGGTTGATTACCGCCTGATGTCCTATATGAAGACCGTCGAATGTTCCTAGTGCGACAGCGCTGCCCTCTTTGAGTTCCATGTGTTCCAGGTGTTTAAGAACCTTCATCATACACCTCCGCAGTCGTTTTTTAAAGATTCGTTCATGCTAAAAAGCTGTGTCATCGCAATCGTGCCGTCTTTTGCCGTCGCAATTCCAATCAGTTCATTATCATACATGACCTTGATAGTCGTGCCAGGTTCAACTTTCTTTTTGGCAAACCGCATCAACTCGACCTTTACACCGTTGAGCAGATGTTTTGCGTGCAACCTATCCACTTCAATGACGTCAAATCCTTCAAAGATGATATCAAGCGGTATCAGACGGCTTTCGATGGACTGCGGCTCAAGGTCCTCGAGCTTACATGCATGCTCCATCGTAAACGGACCGCTAGAAAGTCTAATCAGCGAACTCATTGTGCCAAGCGTGTTAAGCTTTTTCGCCATATCCACGCAAAGTGTGCGGATATAGGTGCCACGCGAGCAAACTGCCGTGTAGCTTACGTAGGGATGCTCGTAGACGATATCCTCAATGGAATGAATCGTAATCTTTCTAGGCGCCCTCTCTACGACCATTCCCTGCCTTGCAAGATCGTAGAGTCGCTTACCATCTTTCTTCAAGGCGGAGTACATCGGCGGTATCTGTTCCTGTTCTCCTACAAAAGAGAGAACAGCTTCTTCGACTGCAGATGCAGACAATTCCGGACAGTCTTTTTCATCAAGAACCGTTCCCCATACATCCTCGGTATCTGTGGATGTGCCAAGTAAGAAAGTCGCCCGGTAGGTTTTCGTCTCATTATCCATAAACCCGATGGTTTTTGTAGCCTTGCCGATTGCCAAAGGAAGAATTCCTGTGACATTGGGATCTAAGGTTCCGGTATGGCCGATCTTTGTATTTTTAGGCAGCATCCTCTTCACTTGTCCTACCACTCTGGCAGAAGTGATGCCTGCCGGCTTGTCGATTACTAAAAATCCGTTCATAGGATGACCTTTTCAACTACTTCATTTACAACAGTATCAATCGCCAGCTGCAATGAGCCTTTGACAGAAAAGCCGGCCGCATTCTTATGTCCGCCACCGCCAAAGGATTGGGCGACACTTGAAACATCGACAGCTCCGATAGAACGCATACTTATCTTAATCTCTGAATCGTTTATTTCCTTTAAAAGCACTACCATCTCAACGCCTCTGATATCCCTGATCTTTTCGACCAGACCATCCGTCTCGAGCATATTTGCCGCATGAGCCTTGAGAAGCGCTTGCGAGACCACCGCCACAGCGACTTTGCCGTTTTGATAGAAAGCAAGGTCCTGCATGCATACGGCATGTAGCTGTATCTTACTTTGCGGTTCGTTGTGATAGAGCGACCTTGATATCTTTTCCGTGTCGATGCCGACTTCAAGTAAATCGGCTACAATCCTGTGGGTCGTAGCAGTAGTGTTCTGATATTTGAAGCTGCCCGTGTCTGTCACAATTGCAACGTAAAGCGCTTCAGCAATCTCACTAGTCAGCGTGACTCCCCAGGCATGAAGTAGACCAAAGATGATCTCACCCGTCGCAGAGGCAGCGGTATCCACCAGCGTAAGGTCGCCAAAGTAGGTATTGGTCTGATGATGGTCTATGTTCCAAAGTTTGGCGGTATCTGCAAAGAACTGCCTTTCTCTGAGTCTTTCGTTATCGCTCATATCCACAGAAATACAAAGGTCAAACGTCAGACCTGTGTTCTTTGCCTCATTGACTGAAGTGATGTGTCCGTCCGATATGCATTTGATCTCATCGGGTATCTGGTCGTCAATGATGATATAAGCCTTGTGACCTAATTGTTTCAGGCCTAAAAAAAGCGCCACAGACGACCCGATGGTATCACCATCGGGCATAGTATGCGGCAGGATTGCAATTGCATTGAATTTATTCAGAATCGTCTTGTTTTTTATCATTTATTTCATCCTCTGAATCAGAATGTCCTTTTGATACTTCTGTGATTAACTGAGCCATTCTGACACTTTGAGCGATCGAATCGTCCAACTTGAAGATCGGTTCAGGTGTCGCTCTAAGTTTCACTTCCTTACCGATTGCTTTTCTAACGAATCCTTTAGCGCTGTTGAGCCCTTTGATGGTCTCAAGCGCCTTTTCAGGTCCGTCAAGCACGCTGATATAGATATTTACAAATCGTAAGTCATTTGTAGTTTCCACATGAGTGATGCTTGTCAGACTAGAAATTCTTGGATCCTTGATTTCAAAACGGATAAGGTGACTGACTACTTTTTTGATCTCTTCTGATATTCTTAACGTACGTTCGAATTTCATAATAGCACCTCTTATATCTATTTTCTAGGTTTTTCCTGAATGACATATGCTTCTATGATATCGCCTTCTTTTAAGTCGTTATACCCGGCAAATCCTAATCCACACTCATAACCGGTAGCAACTTCCTTAACATCGTCTTTAAAACGTTTTAATGAAGACAATACGCCGTCGTGGATGATGATACCGTCTCTAAGAAGTCTAACCTTGCAATTACGGGCAACTTTACCGCTGATGACGTATCCACCTGCGATGGTACCTGAATTCGGTAGTCTGAAAGTAGCACGAACCTGAACTTCTCCAAGTTGAACTTCTTCGAATTCCGGATCAAGCATACCTTTCATAGCAGCCTCGACATCGCTGATCAGTTCATAGATGATCTGGTAAGTTTTAATTTCAACGCCTTCTTTTTTAGCGATTCCGATAACCGTAGAAGAAGGTCTTACATTAAAACCAAGAACGATCGTATTTGAAGCTGTCGCCAACATGATATCCGATTCAGTGATCGCACCGATATTGGCATGCTGGATGTTGATCTTCACTTCATCGTTGTTAAGCTTGAGAAGTGTGTGTCTAAGTGCTTCTAACGAACCATGCGCATCAGCTTTGATGATCAGGTTAAGCTCTTTTACCTTACCAGCTTGAATCTGATTGAAGATATCTTCAAGCGTGACGTGTTGATCAGCACGAGCCATCGCGTCTTCCTTAATTTGAAGCGCGCGTTTCGCAGCGATTTTTTTTGCTTCCTTATCTGAATCAACAGCGAAGAATTTATCTCCAGCCATTGCCACTTCGTTCATACCGATTACTTCCACAGCAGATGAAGGTCCCACTTTTTTGACTTTCTTGCCTTTGTGGTTGAATAGTGCTCTAACACGCCCGTATGTAGTACCGCAAACAAATGCGTCACCCACTGTAAGACTACCGTTTTGAACAAGTACCGTTGCAACCGCGCCACGACCTTTGTCTAACTTGGCTTCAATAACCGTACCGACAGCGTTTCTGTCTGGGTTCGCTTTTAGCTCGTTCATTTCAGCAACCAATAGAACCATTTCAAGTAATGTATCGATGTTCTCGCCTTTTAGTGCAGACACAGGAACAGAAATGACATCACCGCCCCAATCCTCGACTAAAACGCCAAGATCAGAAAGTTCTTGCTTCACTCGATCAGGATTTGCATTGTCCTTATCGATTTTATTGACAGCGACAATAATCGGCACATTTGCAGCACGTGCGTGGTCGATCGCTTCAATCGTCTGAGGCATAACACCGTCATCGGCAGCAACTACTAAAATTGCGATATCGGTAACTTGTGCGCCACGAGCACGAAGTGATGTAAACGCTTCATGGCCTGGAGTATCAAGAAATACGATTTTCTCTCCGTTGATCTGAACTTCAGACGCACCGATATGCTGAGTGATACCGCCAGCTTCCGTATCTGTAACGGCAGTCGATCTGATCGCATCAAGCAGTGAAGTCTTACCATGGTCGACATGGCCCATTACTGTTACGACAGGCGCTCTTTTAACAAGATCCTTATCTTCATCTTCAAAGTCATAACCCACTACGTCTTTGTCAACTTTTACAGGTTTTGGTGCAACTTCAACCCCGAACTCGTTTGCCAATAGCTCAAGTGTCTCATAGTCCACATAGTGGTTCATCGCAGCCATGACACCAAGATTCATCAGCTTTAAGATAACTTCGTTCGCAGCTACGTCGATTACAGTTGAAAAATCACCGACTGTCATTCTAGCAGGTAGATAAATCGTAGTATCTTCCTCTACTTCTTCCTCTTCCTCTTCAGAATGCCATCTCTTTTTAGATGTCTTTCTGCCTTTTTTTGAATCACTGTCGTCAGATTCGGCTTTCACCTCTTCTTTAACTTCTTTTTTTGCCTCTTCAGCAGGTTTAGAAGTTTCAGTGGAATCAGACTTACCATATAATTCTTGTAGCATTGCTACTGTCTCATCTTCCACAGTAGACATATGGTTGTTGGCTTCAATCCCAAGTTCGTGCAGTTTCTCTATTAATTCCTTATTCTGAATATTAAGTTCTTTAGCAATTTGGTAAATTCTAATTTTGGACATATTCATGCACCTCCAGTAATTTCTCTAGATGCCCATGTCGCTGATTAAAGATAGTATTTGAGTGGCAAATCCCTTATCGGTAATTGCCACCACCGTTCTATTGTGCTTGCCTATAGCTCCTGAAAGCTCATCTACGGTCAACTCACTATAAAATGGTATGTTTAATCTCTGACATCTCAGTATTATTTTTTTTGTAGTACCTTCCGCAGCGTCTTTGCCGACGAATACGAGGCGTACTTTACCCTTATCTATCGTTTTAACCACAATTTCACTACCCGAGACAACATTTCCCGATTTTTGAGCAAAACCTAACAGTGTTAAGACTTTAGTTTTCATGTTTGATCGCCTCTTTAAGTGATGAGATCACTTCTTCAGTTAATTTAACTTCAAGAGCACGTTCTATAGCTTTGCGCTTAAGTGCCGTCTCAAGACAAGATGACTTGTTGCAAATATAAGCGCCTCTACCATGAGCCTTGCCGGTAGTATCAAGAATGACATGGCCTTCTTTATCTCTCACTACTCTCACAAGATCTTTTTTATCAAATTGTTCATTACATCCCAAACATTTTCTTTGAGGTACCTTTTTCGCTTTCACGACTTACGCCTCGCTTTTTTCAGCTTGCGCATCTAAAAGGGCTTGATATTGCGTTTGGCTTTTGATATCAATTTTCCAACCCGTCAATTTAGCAGCAAGTCTGGCATTTTGACCTTCTTTACCGATGGCAAGAGACAATTGGTGGTCCGGTACGATGACAAGCGCGCTACGCTCATCTGCATTTTCATGAACACTGATTACTTCTGATGGACTGAGCGCGTTTGAAATAAACACCTTAGGGTCTTCAGACCAGTTGATGATGTCGATTTTTTCACCCTTAAGTTCATCCACAATCGTCTGAACTCTGGCTCCACGTTGACCTACACAAGCGCCGACCGCATCGATGTTCTCATCATTCGCATACACGGCAAGTTTTGTTCTTGAACCAGCTTCCCTTGCAATGCTTTTGATTTCAACGACACCGTCATGTATCTCAGGTACTTCAAGTTCAAACAATCTTTTCACAAGACCCGGATGCGTTCTTGACACAACAACCTGAGGTCCCTTAGACGTTCTTTTTACTTCGACGATATATGTCTTGACGCGTTCGTTAGGTGCGTATACTTCACCAGGAATCTGCTCAGAAGGAATAAGAACCGCTTCTGTTTTCCCAAGGTTGATATAGGCGATACCTTTGTTCTGACGCTGGACAAGACCTGTCACGATTTCTGATTCCCTACTTGAGAATTCATCGAAAATAACATTTCTTTCCGCTTCTCTAATACGTTGAACAACCACTTGTTTCGCAGTTTGTGCTGCGATTCTGCCAAAGTCGCGCGGTGTGACTTCTTCTTCAATGATGTCGCCGATTTCGTAGTTTGGATCCTTCAATTTAGCATCTTCTAAAAGAATTTCATCGTAGTCTTCATAATACTCTTCAACGACAACCATTCTAGAATATACCTTTACATCACCAGTATCGCGATCGATAAGGATTTTAGCATTTAAGGAATCTGGAAAATTCTTTTTGTAAGCAGTGATTAGCGCTGCTTCAATAGTCTCAATCAATGTATCCTTTGATATGCCTTTTTCTTTTTCAATCTGCTCTAAGGCTTCGATTAGTTCACCTTTCACAAGTCAAACCTCCTAATTAAAATCTAAAAAGTAATTTTGCAGCAGCGATCTTATCCTTAGGGATAGAAATCACCTCATTGTTACGCTCGTCTTCAATAAGTACTTCACCATCTTGTACCCCCTTGAGGATTCCTTCGATGATCTTTGATCCGTTAATCGGGAAGTACAATTTGATTTGTGCAAGTTTTTCAGCAAATTTGATGAAATCCTCTTCCTTTTTTAACGGGCGTTCGATACCTGGAGAAGAAACTTCAAGAATATATTCTTCTTCAATCGGATCAAGCGCGTCGAGTTTCTGGTTCAATTGCTGGCTTACGATTTTGCAATCATCGATACTCACACCTTCATTCGGATCAATCGTATCGATATATACCCTTAAATAACGGTGTTTACCTTCTTTTACGAACTCAACATCCACAAGCTCGTATTTCTCAAGCTCGCTTTGAGCCAGTTTCTTAAAAGTGTCGGCGACCAAGTCGACAACACGCACTTTCTTGCCTTTCATAACAACCTCCTTCACGTTCTTTCAATTATATTTGTGCACTTAAATGCTTTCGAACAGTCATATAATAACAAAGAGTGGGCTTCAGCCCACTCTTTCGTCATTATAGATTCAATTAACGTAAGTATACCACAAGTGTCAGATAAAAGCAAATTTTTAGCAAATCTTAAAAACCATCGGTCAGAAACATGTCAAAACTAAGCTGATTGCTCTCAGGAAGGCCTCTGAGAACACCATGGTTGACGAGTGCCTCGATGACGGATCTGTTCGCCTTGCCTCTTGTCTTGACATCGTTGATCGAAATAAATTCACTTTCTTCCCTAGCGGCTACGATACTTTTAGCCGCGTTCTCTCCGACACCCTGAAGCGCTCTTAAGGGTGGGAGTATCTGTCCATCTTCTATCTTGAACTTTTCAGCATCCGAATTGTATAGATGCACAGGCTTACAGGCGAAACCCCTGGCATACATTTCAAACGTCGCTTCAAGAATGGTATATTGGTTTTGCTCCTTGGTCGACATCTTTGGTATTTCCTCAAGCTCCTGCATCCTCTGCTTGATCGCATCTCTTCCCTGGGAAACAAGATGGGCGTCGAAGTCGTCTACCTTAATCGTAAAGAAGGTCGCATAGAAGGCGAGCGGATGATGCACTTTAAAGTAGGCGATACGCACAGACATCATGACATAAGCTACCGCATGGGCTTTAGGGAACATGTATTTGATCTTTTTACAGGATTCAATATACCACTTAGGCACGTTGAACGACCTCATCTGCTCTTCCTGCTCAGGCTTTAGGCCCTTTCCTTTTCGGACCCCTTCCATGATAAAGAAGGAATCCTTCGGTGGAAGACCGGCATACATGAGATAGACCATGATGTCGTCACGTGTTCCAATAACATCCTTTAAGGAAACAATGCCATCGGCTACAAGATCCGCAGCGTTGTTGATCCAAACATCGGTACCGTGTGAAAGGCCCGAAATCTGAACAAGTTCCGCGAAGCTCGTAGGTTGAGTGTCCACTAGCATCTGTCTTACAAATTTCGTACCAAACTCGGGGATCCCGAGGCTTCCGATCTTGATCGGGTAATCCTTGTCGACTATCTTAAGTGATTTGACTGAAGTGAATATCTTTAGCGTGTCTGGATCGTCAAGCGGAATCTCCATCGCGTCGATACCTGTGAAATCTTCTGTCATCTTAATGATAGTCGGAACATCGTGTCCGAGTATGTCAAGCTTTAGAATCCTACCGCTGATCGAGTGGTAGTCGAAATGCGTTGTGATGACACCGCTCGAACTGTCATTGGCAGGATACTGTATAGGTGTGAAATCATGTACGTTCTTATAATGGGGAATAACCATGATTCCGCCCGGATGCTGTCCGGAAGTCCTTCTGACGCCGACACACCCCTGAGCGAGCCTTACGACCTCATGATAATTCATCTTCTTCTCTTTTTCCTCAACATACTTCTTCACGAATCCGAAGGCGGTTTTCTCAGCGACAGTACCGATGGTACCAGCCTTGTAGACAAAACCTTCGCCAAACAGCTCTTCTGTGTAGGCATGCGAGGTCGCCTGATAGACACCGGCGAAGTTGAGGTCGATATCGGGTTCCTTATCACCCTCAAATCCTAGGAATGTCTCAAAGGGAATATCATGACCGTCTTTTTTAAGATTGTCACCACACTTTGGACAAGTCTTATCCTTTAAGTCCGCACCGCTTGCGATACTACCGTCTGTGATGAACTCGCTGTACAGGCAGCTTCTGCAGTGATAATGCGGCGGTAGCGGATTAACCTCTGTGATGTCCGACATGGTCGCAGCGAAAGAAGATCCGACAGACCCCCTCGAGCCTACAAGATAACCGTCTTCCATCGACTTTGTCACGAGCTTCTGGGCGATAATGTACATCACCGCGTATCCGTTACCGATAATCGACTGCAATTCCCTTTCGAGTCTTTTTTCAACGATGTCGGGTAAAGGCTCTCCATAAATCCTTTTCGCCTTCTGGTAACACATTTCCCTTAGCTCCTCATTGGAACCTTCGATTTCAGGAGGAAACGTTCCGTCAGGAACAGGTAGAATCGACTCGATCATGTCGTTTACCTTATGTGTCGCATGAATGACCACCTCTTCGGCAGTTTCTTTATCCAAATAGGAGAACTCATCGAGCATCTCCTGTGTCGTCTTTAAGTATAGCGGAGGCTGGTTATCCGCATCTTTAAATCCTTGACCTGCCATCAGTATGCGTCTATACACTTCATCCTCAGGATCAAGGAAGTGACTGTCCGATGTGGCTACGCAAGGTTTTTCCTGCTCTTTTGCAAGGTCGATGATCTTTCTATTGATCTGCTGCAGCTCCGCTACGTCCTTGACCAGCCCTTTTTCAATAAGGAACTGATTGTTGCCGACAGGCTGTACTTCAAGGTAATCATAGAACTGGGCGATCTCTGAAACTTCATCGTCCTCTTTTTGAGCGAGAATCGCCTGATAGACTTCACCTGCTTCACATGCTGATCCGATAAGTATGCCTTCTCTTTTTTCATTTAAGAGACTCTTTGGAATCAGCGGTTTTCTATAGAAGGTTTTGATATGGGAATGACTGATCATCTCATATAGGTTTCTTAAACCGGCATAGTTCTTAACCAGCAGGATCACATGATAAGAGTCGTAATCCTTCATATCCATCGCCGTTTTTCCGTACGCTATCAGTTGATCGATATCACAAACATCCCTTTCAGAGAGCATCTCCACAAACCGAGCGAATATTTTTGCTGTAGCCGCGGCGTCATGAACCGCCCTGTGGTGGTTCTCAAGTTTGATCCCGAGTTTCTTCGCGACATAATTTAGTTTATGCCTGCCAAGCTCCTTCATGATCATTCTTGAAAGCTTCAGTGTGCATAGCACCATAGGTTCAAAGGTCAACCCGTTGAGCCTCGCCTTTTCTCTCATAAAGGACATATCGAACTTGGCGTTATGGGCGACAACGGGACAACCTTCACAAAAGGCGATGAACTCAGGCAGGATCTCAGAAATGGTGGGTTCGTTCATGACCATCTCATCTGTGATGCCTGTCAGCTCGACAACCACCTGTGGAATCTGCTTTTCTGGATTCACAAATCTGCTGAAGCGGTCGATCACTTCGCCGTTTCTTATCTTCACGGCACCAATTTCGGTGATGCCGTCATATCTTGGTGAGAATCCTGTTGTTTCTATGTCAAACACGATAAAAGTGTCGTTCAGACCGTACTCATGCACGTTCTCGACGATTTGCATATCATCGTTGACCAGGTACCCCTCAACACCGTAAATGACCTTGATGTCCTTGCCGGCAGCGTTCATGGCATCTGGAAACGACTGGATAACACCATGGTCTGTGATCGCAATCGCTGGATGTCCCCAACTGATCGCGCGCTTGACCATCGCCTTGGCACTTGGCGTGGCATCCATCGCGCTCATGTTCGTATGGGCATGCAGCTCAATTCTTTTAAGGTCGGAAGTATCCTTTCTCTTTTCAGGACTACTTGCGGCGTTTATAGCCAATATGTTAAGTATCGTGTCTTTCTCGTAGGTATCGTATCTAAGACGTCCCTCTACACGATAATAATTGCCGCTGCTCATTCTAGGCGGAACAGACTGGGCGTCCTTCTTATCCAGGAACACCTTGCACTTTATCGCATCGGTGTGATCTGATAAGGCAAAGCTGAAGATCGTCTTTCCAGAAGACAAGACCCTTGAATCAAATGAGAAGGCTTCTCCTTCAATGCAGATTACCTGCTCTTCCTCGAACTGTTCTGTTAAAAGAGAAGGCTCCGTCTTGATCGCTCTTTTATAGATGACCAGCTCGTCCTCAGGCACCTCTTTCGACTTCTTGGCAACCGGACGATCCTCCTTAGGGACATACGACGGCTTTGACGCCTCGACCATGTTGATCATTCTCTCGTTGATAGCTTCATCATCAAGTGTCACAAGATCCGCAGGCTCAACGATATCGATCCTTATCGCCTTTGAGAACCGGTCGTTGATGAAACTGGTGATTCGGTCTTCAAGCTTTAGGTTAAGCACCTGATAGTAGGTTCCCGGATCCTCAGGCATCCACTTGATACCATTGGGTTCGACAGTGACCTGCATTTTGGCGACTAGACTCATGATCCGGTCGCTTCTGACCATTTTACTGATTGCATAATTGAACATTTGCTCAGGGCTACATTCAAAGCGGTAACGAATTTGAGTCGTTACCGCTTCAATAAATTTAAGTTCACGCTTAATCGATTCCTGTATGGCGATTTCATCTTCTGCAGACACCAGTGACAGGCCTTCGAAAGCGAGGTGGATCGCATTGGAGTTTTGATCGAATGCGACCTTTTCTATTTTAAGATTTGTCTGAGACTCTAGAAACTGTTTTAAATCAAAGCTCACGTAGTTCTCCAATCCATGACTCTACCTCTTTTTTAAGTTCATCAACAACGCTTTCCTGCGGGATTTTCTTAATGATCTCTCCCTTTTTGAACAAAAGCGCCTCACCGATCCCGCCTGCGATGCCAAAATCAGCCTCGCGCGCTTCTCCCGGGCCGTTTACAGCACAACCCATGATGGCGATTGTGACAGGAGCGGTAATATGTGATAAGGCGGCTTCCACCTCATTCACAAGTGTTTCAAGTCCGATATGGCATCTGCCGCAAGTAGGACAAGATACGATCTTCAGACCGAACTCCCTAACTCCCGCCGATGCAAGAATGCCTTTAGCAACCCTGATTTCTTGAACAGGATCTCCAGTGACAGAGACGCGAATGGTATCTCCGATACCGTCTAGCAATAGAGATCCGATCCCCATAGCTGATTTGATACTGGCCTGAAAAAGGGTGCCTGCCTCGGTTACGCCTACATGAAGAGGATAATCGACGGCTTCTGATAGCAACCTATAGGCTTTTACCGTATTTACAACATCCGAACTCTTGATTGAAATCGCAATTTGATCATAGCCGTATTTTTCAACAAGCCGTACATGCCTAAGTGCGCTCTCCACCATCGCTTCTGGTGTCGGAGCCCCATACTTTTCCAACAGATCCTTTTCTACAGAACCCGAATTGACTCCGATTCTCACAGGTATTCTCTTACTCTTGAGCGCTTCGACCACTTCTTTGATCCGCTCTTCGCTCCCGATATTACCTGGGTTCAGTCTAACCTTGTCGACCCCCGCCTCAATCGCCGCGAGGGCAAGTCTATAATCGAAATGTATATCCGCGACGATCGGACAGGAGACCTGCTTCTTGATTTCCCTGATCGCTCTGGCGGCTTCCAACGTAGGAACTGCGACTCTTACTATTTCACACCCTGCGATAAGAAGCGCCTTGATCTGCTCGACGGTCTTATCGACATCCTCCGTATAGGTAGTCGTCATCGATTGTATCGAAATCGGGGCGTCACCGCCTATAAAAAGATCGCCGACCTGTATTTTTTTTGTTTTTTTTCTCATGTTAGCCTCGTATCAAATTGAACACGTCATTAAAGAGCACAACGACCATAAGTGCCATCAGCAACAAGAAGCCCACATAATGAATTCGTTCTTCAATCTTAGGATTGACTTTGCGTCTAAAGATCATCTCATAGGCGATCAAAAGAATTCTTCCGCCGTCAAGCGCAGGAATAGGCAGCAGGTTCATGATTCCAAGGTTGATCGAGATAAACGCCGTAAAGGTCAGTAATGGGGCAAGTCCCATGCTGGCCGCCTGACCGACTACCTTTGCTATTCCAACAGGACCGGCGACATTCTGCATTGACTCCTGTCCACTAACAAGTCTAGGGATAAACTCAAGTATCATCTTTGTGAGTTCAGCAGTCGTCGTAAGGGAATAATCCATCGCCTTAAGCACGGATTTTTCCACAGTAGGTACGATGCCTATAAGATACCTGTCTTCTTCTTCATTGTAGATCGGCAATATGTCATGAGCAGCAATTTTTCCGTTATTTATCGTCTGTATCCTTACAGGCTCGCCACCAGATTCGTTGATCGCCACAGTCAACTGGTTCCAAGCCTCGATTTTCGTGTCGTTGACGACGATGATCTCATCCCCTACGTTTAAGGTGCTGTCACCGGCAGGTAAACCGGTTACGAATTCCCCAATGGTAGTCGTTTGAAAGCCGATCGACAGACTGATCACGAATAAAAGGAAGATCGCGAGTACAAAATTCATCACAGGACCTGCGACGATGACAGTAAACCTTCTCCATGCGGCCTTCTGTCCAAAACTATTCGGCAAATCGGATTCCTCATCCTCGCCGATCATCTGTACAGAACCGCCTATGGGAAAAGCCTTGATACTGTACAAGGTTTCTTTTCCCTGTCTGCTATACAACCTAGGACCCATTCCTAAGGAAAACTCCTTAACAAAGATTCCGTTAGCTCTAGCGAGCAGAAAATGACCGAATTCATGGATGAATACAATCATACCAAAAACAAAAATAAAACTGATAAATGTCAACATAACTTATTTCACCTCAAAATTTTAGAGTACGTATAAACGAGCGGGTTTCGTTGTCGATGCTCAAAACGGTTTCTAAATCAGGATTTCTAACCAGGTCGATCTTAGACATTGCCATTTCAATACCTCTTGGTATGTCATAGAATCCGATCTCTTCCTTTAGAAATTTCTCAACGAGTACTTCATTGGCCGCATTTAAGACACAGCTGCTGCTTCCGCCTTCCTCAAGCGAGTCATAGGCAAGTTGCAGACATGGGAAGGTCTTCAGATCAGGCTTCGAAAAATTCAAACAGCCGATTTCAGCCAAATCAAGTCTTGCAAGGTCAGTCTTGATCCTATTGGGATAATGAAGCGCGTAATGAATCGGTAGCATCATGTCGGGAAGTCCCATCTGGGCCATCACCGAACCATCCACATATTGTACTAAACTGTGAACGATGCTTTCCGGATGAACCACCACATCGATCGCTTCGCTTCTGATGCCAAACAACCACCGGGCTTCAATCACTTCAAGACCTTTGTTCATCAATGTCGATGAATCGATTGTGATTTTTGCTCCCATAGACCAGTTGGGATGTCGTAAAGCCTCATGCTTGGTGACTCCCAAAAGCTCATCCCTGCTGCGTCCTCTAAAAGGTCCGCCTGAGGCTGTCAAAATCAATTTTTCAATCTCAGAATAGGAATTGCCTTGAAGCGCTTGAAAAAGGGCGCTATGTTCACTATCCACAGGAATGATCTCACTACCTGTCTCAGCGGCAAGTCTCATGATCTGCTCGCCGAAAACAACCAAGGTCTCCTTATTGGCAAGTGCGATACGCTTTCCTCTTTTCACAGCTTCGATTGTCGGTCTGAGACCAACAGCTCCGACTACAGAAGTCAACATCACGTCATAGTCTGCGACTTGAGCGACCTCGATGAGTCCTTCAAGTGAGCATAGTATCTTGACCGGTTCCTGAGATAACTCCAGTTTAACTTTCTCATAACTTTGTGAATTTTCTATGACGATCCATTCCGGTTTAAATTTTTTGTATTGCTCAAGTATCAGGTCGACATTCCTAGAACAGGACAAGACCGATACCTTTATGTTTTGATTTTCGATAATATTCAGTGCCTGGGTTCCTATGGAACCTGTTGATCCTAAAATAGCTAGTTTCATAATTGCTCCTTATTTTTCTCGCTTGAATACTATTATACTTTAATCAAGAACTTATTTCAGCATCTAATTTGACAGGCACAAAAATAAGCGTACTACTATGTGAAGTAAAGCCTAAAAGCCAGCTATAAAAAAAGCCACTCAAAGGAGCAGCCTGTCTTACACTTCATAATGTTAAAATACCTATTAATTCAAAGTCAGAAACCAAGTGAAAATATAGATGACAGGGGCAGTAAACAAGATCGAATCAAACCTGTCAAGTACGCCTCCGTGTCCTGGAATGAGTTTTCCAAAATCCTTCACACCTGTAAAGCGTTTGATCTTACTAGCTGTCAAATCACCGATGATAGATGCCACAGATCCTGTACTAGCGAGTAGGAAGACCGCAATCCAAGTAAGTTCAGGCATGACAAGGAGCTTGAAAACACCTACGGATAAGATGCATCCTAAAACGCCACCTAGCGCGCCTTCTACCGTCTTTTTAGGGCTTACATCCGTCAACTTGCGTTTGCCGAACTTCTTGCCGAAGACATATCCGAAGGTATCTGTAGAAAATGCAAGGATGAAAACCAGCCAAATGAAGTAGTCGTCGCGCTTAGCAAGCTCCATGATTAGAATGAATGGAACGACAACATACAAGATACTGAAAATACTGACCACCACATCAAGAATGTGATGCTCAGAAAACACATGATACGCCAATATGCTATAAAAGCACAGAATTCCACCTGCGATCAGATAACTGAAATAGGCAGGTTGATATAAAAGATATGCAAGTATCACTCCGAGGGATAAAAGGATGCCTGTAAGATACATCGGTTTAACTTGAACCTTTTCAAACACCTTATGAAACTCAAAGACTCCGATAATCGCTAAGATCGATGCAGGTATAATTACAAAGTATCCTTTTACAATAAGTAAAAAGATGATCAAGGCGCCACCAACTATGGCACTGATCAACCTACTTTTAAATGATTGAGTCATAATTCCTCCTAAATTCCACCGAACCTACGCGTCCTTAGATTGTACTCTTCAATGCAAGCCACAAGATCCTCTTTTGTAAAATCAGGCCAATATTTGTCTACAAATACGAATTCGCTATAAGCGACTTGCCATAAGTAGTAGTTGCTGATACGGTATTCACCACTTGTTCTAATCAGTAGATCCGGATCAGGAATAGATTGCGTGTATAAGTGGCTTGCCACAAGCTCGTCAGTGATCTCAGATTCCTTATAACCTGCCTTCACAATTTCTTTGACCGCATGAACGATGTCACCTCGTCCGCCATAATTGAGGCATACATTAAGTTGCATGCCCGTGCAAGCCTCCAAGTCCTTTTCGGCATTTCTGGCAGCATTCTTTTGCTTGTCAGGCATGTTATCTATATCACCGACAAATTTAATTCGAGTATTTGTCTTTTTAAGTTCAGGGACTTCCCTTTTGCAAAACTCGACCAGGAGTTTCATGAGACCGTCTACTTCATCCTGAGGCCTAGTCCAGTTTTCAGTAGAAAATGCATAGACCGACAAATGTCCAATTCCGAGTTCGCCAGCTGCTCTTACAATTTTTTTAAGCGTATCTCCGCCAGCCTTATGACCGGCTACCCGTGGAAGGTTTCTAGATGTACCCCATCTTCCATTACCATCCATGATGATGGCGATATGCTCAGGCACATGAAGTGGCGCTGAATTCACTTGCTTCAACATTGTATCTCCTTAAAATTCAAGCCACTGCGTGCTGGACGCAGCGGCTGTATATGCACAGAGGTTATACTTCCATAACCTCAGCTTCTTTACGGACTACCAGCTCATCAACTTCCTTCATGAACTTGTCTGTTGTCTCCTGAACTTCCTTTTCTGATCTCTTCAAATCATCCTCAGTCAGCTCATTGTTCTTATTCAGCTTTTTAAGCTTATCGTTTGCTTCTCTTCGCTCGTTTCGCAGAGCCACTTTAGATTCCTCACCGATTTTCTTTACCATCTTCACAAGGTCCTTACGACGTTCCTCTGTCAAGATAGGCATCGCGATTCGGATCATTTTGCCGTCGTTCGATGGATTGATGCCAAGGTCGGCCATCATGATCGCACGTTCGATATCGGAGATAACCGTCGTGTCATAAGGTTGAACCTGAATCATCCTTGGTTCTGGTGCCGAGATGTTCGCCATCTGACTTAGTGGCGTTTCGGAACCGTAATAAGAAACCATGACCCGGTCAAGAATGTGAGGATTTGCGCGACCGGCGCGAATCGACATCAATTCTTCTTTTAAAACACTTACTGTTTTCGTCATTTTTGTTTTCATTTCATCGTGTACTTGAACGTGCATTAAAATTCTCCCTTCACTATTGTCCCTACTGATTCACCTTCGATAACGCGTCTTATATTGTCTGTATCCTTAAGTGCGAAAACCATGATCGGTATATTGTTTTCCATGCAAAGCGTAGCCGCAGTCTGATCCATGACACCAAGGCCCTGATCGATGATCTGCTTGTATGTCAGCTTATCAAATTTAATCGCTGTAGGATCCACATTCGGATCCGCACTGTAGACGCCGTCCACTTTCTTAGCAAGCAAGATGACTTCGGCATCAACCTCCGCAGCTCTAAGCGCAGCAGTTGTGTCTGTCGAAAAGAAAGGACTTCCTGTTCCTGCTGCGAAAATTACGACCCTACCCTTTTCAAGGTGTCTGTTGGCTCTTCTCTTTATGTAAGGCTCGGCGATCTGTCTCATCTCTATCGCGCTCATAACCCTGCATGGAACATCAAGATTATCAAGTGCGTCTTGAATTGCTAAAGAATTGATGACGGTTGCAAGCATTCCCATGTAGTCGGCTGTTCCGCGATCCATATCCTCGCTGGTTCTGCCTCTCCAGAAATTGCCTCCACCTATGACGATAGCTACTTCAATTCCGTTGTTGATAAGAAACTTGATCTGCTCGGCAACCTTAATCACCACTTCGTGATCGATACCTGTTCCTTTATCACCTGCTAAAGCCTCACCACTAAGCTTTAAAAGTATACGTTTGTATTTTGCATTCACCCAGATTCCTCCAATCATTATTCGCTTTAATCCTATTATACCGTAAATTCACTAAAAAAACTCTCAAAAAAAGAGCACACATTGTGTGCTCCCTGTTTTTTTATTTATTGGCAATCGTAGCTGCAACTTCAGCTGCAAAGTTTTCAACTTTCTTTTCGATACCTTCGCCAACTTCAAAACGAACAAATCTTCTGATAGAGATGTTTTCGCCGATTTTAGCTACTTTTTCCATCAATAGTTCATTAACTGTTTTGTCGCCATCTTTAATGAAAGGTTGCTCCAAAAGACAATTTTCTTTGTAGTATTTCTCGATACGGCCTTCAACCATTTTATCGATGATTTTTTCTGGTTTTCCTTCGTTAAGCGCTTGAGCTCTTAAGATTTCTCTTTCAGCGTCAAGGTCAGCTTGTGAAACTTCTTCACGTCTAACGAATTTAGGATTTGCTGCAGCTACTTGCATAGCAACGTCTTTAGCAAAAGTCTGGAACTCGTCAAGTTTAGCAACGAAATCTGTTTCAGAGTTGATTTCCAAAAGAACTCCAATTCTACCACCGTGGATGTAAGAAATTACAGCGCCTTCTGCTGCGATTCTACCAGCTTTTTTAGCAGCTTTTGCTAAGCCTTTTTCACGTAGTACTTTGATAGCCTCTTCGATGTTACCATCTGTTTCAACCAATACGTTTTTGCAATCCATCATGCCTGCGCCTGAGATTTCGCGCAGTTCTTTAACCATTTGAGCTGTTACAGCCATGAGAATCCTCCTATTTTAAGTGAAAAGCAAGAGTAACCTCTCGCTTTTCAGTATTTTAGTTTTAATTAAGCTTCAGTTGCAGTTTCTTGAACAGGTGCAGCCGCTTCTTCATCTTGAGCGCCTTGTCTACCTTCGATAACAGCGTTAGCCATTGCGCCAGTAATAAGTTTTACAGCACGGATAGCATCGTCGTTACCAGGGATAACCAAGTCAACTTCATCTGGATCACAGTTAGTATCTACGATAGAGATTACTGGGATACCAAGAACTCTTGCTTCATTGATAGCGATTTTTTCTTTTCTTGGGTCAACAACGAAAAGTACGTCAGGAAGTTTTTTCATGTGTTTGATACCACCTAAGAACTTCTCTAGTCTTTCTTTACGCTTACGAAGCTCAAGAACTTCTTTTTTAGGTAATTTTTCGAAAGTACCGTCTAACTCTTGTTTTTCAAGTTTGAATAGTAAATCGATTGATTTTTTGATTGTAGCGTAGTTAGTAAGCATACCGCCCAACCATCTTTGGCTTACAAAGTATTGACCAGAACGTCTTGCTTCTTGCTCGATTGCTTCTTGAGCTTGCTTCTTAGTTCCTACAAATAGAACTGTTCCGCCTTCAGCTGCAACATCTTTAATTTGTTTGTAAGCTTTATCGATTTGTTTTGTTGTTTTTTGCAAATCGATAATGTAGATACCGTTTCTTTCTGTGAAGATGTACTTCGCCATTTTTGGGTTCCATCTTCTAGTCTGGTGACCAAAGTGTACACCAGCTTCTAGTAGTTGTTTCATTGATACTACTGCCATTCTTGCACCTCCGAGTTTTTCTTCCGTATCAATCATCTCTACAGCGAACCAATATTTTTGGCACCCGACTGTAAATTATGATACGTGCATGTTTAAGTCCCTTTGACTCAACTGTATTAGTATATCACGCATCAAGTATAAATTCAACATCGAATGTCGATCTTTATCTTTAACCACGGTATAACTTTCTAATCAAGGCCACCTTGCCCGTACCGACATTTAAGATCTTAGCGATTTCCGCATCGCCAAACCCCTGATCGATCAAGCTCTGGATCATTGTTTTTTCTTCCTTAACCGAGCTGTCTACGCTGACGCCGGCAACAAGGTCATTAGACTCCGCTTCGACTTGAAGGGGACTTTGCCTTTCCACTGAAGAGGAGTCAAGCGCTCTTGAATCCTCAAGTAATGACATTCTTTCCTCCAAATCGCTCAAAATTTCGTAATAGCTGTAGTTCAACTCATCCAGCTCCAACCTGAGCGCTTGGTAGTCGTCAAATCCTTCTGTTCCCATCACTTCATCGAGCAAGACAAGTTTTGATGAAAAGTCCATTAGGAATCTAGTGATCTGGTATAGGCCTGCGATTACCAGACCGATTCCTATGAGTATGAGACTATACTCCATCATATCTTCAGGTCCAGATGCTTAGCCGTATTGCGCTTTTTCTTTTTGTCAGCATCGTTGTTCTTCTTTTTCTTTTGATCCTGCTCCAGATCGCGTTTCACTTTTGTGGGTTCACGCCGCTCCAGTTGATTCACTTTCTTTTGCTTGATTTCACGTTGAGCCTCTTGCTCAGCCTGAACAGTTTGAAGTGCATTTGCCGCTTTGTTGACGACAGACGGTTTGGCATGATCGATTTTGATTGCCTTGGGAATTAAAACTTGCATGTCTATCGGTCTAATCGGCATAAGATCCTCCAATTAATAAGAAACTGCCCTAATATCGCCTTCATCTCGTTTAATGATCACATGATCAAGTCTCGCTTTGACATTGTAATATGAATTACCCATGCGTATTTTCACACCTGGGAAGATTTCATTGGACTTGACCTGTGAACCCTTTAGTGTCTCAATTAGATCAGTCACATCTCTCAACTTCTGCGAGGCTTCCGCCATCTGTCTTGTATAGTCTGTTCTCGAAATTTCTGTCTTATCAAGCATCGCTTTGATCTCAGGATTCCTAGTCTGGTCAAATTGCTTTCTAAGCATTCGTGATGCCTGGCTCAATTTCGTGATCGTCTCTTTCATATCCTTTACTTCTTCTAGGTGCTTCTGATATTCGTTCATCACCGTAGAATCTACACCCATCCTGAGTTTAGTCATCGTTCCCATCTCAGAACCGATCACTCTTGCTGTGATGTTGTATCTGACATTGATCTCGCCACCGACGATCAAGGCCTTTCTACCCGTAACAACAATCGAACCGTCGCAATTGATTGTAGAATGCATGATCGCATCCGCTTCGATATTACCCTTACAATAGATGTTTGCGTTGTTCAAGAATTTCGAGACCAAGTTTCCACCAACGTTGAGCTCGGCCTGGTCGTGACCCTGAACTCCACCGTTGATAAACAAGTTGCCTGTGGTTTTAACCGTAGCCCCTTCTACAATCCCGTTGATGATGATTTCATCATCCGCAATTACCGAATGACCGGTCGTCACATTGCCATTGATGATGACTTTACCTCTAAACTCGATATTTCCAGTTTTTATACCGACATCATCCTTGATTTCAAGTACTTTGATGATGCTTACTCTTTCGCCTTCAAGCTGGATCGAACCGGTTTCTGTAGCTACAATCGATAAGCCGTCCTCGGTCTGCTCAATATTTTTACCAAACTTGAAATTCACGATTTTCCCTGGCTTAGGACGGATATTCTTTTCGGTAACCGTCATGCCGAGACTTCCTTCTGTGGGCATCGTTCTTGTCGCTAAAACATCCCCCTTGAAGCAGGTCTGTAGAAAATTCATGTTCTTAAAATCCACACTACCGTCCGCGTTCATCGTCGGTTTTGCTTTCATATCCATATTGAAGTTATAGGTGATCTCGCCGTCTATACCATTCACATGGGGTTTCCCTTGAGCTACGAGAACGTTTTCCGCCAAAGTGGGACTTTGAATGATTTTATCCAAGGCGTTATTGTCAATACCGAAAGTAATGTTCTTTTTCTTAAGCGCTTCAGTAAGCTCGTCCATCTTAATTACCGTATCCGCATCGTGAACGATGATCGTAATAAACGCCTGATAATAGTCGTTGGAAACGTTGACGATGATCTCGTGCCCGGTGCTGTTTATACCGCTAGTGACTTTACTCATAAATCCCCCTGTACCCTTTATTGAACATCAAAAGAAGATCATCATCATAGAATCTTACAATTCAGACGATCAATCTTTTAAGATATTTTGAAGGCGTGCAATCGCCTTTGTATGTAACTGTGAAATTCGAGATTCGGAAATGCCTAAAACCGCAGCAATTTCCTTATAAGTCAGTTCATCATAATAATACAAGCTGATGATTAACCTTTCTCTTTCTGGAAGTGTGTCGATTCCCTCTTTGAGTAATTGCGTCATAACCTTCACATCGAGCGATTTCTCAGGCTCGAAGTCTTTATAGTCAGCCTTGATGTCGAATCCGACATGCTCTTCAAACTTTTCCTCAAGTGAGACGATAGAGAACGTGGATACCTCGCTCAAGAATCTACCTAATTCATCGATCGTCATTTCCAGCTTATCGGCAAGTTCAAAGTCGGTGTAATCGCTTCCACCTTCGTTATGAAGCATGTCCATCGCTTCTTCCAATCTTTTATACTTATGCCTTAGGCTTCGAGGCACCCAATCAAGATTTCTCAATTGGTCTATGATCGCACCACGTATTCTGATATTGGCATAAGTTTCAAATTTCACATTCTTCGTATAATCAAATTTTTCAATGGCATCAATAAGTCCCAAGATTCCATAGCTGACCAGGTCATCATATTCTACATGATGATTGTAATCCGTGTACAACCGTCCTGAAATAATTTTAACCAATTCCACATAATGGACAATAAGTTCGTCTTTAGCTGATTTATCATGCTTATCTTTGTAGTTGATCCAGGTTTTATCCATTGACATGTGAGTTCCCCTACAGTTCTTTAATACCATGTCCGATTGTTTTAATCAATAATGCTCCGTTATCCGAATCGAACTCAATGGTACGACCAAAGTTTCCACCGGTATCATCCGCCTTTAATGGTATTTTAAACTCCCTTAACAGTGAGCGGACAGCCTCAGCATTTCTTTCACCTATCTTCATCATATCATTTTTACTGGAAAAAGAGAACATTTGAGCGCCGCCGGCGATTTTGCCAACCAGCCTTGATTTGACTGCACCGTTTTTCACCATGTCATCAAGCATGATGACCATGGCAGTATCTGCGAATTTCGCAGGATTTGCATTATTTCTGATTGCCGTTGAATCGGGCAACATGATGTGTGCCATTCCTGCAACTTTCGAAATCGGATCATATAAGCAGATTCCTATACATGATCCTAGCCCTAAAGTTGTCAGAACACCCGGATTTTTAGTCACCTTCAAATCCGCCATTCCGACTTTTATCAAACTTCTCATATCTCGATTCCAAGACTCTTGAACATAATTTCATAAGAGTCAATATCAGGTATCAAGAAGAAATAGCCTTGAACAGACTCTCCTCCCATTTCTTCAATAAAGTCATTCTCGATAATCAGTATCTTGTCACCGATGAGTCCGAACTGGATGGCAGGGACGCTAAGGATAGCGCCCGCCATATCTACAGCTAGTGAAGGAATGGATATCTGAATGTTGAGCCCCGTCAGCATCGAAAGTGAAGATATATAGGAACCTGATAAAATATTGCCGATTTCTTGTAGCGCTGACAAGCTAAAATCATCGAATTCACCAGTACCCATTCCAGGCATCAATAGATTGATAAGCGTGTGTGCAGAAACCGAACTGAGAACGAACATGATGGTTCCATCCATATCTCCTTCGATTTTAAAGAAAATTCCACACACTTCTGTCTCTTCGCCACCAAGCATTTCCGGCACGGTGGCAAAATCCATGATATTAACCTTTGGAACCGTCATATCCACTTTTTTATTAATCATTTTAGCAAGTGCTGTCGCTGCGTTACCAGCACCGATATTTCCAATTTCCTTGAGTACATCAAGTACTACGTTGTTATTCACTCGATCAAAATAGTCTGACATGCTAGCCCCCGGATTACTCCTCGTCAATAAGTCCTAAAACCTTCTTAATATCCAACAACATGATAATACGATTGTCATGCTTTCCAATTTCTTTGATAAAATCATCCTCTACAGAAGCCTTTACAGAAGGAGCGGGATCGATGTTCTCCTCGTTCAGCTGCAAAGTTTCAGAAGATGAATCGACAATCATACCAATCTTAAGTTCGGATTGATTCATAATGATGATTCGCGTGTCGTCATTCGCTTCCTTTGGTGCTAGCGAAAACCTTTCACGTAAATCAATGATTGGAATCACATTTCCTCTTAAATTGATCACACCTTTGATATAACCTTTTGTATGAGGAACACGCGTGATCTCCACTTGCTTTTCAATGTTCTCGACATTGTGGATATTAAGGCCGTAGTGTTCGCCATTTAACTTGAAGATTACAAATTCTCTAATATCATTCATCCTATGCCTCCTAGAATAGCTGGTTTGGATCTACAATCAGTGCAACGCCACCATTACCTAAAATAGTCGCACCTGCGATTGCCCTAACACCACCTAAGTATTTACCTAGCGATTTAATAACAATCTCCTGCTGTCCAATTAGACTATCAACAACTAGTCCTGCTTCTTGATTACCTTTTTTGACGATTACGATTGTCAGTGTCTCACTATCCCTATTCGCACCAGGAACTTCTAAGACTTCAGGCAGACGAACTAGAGGCAAGGTCTGATTTCTATATAATACGACTTCCTGATTTTGAACCATACTGATCTGTTTCTTCTCAATTGTAGTGATAATCCTGATATTGTTAAGAGGCAGCGCGTATTTCTCATTGCCCAAGTTGACCATAAGCGCCTGAATGATTGCAAGTGTCAGAGGCAGTCTGATCGTAAACTTCGAACCTTTGCCGATAACGCTGTCCACTTCAACTGAACCGGAGAGTGCTTCAATTTTTGTTTTTACAACATCAAGACCGACACCCCTGCCTGATAAATCGGTAATGATCTCAGCTGTTGAGAATCCAGGCAAGAATAGCATGTTGATGATGTCATGGTCGTTCATCATATCCACTTGATCAGCCGTTACCAGTCCTTTTGAAATAGCGATTGCTGAAATCTTACTTGGATCGATGCCGTTACCGTCATCTTCAACTTCGATGACAACCGAATTGCCATCCGGATAAGCTCTTAAGAATACCGTTCCCGTCTCGTCTTTTCCAGCTGCGACTCTATCCTGCATGCCTTCAATTCCGTGATCGATCGAGTTCCTGATAAGGTGAATAAGCGGATCGCCGATTTCATCGATAACGGTTCTATCTACTTCAGTTTCCTCGCCGCTCATGTTAAGTTTGATCGACTTGTCAAGTTCCTTCGCAAGGTCTCTGACCATTCTAGGGAATCTGTTGAACGTTCTTTCAACAGGTACCATTCTAACTTTCATTACAGCATCATGAAGGCTTGTAGTGATTCTTTCCAAGTATTCCACAGCTTCAGACATGTTCTGCTTCGACTCGAGAGTATCAAGATCATCAAGCCTAGTCTTGATGATGATCAGCTCACTGACAAGATTCATCAAGTTGTCAAGTCTATCGATATCCACTCTTACGGTCTTGCTTGTCTTCGCCTTATCGTTCTCTTTCGCGCCAGATTTATCATTGCCTGCAGGCTGCAATTGAGCTTTTGCCATGCTGCCGGGCTCATTGCTAGACGCTGTCATGACTTCTTCAACGTCTGATTCAAATTCATCTTCATAGGTATCGTAGGAGAACTCACCGATCCCCACCACTTCTGCTATCACTTTTTCAATCTCTGAAATTTTCATTAGTTCAGCGATGGTAGTTTCTGGATCGAGTTTGGTCATGTAGAGCAGTTCAAACGAATACTCAAAGTTTTCATCTTCAATATCTTCTGCAGACGGATGGGATTTAATGACTTCACCGAACTGTTCGAGTGTATTGAAGACGATAAAGGCGCGTGCTGCTCGTAGCATACAGGTTTCAGCTAAGATCACCTTCACCTTTATTGCCTGAAGGCCGCTAAGTTTTGCCTCTGAAATCAAACTTGGAGAGATGTCGCTTGTATTTAAATGAAACTCAGTTTCGCTTTGAGTCGAAGCTACCTCTTGAATGGCTTCTGTTGGTTTAGCTGCTGTGTCGCCAGTCAAACCGTCGGTCGTCTTGTGTTTTGCGATAAACTTCAATCGATTCACAAGATCGGATGTATCAAGTTCTCCTTCTTGACCGGTGTTGATCAGATTGTTGATATACTCTTCAAGTCCGTCAAAACACTCAAATAAGATATCGATGATAATGCTATCCACCGCCATCTCCCTGCTTCGACAGATATGTAATACGTTTTCCATCTCATGTGTCAGACTAGCGATTTTTGTAAAGCCCATCGTACCTGACATGCCCTTAATGGTATGTGCGACTCTAAAAATCTCATTCAACAAGTTCACATCTTCAAAATTGTTTTCTAAAACCAGCAGTATCTCGTTCATGTGTTGCAAGTGTTCTTTTGACTCATCAATAAAGATTTCCATGTATTGACTCATATCCATATTGATTACACCTCCATAGCTTTGATGATCTCATCTGTAATGTTTTCAAGTGATACTATTTTATCAACTGCATCAAGCTTGATCGCCGATTTCGGCATACCAAACACGACACAGGAATCCTCATCTTGTGCGATAACAAAATTTCTGTTTTTCTTTATATTGACAAGGCCTTTAGCGCCGTCAGCGCCCATACCTGTCATAATCACCCCGACTATATTGTGTAGATCAAGTTGAGCAAGTGAATCGAACATTGCATCAGCAGAAGGCCTATGCCCTGTTACGGGGCCGTCTGACCCTAAAGCGATTCTAAAGCCCTTCACATCCCTTACAACACGTAAGTGCTTGTCCCCTGGTGCAACATAACACCAGCCCGGTTGGAGCATGTCGCCGTCTTCAGCTTCTTTAACGCTGATCGCACTCATGCTGTCCAGACGTTCCGCCAAAGATTTTGTAAATCCAGGTGGCATATGCTGTACGATAAGCACAGGCGCATCGATGTTTTTCGGTATAAGTGGAATAACTGACTGAAGCGCTTTGGGACCACCTGTAGATGTCCCGATAGCGATGATTTTCCTAATATCGTTATGACCGACAAAACGGCTGGTTTTGGGTCTGATAACATCCGTTGAAACTTGCTTTCTCTTTTTAGGAATACGAATCCGAGATGCTATTTCCAGTTTTTCTATCAGTTGAGTCTTAACATCGTCAGCATTGATTTTAAAGACGCTGCTTGGTTTTGTGATAAAATCGACAGCGCCAAGCTCAAGAGCCTTTAGCGTGGCATCGGCACCTTCTTTTGTCAAGCTGCTCAGCATGACAATCGGCACTGGAGTCGTGTCCATCGCCTTTTCAAGGGCTGTTAGACCATCCATGACAGGCATTTCTATATCCATTGTGACCACATCGGGTTTAAGTGTTTTAAGAAGCTCCAATGCTTCCTTGCCGTTTTTAGCAGTGGCGATAACTTCGATATGGTCACAGGCATTGATGATGTCTGAAACGACTTTTCGCATAAAAGCTGAATCATCTACAACTAAAACTTTAATTTTTTTCATTAGATCATTCCCTTTTTCAACATTTTACGCTGCTTATTGAATATGACAGCGATCAGGTTAGTTTGTGTCGTATTTTCTATATTTTTAAACTTTATACCCAATTCATAGCGTTCAACCACATCTTCTATCCTAAAGCACCTTAAAACAGTACCTTCAAGTTCATAAGCCGATCCATCCAGTTCAAATTTAGAGTAGATGGGGGTTCCGACACTTATGGGTATCTTGGATATGGCCTTCAAACCACCTGCGCTTAAGTCAAGTGCGGTCGCTACATATTCTTCGAATTCAGGAACGATCACTTCAATCTTTTTACCGCTGTCGATATAGGTCTCTGTTGTTTCGCCTATCTTAACTTTAAGTATAACATTTTCGATGATAGGTAAACGGAAAAACTCACGTCTTTGCTCTTTTTTTACATTGCTGACCTTCAACAGATGCAGTCTGACAATCGGTCCTAGCTTATCTTTGTTCACAACAAGCGCTACAAACTGAAACAATCCGCTCTCAGGGTTCTGATATTCAAATCGAAATCTTTCCCCAACGTTTAATTGAATCAGTCTCATTTTATAAATCGGACACGAGATAATGACCTTGTTGTCATTGACAATCTCAAGAATCTCTGACTTCAGCTTCTGTTTAGTATCTTCTATGAAAATTTCCGCATAAAGCGTAGCGCCTTCTTCAAGCATCGTTGAAAATCCATCTGACATAAGCGCCTCCGTTAGTTAAATAGACGTAAACAAACGTTTAATAAACACTCCAAAAGAGTTCATGCTACTTACGTAATGGCTATCATGGTCCAGGTTGTATGCGATCAGCTCAACCCCTTTTGAAGCCAAAGCGTTGGGATATCCTACAAGAAACGGTTTTTGAACCTTGACGCTTCTTTTGACATTCGGATCATCCAGAATAAAACCTAAGCTTTCCAGTTCAAGATTCAAGAACTTATGTGTGGCCGAATTTAGTTTATGAAAAACTTCAAATCCTTCCTTGTTTGATTCCGCCTTGTTGATAATCACCCGTATAGCCTTATCGGTAATGGCAATATTCTTAATGACGGCATAGGCATCTGTGATACTTGTCGGATCGGGTGTGACAACCATGATCACTTCATGACTTGCCTCGATAAAGGACATCACGGACCTGTTGATCCCGGCCCCCGTATCGATCAAGATGTAATCCGCAGTTTCGTTAAGCGTCTCAAAGCTGTCGATAAGCACTGCTATTTCCTCGTCTGCGAGGTTAACAAGATCCATCACGCCAGAACCTCCAGAAATCACTTGAATGTCATGTGGACCGAATACGGTTATCTCTTCAAGCGTCTTGCCATCTCTTAGCATGTGGAACAAATTATATTTTGGTACTAGGCCCAAGACCACATCGATATTGGCAAGACCTAAGTCCGCATCGATGATAGTGACTCTTTTACCCAGTTTGCTGAGCGCTATCCCTAGATTGACGGTGACGTTTGTCTTACCTACTCCACCCTTGCCGCTCGAGATCGCAATGACTCTCGCGTCGTTTTTCTTATTGGTGTTTTTCGCCTTCTCAATCGAGTTTCTAGAAGCTCTTGTATTTTGAATAAGTTCTCTTAATCTTTGCGCTTGATCTTTCATATTGCGTCACCTAGTAGTAAGTCAGCAATTTTTTCGCCGTCTGCAACCGCAATGTCATCTGGAACGCTCTGACCGTTGGTGACAAACGCAATCGGTTTATTTGCTGCAACCTTTGCATTTAATATGTTTCCATAAGACTCAGCTTCATCCAGCTTGGTGAAAATGAGTTTGTAATCATTTAAAAACCTATACGAGTTGAGAATGCTCTGAACATCCTTAAACCCTGTCGTCAGACTGATCACCAAAAAAATATCAGCGGTATCGAATTGTCCGATCAAACCTGAAAGGTCTTTTTCAAGGGCTTCGCTCTTATGGTTTCTACCAGCGGTATCCACCAAAATATAATCCTTGTCCTTGTGTTTCTTAATCATCGGCTGTAGTTCAGTCGGTTCATAGATCACCTCAAGTGGAATGCTTAAGATCTCACTATATGTCTTCAACTGGTCTACCGCGGCGATACGATAGGTATCGGCAGTGACAAGGGCCACCTTCTTATTGTCCACTAAGGAAAGCTTCGCTGCGATTTTTGCTAGTGTTGTTGTTTTTCCAACACCAGTAGGCCCAACAAAAAAGTAGACCTTTTGCCCATCGCTGGGATCTTCAATTTTATAAGGAAGACCGATCATGTCTCTGATAATGATCCTAAAGGCGTTTTTAATCGCAGGATCATTCTTATCACTCATGGTAATCTGTCTTTTCGCGATCGACATGATTTTGTCGGTGACGCTTTCAGTGACATCGTTGCTCTTTAACCGTTCTACAAGCGGATGGTCGATGTTCTTTTGAACGACAGCTTCTTCGACACGCACCTCAGATGGATTGTTTACCTTATCGATCACAGTATTCAACATAGACGTGATAGTAGCCATCTGCTCTTTAAGCAGTAGGATTTCGCCTGTATCTTTCTTTACTTCCTTCTTTAAGGATTCTTCTTCCTCGATTTCCCTGATTCTATCGAGTTCTTTCTTTTTTTCAAGTGCGGCTTGAATAGATGCCATCTTCGCCTGTTTTTCCGATTCGTCGACAGCGGCCACGACTTCAACAAGTGGTTTAGTAAATAAGCCCTTTAACCCTTTTTGCTTGATCTTTCGCGTGTGAAGAATAACCGCGTCGCGGCCCATCTCCAGCCTTACCTTTTGCATCGCTTCTTGAACATCTTTTGCGATATATCGTTTCACATTCATTATATGCTCACCACCCCAACTGATTGAATATCGATGTCTCCCTCGATTTCGTTATAGGATAAAACGATTAAATCGGGAATAGTACTTTCGGTTAATTGTTTAAAATAGAATCTTACGATAGGTGCTGTTAAAACGATAGGTTGCTCTCCCAGAGACAGCAGATTCTGTATCTCAACAGCCAAGCTGTTGATAATACCGTTCGTCGTCCTCGGATCTAAAGCGATATAAGTTCCGTTTTCTCCATTTTTGATGGATGACATCAAAAGATCCTCAAGGTCCTGATTCAACGTGATCACTTTCGCTTGTTTACCTTGAATATATTGACCTGAAATCTGTCTTTTAAGACTTTGTCTGACGTACTCTGTAAGAACATTGGTATCTCTAGTGACACTCGCGTAATCCGCTAGAGTCTCCAGTATGCTTACAAGGTCCCTGATCGAGACAAATTCTCTTAACAGGTTTGCAAGTACCTTTTGAACATCTCCAATGGACATCAAGCTTGGTATCAGCTCGTTGACAAGTGTATCGTTGTTTTCCTTCACATTTTCAATCAGCTGCTTGACATCTTGTCTGCTAAGCAGTTCATGAGTGTGCCTTTTGATGATTTCAGTCAGATGGGTCGAGATGATAGAAGATGGATCCACTACCGTATAGCCTAGTATCTCGGCTTTCTCCCGGTCTTCACCACGTATCCATTTTGCCGGAAGTCCGAATGCAGGCTCAATCGTATCGACACCTTCGATTTCCCCTTCGACATGTCCTGGACTCATCGCTAAGAAATGGTCAAATAGGATTTCACCGTAAGCCACGCTTGCTCCCTTGATCTTAATATTGTATTGATTCGGTTCAAGCTGTATGTTGTCCCTAAGACGGATCATCGGAACGATCACACCGAACTCGAGAGCGATCTGCCTTCTGATCATTACAAGTCTGTCAAATAAATCGCCACCCTGGTTGGGATCGGCAAGTGGTATGATTCCATATCCGAACTCGAGTTCGATAGGGTCGACCTGCAGTAATGGAATGATATTTTCAGGTCGCCTCATATCTTCACTTTCAGATCCCTGGTCCTCCGGTTCGCCTCCCTCTTCCTCAAGCGAAGTCTTTTTAGCGCTTGATCTTAGCGTCAGACCGATGTAAAGGAAGAATCCCGAAAGAGCGAAAAGCGGAACAGTAGGCAGTGGAGAAAGTCCAAGGACAAATAGCACTCCTGAAACGATCATCAAAACGACAGGTGTGGCAAAAAGCTGATCCACCATGTCTCTTGCCAGGCTGCCTTCCGAGGCCGCTCTGGTAACGACAATACCGGTACCGATAGAAATCATCAGTGCCGGTATTTGTGACACAAGTCCATCACCGACAGTTAAAATGGTGAATCGCTGAAGGGACTGTAAAAGCGTCAAATTGAAGTTAACTGCACCGATAACGAAACCGGCGACAATATTGATGACCGTGATGATAATACCTGCGATAGCGTCCCCTTTTACAAATTTCGAGGCACCATCCATCGCCCCGTAGAAGTCCGCTTCCCTTTGAATTTTTGTCCTTCTGGATCTAGCATCCGCTTCAGAAATCAGTCCTGAGTTCAAATCCGCATCAATCGCCATCTGCTTACCCGGCATCGCGTCCAGTGTAAAACGCGCCGCAACCTCGGATACCCTCTCGGAACCCTTGGTGATAACCAGGAACTGAATGATGATGATGATGACAAAAATGATGAATCCGACTATGGCATTCCCTTGAATAACAAAATTTCCGAAGGCGTCGATAACACCTCCGGCATTGGCTTCAGTCAGAATAAGTCTTGTAGTCGATATATTGAGCGCTAGCCGGAATACGGTCGTAACAAGCAGCAATGATGGAAATATGGAAAACTGCAACGGTTCTTGATTGAACATCGAAATCAACAGTATCAATAAGGCGGTTGCGATATTCACCGTTAACAGATAGTCGATAAAAGAACTCGGCACAGGGATAATGATTAGCATTATGATTCCAACAATTACTATTGGAACTAGAATATCAGTAAATCTCATCAGCTACTCCTGTTTTTTAGTTTATAGACATAGGCAAGAACGTCGGCCACAGCTTCAAATAGCTCCGATGGAATATATTCACCGATTTCTACAGCTGCATATAGCGATCTTGCGAGTGGTTTGTTCTCAACGACAGGCACATCGTTTTCTTTTGCGATCTTCTTGATATTCTGAGCGATAAGGTCGCGACCTTTGGCAACAACTTTAGGTGCCATACTCTCTTCTCTATTATACAACAAAGCGACGGCATAGTGTGTAGGATTTGTAATAATAACGTCGGCTCCCGGAACATCTTGCATCATTCGGCTCATTGCCATTTGACGTTGCTTCTCCCTAATTTTTGATTTGATTTGCGGGTCACCTTCCATTTGCTTGTATTCGTCTTTGATTTCTTGTTTTGACATCTTAAGTTCTTTGTTGTTTTCCCATTTCTTATAGATAAAATCGAAGATAGAAATCACAAATAGAAAAACTGCGGCTCTCCAAACGATGCCGAAGATGAATGACCATAGCATGGCGACCGAGGCCTCGATTCCAAATCCCATGACCTCCATCAGCTCATTTTGCCTATTGGCTACAAACTGATAACTAAGAATCAGTATTCCACCAGCCTTTAGGATAGACTTAATCATCTCAACCATTGACTTTAGTGAAAAAAGTCGCTTAAACCCTTTTAGCGGATTGATCTTATCAAGCTTGAATTTTAGAGGTTCCATCGTGAATAGGAAACCTACCTGCATATAGTCGATAAGAACCCCGGTTATGAGTGCTGCAAGCAGTAATGGTCCGATAATCGTGATTAGGGTGAAAATCATGTAGTTGCCCAATGACAAGACATCTCTTGGTAAGAGACCATTGCCGGTATTCGATGCCATTTCCATTACATAAAAAAAAATGCCGTAGATCTTTTCTACAAAATAGTCAGAAAAAAACGAGATCACGAGAAACACGACAAGTAGCACAGCTGAAGAACCGATATCCTTCGACTGTACTACTTGTCCTTTTTCCCTTGACTCTCGTCGCTTTTTAGGGGTTGCCTGTTCGGTTTTCTCACCTTGGAAGAACTGTAGATTATATTTTATATAAGCCATATGATCACCGCATAAATAGTAGGACTTGCTCCATATAATACATCAACCTGTCGAGTAAATGAACCATCATTTTCACAGTCACAGGAAAAACGATATAAATCGTAAAGATACCGATGAGAATCTTAAAGGGCATTCCCACCATAAATACATTCATTCCCGGCATTGCTTTTGCGAGCATGCCTAAGATGATATTTGCGATCATGATTGTCGTAATGACAGGCATGGCCATTTGAAAACCGATAATGAATGTTTCTTTGATCAACTCAAAATAGGTGCTTACAGTAAAACCCGAAAATGACAAGATACCGAGAGGGGCTATCTGAAGCGACCTGATAAAAGCCTCAATCATACGATGATGCGCGTTCATCGTTACGAAGATGATCATGATGAGCAAATAGTAGAAATTGGCTGTGATCGGCATTTCTGATTCATCCTGAGCACTGATTACATTTACCATGGCAAATCCCATATCCATATCGATGATGTGACCCGCGATATACACCGCATTCATGATCGCCACCACAACAAAACCTATGGATAGTCCGTTGACAATCTCAAAAATGATTCCTGTGGTGATCACATCGAATCTAGTAAGCGAGATCCCGACTTCGTATTGTCCAGAAGTATAAAAGATAAGTGCTAGAAAACCGGTGAAGAGAATTTTCACCTGCATAGGTACATTGGTAGCTCCAAACAGTGGAACCAGCATCAGCATGGCACCTAATCTGGAGAAGATGAGCAACCATGTCACTAGGCCTTCAGTTAAGATCACATCCATGATTTGTCCCCATCTATCTCAAGAATAACACTAAATTCTCAAATATATTTTCTGTGTAGCCGACAATAGTGCTCAATATCCATGGTCCCAAGAGCAACATCACTAAAAAGATAGAGATGATCTTAGGGACAAACGCCAACGTCTGCTCTTGTATTTGAGTAGTCGCCTGAAATATTGCGATAATCAAACCGACAACTAAGGCCGTGATCATCATCGGAGCGCTTACCATTAGGATCGTTGAAACCCCTTCCCTGAATAAATCGATAACCATACTTTCACTCATACGTTAAACCCCTGAATAATCGCTTTGATAAGTAAATTCCATCCGTCTACAAGTATAAAGAGCAAGATCTTAAACGGCAGAGAAATCATGACCGGCGGTAGCATCATCATCCCTAGAGCCATCAACGTCGATGCGACTACCATATCGATTACAATGAAAGGTATGAACAGTAGGAATCCTACGATGAATCCTGTTTTCATTTCGCTGATAACAAAAGCAGGAATTAAGGCCGTAGTGCTCACTTCATCCAATGTGGTCACAGGACCTTCGCCGCTTATCTTGACAAAAAGCGCGAGATCTTCGGTTCTGACTTGCTTAAACATGAAATCCCTTAAGGGATTAATCGCTTTCTCATACGCCTCATCTTGCGAAATTGTACCTTCAGCCATAGGAATATAAGCATCATCGTAAATTGTTGTAAAAACCGGACCCATAATGAAAAGGGTCAAAAAAAGCGACAGACCGATTAAAATCTGATTTGGTGGCGTCGATTGAAGCGCAAGCGCTTTTCTCATAAAGGAAAAAATGATGATGATTCGAGTAAAACAAGTCGTCATGATTATAATGGACGGAGCCAGTGTGAGTACAGTTAAAAGGATGATTACCTGAACGGTTGAAGTCAACCCTGTCGTATCATCCCCTACTTTAAGTTCGATATTTGGAATTTGAAAAGGAGCATCCGCAAACACTGCTCCAAATGCAATGAGTATTAACGCCAACAAGGCGAATGAGATCAATTGCCTTTTCATAGTTTCTCCTGTTTCTTATTCATGACTTTCTTCAACACATTGGAGAAGGACTGCGTACTTTCTTTGGCCTGTAAGTTTAGAAGCTCAGGCGAAACCTGATCAAGCATTTGCATGCCGTTCTTGTCGGAATAAGCAAAATAGACTTTCTCTCCAAGCTCAATAAGCCACAAACTTTTGTCTGCAGCCAAATTGACTTTTTCAATAATTTTTATATTGCGTGATTGGACGCCTTTTGCATACATCGTACTAATGTAGCGAGTCGTACCAAAAGCAAGGACGACTACCGCTACAATAAACATGAAATAGGAAACCACTCCAAATGTGCCCTTCGACCATTCAGATGTGCCGATTAGAATATCCATTAACCAATAACTTTTTTAACAGCTTCAATGACTCTGTCAGCTTGGAAAGGTTTTACAATGAAATCTCTAGCTCCAGCTTGAATCGATTCGATAACCATCGCCTGTTGTCCCATCGCAGAACACATTACTATTTTCGCGCTCGGATCTGAAGCTTTGATCTCTTTTACGGCTTGGATACCGTCTACTTCAGGCATTGTGATATCCATGATAACTAAGTCTGGTGTCAATTCCTTGTATTTTTCAATGGCTTTTTGTCCATTTTCGGCTTCACCTACTACATCATATCCGTTCTTTGTAAGAACATCCTTGATCATCATTCGCATAAATGCCGCGTCGTCTACAATCAAAATGCGATTTGCCATTTTGTTTCCTCCTTAAGCTAATTAGAATTCAATCGATGTTGTGGTACAACAATCTCTGTGATTCGCACACCGTAGTTTTCATCAACTACAACAACTTCACCCTTTGCAATCACTTTTCCATTTGCCAGTATATCCAGTGATTCGCCTACCAGGCGATCAAGTTCAATCACAGACCCTGTTGTCAAATCAAGTATCTCACTAATCTTCTTAGTGGTTCGTCCCAACTCAACAGAAATTTCTAAAGGTACATCGCGAATTAAACTTATATCACTATGTATACCACCAATCTGACCTGACCCATCAAAACTTTCAAATTGTACATTTTGTGCATTGACTGGAGGTCTTTGTTGCATTTGAGGTTGTTGATAAGCCTGCTGCTGATATCCCTGTTGCTGCATAGGGATTTGCTGAGCATTTGACTGATCGTATTGCATTTGTGGCTGCTGCATCTGCGGTTGTTGCATCTGCGGCTGCTGCATTTGCGGTTGCTGAGCAGGTGGGGCCTGCTGAACAGGTGCTTGTGCAGGTGGGGCAGTGGATTGTACAGGTTCAGGTTCTTCAGTAGGTCCCATCAGGCTAGCAACAAGCTGCTTTGCTACATCGATAGGCATCAACTGCATAATCTCTGAATCAATTAAGTCACCGACTGTCATTCTGAACGATATCATAACTAAAGTGGAATTAGGATCAAGTCCTATTCTTTCTTCAGTAAGATCTCCCAAATCCTCATAGATAGCCTCTGGCGGAGAAATATCCACCTTTTGACCGATCATCTCAGAAAGTGAGGTTGAAGACGATCCAATCATTTGATTCATCGCTTCGCCAATCGCACTAAGGTGCAGATCGTTCAGCTCATCAGGTACATTGGTACCATCGCCGCCCATCATCAGATCTGTGATGATTTTTACGTCTTTTTCATTAATAATCAATAAGTTGACGCCTTCGATGCCAACTTTATATTGAATGTTAATTGTAACACATGGAGCATCAAAACGCGCAACTAATTCCTTGATTGACGTTTCGGTAACTTTTGGAGTCGTAATCGTCACCTTTTGACTAAGTAGAGTAAATAGTGTAGTCGCAGCAGTTCCCATGCTGATATTGCCGACTTCACCAAGTGCATCTTTTTCCTCGTCTGTTAGAAGCGACATATCAACTGATTGACTGTCATCTGACGAATCGCCACCGCCGTTTAGTAGAGCGTCAATTTCTTCTTGCGAAAGCATATCAGCCATGATTATCCGCTCCTTCCTCATTTATTCTAGATACTTTAACTGCCATTCTGTTTTTATGCGTGCCTGGCTTCCCAAAATATTTCAGCTCGTCTTTGACATATATTTCAAATTCGGATTTAGCGTTATTATCAAGCACTACCACATCTCCTACAGACAAAGTAAGCAGTTCGCTGACACTGATTGTGGATCGTCCCACGATCGTTTTGACAGGAACTTTCGATCTTTCGAGTCTTTCTTCGAGTGATTGCCTTTCAATGACTGTCTTCTCACGTTTTGTTCCACCGCTGAACCATAGCTTAGACGATAGATTCGGTAGGATCGGCTCGATAACATAGTGAGGAATGGCGATGTTGATCATTCCTTCTGTATCTCCAACCCTCAAATTGAACGTGACTAGGGCGATGGATTCGCTTGGTGACACGATTTGTGCAAATTGAGAATTCGTTTCGATATTTTCAAGCTTTGGTTTAAGTTCAATAATATTTGCCCATGATTCTCTCATCAAGTTGATAAATTTTACGATGATATTGCGAATCAGGACTTCCTCTATTTCAGTCAAGGCCCTGGCTTCTTTTAAAAGCGGGTTCTTACCCATTCCGCCAAGTAGACGTTCTACCATCGAAAAAGCGACATCGTTCGAAATATCCACGATGATCTGCCCTTCAAGCGGCGAAAAGTTTACGATACCTAAAATAGCAGGATTGGAGATCGAGTTGCTAAACTCACTATAGACCATACTCTGAGTCGATAATACATCGATTTCAACAACAGATCGTAGATATCCGCTAAGAAAATTGTTAATCAGTCTTGCAAGGTTGTCATGTATGATTTCGAGAGTACGTAATTGCTCTTTGGCAAACTTGTCCGGTCTTCTGAAATCGTACTTCTTGACCTTCTTCTCTTTTGTATCCTCTTCTATCTCAGCGACGTCAACTTCACCAGCACTTAAGGCGTTGAGCAGGTCATCTATCTCATTTTGGGATAATACATCCGACATGACGTCACCTCCTTTTATAAGTCAAGTAGTTGTTACTGAATAATAAATTCCAGGAAATAAACGTTTGTGATGGACTCCGTATCCGACTCCAAAATCTCGATTACCTTTTCTGTAAGGTCCTCTTGCACCCTGTCAAGACGATTCAACTGTTCGACGTCCCTAGTCATAAAATATTTTCTGAATTCGTTTTTGATAAGGGTTTGTCTATCGGTGATCAGTTGAAGCAAATCCACATCCTTATCGATCTCCGTATACTCGATCACAGGATTATATTTTAAAATCAGCTTACGCGCGGCGCCTTCTTCAGTCACGATGTTCGTATATTGCTCACCCAAAGGGAATTCCGAATAGACGATGGGTTCGACTTTAGGTTCTTTGTTTCCACCCAACACCACGATTGCGACTACCACACCGATGATCACCACTACCAAACCTATACCGCCAAATATAATGATTTTTTTCATTGCTCCACCTCTTTAGTTGCTTGGCTCTTTTTCTTGTTCTTCTTCAGTTAGTACCACAATATCGACTCGTCTGTTCTGAGATCTGCCTTCGCTACTATCATTTGTGGAAACAGGTCTGTATTCGCCATACCCTAATGCCATAAAGCGACTGTCTTCCATAGCTTTGATTTCTGTGAAGTACCTTAGTACGGTAGTTGCCCTAATGGTTGAAAGTTCCCAGTTTGAAGGAAACCTTAGCGTATTGATAGGCACGTTGTCCGTGTGTCCTTCGATACGGATCTGCCTGCCTTTAAACATATCCTCGTTGAGCACCTGGCTCATAAAATCCAATGTCAAAAGCGCGTCCGGTTTTAAATCGGCCTTCGCTGAATCAAATAAGGCGTTGTCAGGAAAAGTTATTTTAAGTCCTCTTTCCTCAACGACCAGTCCTATTTCAAAATCAACACCGCTTTCTTGCTTAAATTTTTCTATTTCTTCCTTTAGAGCTTCTACTTCTTGGTTCTTCTTATTGCTTTCTCCATCCTCGGTTTTCTTGTTTTCAGGCATTCCGTCAAACAAAAGTTCAGAAGGACTCATGGATTCACCACTTTGAAGAACGCCAGCCGAGCCTTGGAAAGACTGCATTACAGCATCGAATTTTTGCGCATCGATTTCTGAGAAGGCGAACAGCAGTACAAAGAAACACATCAGAAGTGTTACAAGGTCACCGTAGGTGGCCATCCATTCGGGAGCGCCTCCGCCTTCTTCACATTTCTTTTGCTTCTTACTCATCTCGTCCACCGTCTTCAGTAGCTGATAATGTTTTTCGAACCTTAGGTGATAAGAACGCCTTTAATTTTTCTTCGATAATTCTTGGGTTCTCTCCAGCCTGAATAGACAATAACCCTTCGATCATTATCTCTCTTACAAGTAATTCTTCTCCACTTTTCACATCGAGTTTGTTGGCAATCGGAATAAAAAACAGATTGGCAAGGACTGAGCCATAAAATGTTGTAAGCAGGGCCACAGCCATCGCCGGCCCGATAGAAGATGGATCATCAAGCGCGTTAAGCATGGCAACAAGTCCGATCAGTGTTCCGATCATGCCGAATGCCGGTCCGAAACTGCCAAGAACATCAAACATTTTCTTACCTGATGAATGCCTTCCAGTTATGTAAGCGAGTTCTGTTTCTAGAATGGACTTCACAAGTTCAGGGTCCGTACCATCTACAATCAGCATAACTCCTTTTTTTAAAAAGTCATCGTTCACCTGGTCCACAGCCTCCTCAAGAGCGAGAAGTCCCTCACGTCTTGCGACGTTTGCCAGATCGATGACCTTTGTGATTATTTCACCTGCGTTATTGGGTGCGTTTCCTATGGCTTTACCAAGTATGCCACCTATTCCAAGCACATTGCTCATCGGGAACGCGACAAAAATTGCTGAGAAAGTACCCCCAACAACGATAACAATCGAACCTGGATCGATAAAATCTCCCATCCCCGATCCACCCGAGAGAATCCCCCAAACAAGTAAGGCAAGTCCGACGACAATACCTCCTATAGTACCTATATCCAAAAGATTACACCTCGTCTCTATAAATCAGCCCAGAACTGGGTAAAATACTAGTCTTCTGCTTATATTGTACTATTCTTTCAATAACTTCGTCAATACTTTCGCTGACGATAATTTTCTTATCCGTACTCAAGGTGATCACAGTATCTGGAGTCGATTCAATGAATTCGATCAAATCGCAATTTACAATAAATTCCTTTCCATTCAATCTACTTACCTTAATCATATAAACCCCTTAATATACCCAGCCGACAATCGCGTCAGCTGGGTAAACTCAGCTATGCTAAATCAGTTCGCCATCAGTTAGTGTTTACCCACTAACGTTTTAGGTTAACCAATTCCTGTAACATTTCATCTGTTGTTGTAATTACTCTCGAATTCGCCTGGAATCCTCTTTGAGTCGTGATCATATCCGTAAATTGCGCGGATAGGTCGACATTTGACATCTCAAGCGCACCTGGAGCTAAAGCTCCAAAACTTGCGGATGCCGGTTCTCCGTACTTCGGACTTCCTGAGTTGGGCGTATCCGCAAACATGTTGGCACCAACTTTGGTAAGACCAGCAGGATTGTCAAAATCAGCAAGAACGATAACGCCGAGAATTTCACGTTCACCATTGGTATATGTCGCTACAATTTCACCCGCTTGAGATACGTTGAAGCTGTCGATTGCGCCAGAAGAGTTACCGGTAATCGTCTTTCCTTTTGCATCGCTAGTGGCTGCATAATGAGTCAGATTTGCAAAACTATTATTCACCGGCACTACCGTATCGTTGTATAAGGTTACATCGATATCACTTGCACCCGGAACAGATAGAGAAAGTCCAAAGGTGTTAAGCTGTGTTCCACCTGTCGCGAAGCCGCCTGCGTCGATATCTGCTGTAGCTATGGTGAAAATTCCTTGAAACACACCGCTGTCATCGAATTTCGCATAAAGCGCATTCGCATTTTCAGTAGGTGGTGTATAACTTATCGGATTCAAACTACCGACTGTTCCAGTCAAGTTCGGATTGGTAAATTCAATATTTCTAAATGATCCTTTGTTAGTACCATCGTCGAATAGGATCTTCTCACCAAAATTCATCGTCACAGTGTGGATATTTCCGATACTATCATACGCATCAAATGATGTCGTGTATGCGATATTGGTTGTCGGATCCACTTCCTCGGCAAAATTGATGTTGCTTCCGATTTCAATCTCGTTTGTTTCTGTTGCTGTCTTTGTAGTAGATCTATCAATCTGGATCGGTTTGAAATCCGACCCCAAAACTTTGAAACCCCCTGGTGTGACAAGATTTCCAAGCTTATCGATTGAAAAATTACCAGCTCGCGTAAAGAATCGATTCTGATAATTCGCGTCGTTAGTCACAGCGAAAAAGCCGTTTCCGTCAATCATCAGGTCTGTTGGGTTATCCGTACGTTGAGTTGAACCTTTCGTATGGTTTACATCAATAGCGCCGATTGTTACACCAAGTCCGATCTGACGTGGATTGGTGCCGCCCCGCCCTTCTTGAGGCGATCCTGCACCTTGCATCGTCTGAGAAAACACTTCAGCAAACTGTACAGAGCTGCTTTTATAACCAACTGTATTAACATTGGCAATGTTGTTACCGATTACATCCATTCTCGCCTGGTGTGCTCTTAAACCAGATACACCGGAAAACATAGATCTCATCATAATATTGACCTCCTAGAGTCTGCGCGGCGACTCCCGTCTGTCGTTCGGGGAGTCATAGCTTCCGTTTGGTCCAGCTATATGAATATCGCGCCATCAATTTTTGTGATTATTTTTTCTTTCATGTCATTTTTAAACGCCGCAGTAATAATTGTCTTGTTGGGAACATTTGCGATCAAAAGCTTGTCTCCCATGATAATCACCGCATCTTTAATACCTTTTTCCGCTGCTTTGTCCATTGCGTCAGAGACAGATTTCAGTTCGACATCGTTCAGCTTCACCGAACGGCTGTCAAGTCTTTCCATCGCGTGTTTGCTGACCACAACTTCACTCTTTTGTATGCTTCTAAGCACGTCTTCAAACGATTGTCCGCTTGGCTTATACACAGTAGTTTGAGGTTGTTTCGTCTGAGTGTTGCTGTTCACACGATTGAGAATATAGGCATTGTTCACATGCTTATTCATTATTCACCTCACTCATATGCTTCATTAGCACTCGCTTGGTTCATCAGTAGATTCAACTGCGCGAGTTGAGTATTCTGTATGACTCCAAGAGATTCGTTTATGGTGTTCAAAACATCGGTCTGCTCTGTTGAGACAGTCGAGCTCGCTTGTTTTTGAAGCAATAGTTTGATATCACCTAAATCTTCTTTAACTTCTCCAAACGTTTCATTCATCGCCTGCATGTTTTCAAGAGAACTGAACTGTGCCATCTGAGCGATAAAATCCTTATCTTGTAGTGGATCCATTGGATTTTGATTGGATAACTGGGTTAAGAGTATGTGCAGGAACTGATCTTTACCCATGTCCTGATTTTGCGTCAACTTATCTGTTTTCGCTTTCTGCTCTATCTGTTCGAGATACTTGATTTGTTGTTCTGTAAAAGAACCGTTGATCACAGCAGAAGTTGCTGATCCGATTGCCATTCGATTCACCTCCTAGGCTAAATGTTCAAAGGATGTCCCACCAACCATCGCTGTAAGCGACCTTACGTAGGTCATATCCCTTTCTTCTAGCGATACGCTTTGCAGCATATGTCTTTGTCTTCTAGCATTTTGCTGACCGCTTTGCTTGTTTTGTTCAGACTTCCCTTTTCCGACATTCACATCAAACGCCATGTCGCTAAACCCCTTATCTTTGAGGCTGTTTCGTAAATCGCTCAAACTACTTTCTATCGTTTCCTTGACCATTTGTGATGCGACATTGAACTTCGCGATCACAGAATCCTTATGCACTTCAATTTTCAGCTCTACCTTACCTAATTCCTCTGGTTTTAACTTTATGATCATTTCTGAATGATCGCCTGCTTTAAAACTTTGTTTCATGATTGCGCTTTTCACTTGTTCAAAAACACTGTCCCTAGTCATTTGTCTCAACGACTGCATTCTGTCATTCGAAGTCTCTATCACTTTTACCTCGTCTACCGATTTCTGTGCTTCGGTGACTTGACCGTCGATTTTGACTTCTTGAACCTTCAAAACAGGTTCATCCTTCATGAGATGTTGGGGTTTCTCTGACTCGGCAGATGCCGTTTGAACAACTTCTGATGTTTCCGATTGCTGGCTTTGACTCTGATTCTGAGTAAATTCTTGTTCAGAGGCGTTTCCTTGACCTGTCGAAGCGTCTACAACTGGTTCGACTGCAAGATCAGCTTCGCCTTTAAGTTCCTGCGAATCATTCTTAGCAGTTTCTGTCTGCACAGTCACCTTTTCAATCTGACCTTCCATTTTAGCGACAAACTTAGCCAACATATCCAATTTTTCTGGATTCACACCGACTTCGTTTTCAGAAGCTGCTGATAATGTTCCAATCAGATCAGTTAATCCTTGAACAATCTGCTCCAGATCTTTAACCGCCACTTCCGATACGCCGTCTTCGTTGTAATCTTTAGACAGGATATCTTTTACGGCCATCTTCAAGCTCATCAGTTCAATTTCTGTAGCAAGTTTGTCAAGAGGTGACGAATCGATCAGTTCGACAAGCGCCTGGTCGACTCCTTCAATCGCATTTGTGGTCTCCAAACTTGAAGTCACGTCTGAATTTAGCTCTTGTGCGATACTTTCGATTAAAGCCAAAACAGCTTCCAAATTAACGTGTTGTAATTCAACAACAGCATCAGCTGGAAGCTCTTTAATCTCACTAGTTTCGCCGGTTTCAGCGCTTTCTTCAATTACAACCTTGTCGTCGACCTTTTCACCGTCAGTCTTGATTCGATCTGGTATCGGTGTAGGCTCAGTTGTCTGAGCGGGCGACTTCGAATCCTCTTTCGGCTTGGCGGCTTTATCGGATTCACCATTTGACTTCGGTTTTTCCACCTTATGCAGTGGTGCTCTGCTATTGACCGGTAGTTCCTTTTTAGGAAATCTTCGAGTATCCTTTTCATCAGTAGCAGGGGGTGGTCCTTCATGTCCTATCGGTATTCTTCTTCGTTGAGCCGACATGAGTTGCCCGAACGGTGTTTCTGTTTTCGTAGTAGTCGTATTGGGTCTGTGCATAGTAGACTGTAACGAATTACCACGAGTGCCTACATTGAGTATAGACATAGTAACCTCCTAGTTGAGGTCGGGTAAAGCGAGCTTTGTTGAAATCTCTGTAGAAATGCTATTGTCAAGGTACGATAATACTGAAGCGATTTTCTTCGTCGGGAAGGACTTTAACAAATCAATTGCCAGATTAGCGTCAGAAATGATGATTTCATCACCATTGTTCAGTGGATACCTGTTTACGTTTCCGGTATTCCAATATAAACGCTTAATGACCTCTGCAGTCCTGCCGTCGTCTACTTTTGAGTAGATACTGACGAGCTCACTTATATTATCGTCATATGCCTTGTAAATGTTTAGCGATTTTAAAAGATCTTCTGTAAAATTATCAATGCCCAAATTAAGCAGCTGACTGTCTTTAATCGCATTGACAAGTTTAAAAATGAACTCGTCGTCTGAGACACGCGAAAGGATCTGTCCACCCCTTTTCGGGCCGATATTCTCATAGATCTTCACAAGCTCATCCATCGTATAGCTATTGGTCGTACCGATCGCATCGACAAGCTCCTCTGTCGTCTTTCCGTTTAGGATCACCGCCGTATTATAAAGCGATTGATTGCTTACTTCCAAGTTGGATAGAAGGGTCTTGATGTCGAGCACCCTTACTTGTGTCAACAGACTGAAAATAGCATTGACATCCGACTCGTTCAAATAGGGCACGATCTGAGCCACCGTTTCATCCGTCATGTTATCAAAAAGTTTTGCGACAATCGCATAGGCATCCACTTCGTTATCAAGAATCTGTTGTATTTCTTCAATTGCAGCAACACCCGACAACTCCTTGAGATATGCGGCTTTTTCTTTCGCATCTTCGGATTGTTCTTCCGTAATTTGCTCAAGCGTGCTAAGTACGACATTTTCCTTCAGGCTTTGTCTTCTTTTTTCTTCAAGTATCTTCTCTGTTTTATTCGGATCCATACGAAGCATGCTCTTCACGACCAGATCCATCGTACGTCCATCTTCATTCTCAATCAAGTTCAGCTTGTCGACCGCTCTTTCAAGATCGATCTGCAGCAGATAGGACGCGATTTGAGACACCTGCTCTTCGGTTTCGGTTTCTGTAGGAATCGATTCGAAGTAAGCACCTGCACTTCCAGGAAGCACTTTCAGATAATCGTTTGCAGTAGCTTGAAAATCAGGTAATAAGAAATATAGACCAGTCACAATCATAGCCGGTATTAAAATTATCAATATAAGACCAATCAAGAAATTTTTCATTGTCATCCCCTAAGTTTCTTCTTCGACGCCTGGTAAGTAACAATCTGGTCATTCATCTCGGTTTCGATGTGTTTTTCCTTATCCAGATAAAGATTAAGCGCACGTTCCTTTAACTTTTCCATTTTTTTCTTCTCTTGAGTCGCCTTCACAAGCGCAACCCTTAACGAGACCATTTCAAGCTCCACTTGATGGATGGATGCTTCATATCTTTTAAGCTCGTCTTTAAACCACAGTTTGTTGGCGTTTAAGATAGCAAAGTCCGACGCCTTGATTCCCTTTGCAAAATGCTCGCTGTTATGCTCCTCAAAATCCTGTTTCGCATCCTGAAGCCGCTGTTTTTCTTGAAGCAATGTCTCTCGCCGATTAATCGCGACAGCCAAACGGTTTTTTGCTTGTTCCTCTTCGTCTTCCCTTAACTTAAGTACGTTCTCATATCTGAATTTAAATGCCATCATCAACCTCTAACTGGTTACCCCACTAGACTTAACAAAAGTTTCTTCGTGTCATCGCTATCGATTTTCTCTTCTACAAGCTGCATCAGAAACTTATTGATTTGCTCGTTTTTTTCAATAGCCAAGTCAATCTTGGGATTGGAACCCTTTGCATATGCCCCGATGTTGATCAGATCTTCTGAGGAACGATAGGTGGCGATCCATTCCTTGACCACACGTGAAGCCATCAGATGATCGTTCGAAATGATATTTGGCATAACACGGGAAATACTTTGTAAAATATCTATCGCAGGGTAATGCCCCTTATTGGCAAGGTCTCTTGACAGGACGATATGCCCGTCAAGGATCCCCCGTACGGCATCGGCGATAGGTTCATTCATATCATCACCATCCACCAGTACTGTATAAAGACCGGTAATCGACCCGATATCTGAATTACCCGCCCTTTCCAAGAGCTTGGGCAGCATGGCAAAAACTGACGGAGTATATCCTCGGGTCACAGGTGGTTCGCCTACCGCTAATCCGATTTCCCTTTGGGCCATTGAAAATCTAGTAAGAGAGTCCATCATCAAAATCACATTCTTGCCTTGATCCCTAAAATATTCAGCGATCGCAGTAGCAAGCAGCGCTCCGGTAACACGAACAAGCGCAGGTTTATCCGAAGTCGCCACGATTACCACCGAACGTTCCAATCCTTCTTTTCCTAGATCATGTTCGATAAACTCTCTGACTTCACGACCACGCTCTCCAATTAAGGCGATTACATTGATATCCGCCCTAGTGTTTCTAGCGATCATGCCTAATAAAGTCGATTTTCCGACACCGCTACCCGCGAACACACCTACTCTTTGGCCCTTGCCGACAGTCAAGAGACCATCGATAGCCTTGATCCCCAAGGACATGACATCTTCAATCTTTTGTCTGACAAGAGGATTCGGGGGCTGGTTGTTCACCGTATAAGTCTGCCCGGAACCGATTGTCGGCATGCCGTCAATGGGTTCACCGATACCGTCGATCACACGACCTAAAAGTCCAAATCCTACCTTCACGTTCAGCTCATATCCCGTAGCGACCACTTTGCAGCCAGGACCGACACCCACCATATCTCCAAGAGGCATCAGCAGGACCTTGTCATGACTGAAACCGACCACCTCTGATACCACCGGTTTTTCTCCGACAACAGGAATGATAAGACAGACTTCTCCGATTTTCACCTGCGGCCCGTTGGCTTCGATGGTAAGACCGATTACTTTTGTAACTCTTCCTACGAACTTAACAAGAGTCGATTTATTCAGTGCATCAATATATTTTTCTAACATATCACTCACTCGCCAGTAGCGCTTCAAATATCGACCTGACCTGTTCCGCCTGAGAATTTAGGCTAACGTCGATACTCCCAGCATCCGCATCGATGATACAGTCGCCGCGCTTCAAAGACATATCTTTTTTTATAATCACATCATCCACATTTTCAACCATAGCAAGTATTTTGGGCTTGCTTTCTACAACAAACTCATAATCGTCCTCACTTACGCGAACGGCTACTTGTGTCGTATACGTAAGATGACTTAGTCCTTTTTCAACAAGTCCTATGATCATCCCTCTATTTTCGGTTTCCTTACCCAGGATATTTTCAACAATCGAAAGTACAAGCTGCACCGATTCGATTTCAAGGTCCTTCACAAGACTTTCCTTTTGGAGCCTAAGCTCCTCTTTGATCATTAAGGCTTCATCTATCAGAACCTGCGCTTCAGCTCGACCTTCGTTGTATCCCTCAGCATACCCCTTGTCCATGGCTTCAGCTTTTGTATTTTCAAAGATGGCCTTTACTTTATCAAGCGCTTCATTCTCAATCTGGTCAGCTGACATTCTAGCATTTTGAATTATTTGATCAGCTTCCACCTGCGCCTGGTCAAGCATGGCCATCACTGTATCCTCAGCTTGTTCGATCAGGCTTTCAGGCGATGCGGCATCCGGATCCTCGTGGATATTTCCATGAACTTCCTTGCGGTCCTCACTAAAAGCGCTCGGGTGAAACCCTTGATCGACAGGCATGGTGATTTCAGCTGAGATCTTAAACCTGTCATCACCGAGTATGATACGCGATGATTTAATTAACTTAGACAATGATCTCATCTCCTCCACCACGAGAAATGATAATTTCTCCAGCTTCTTCTAGTTTTCTTATGATATTAACAATTTTCTGTTGTGATTCCTCAACGTCCCTAATTCTAACAGGTCCCATGAACTCCATATCTTCCGTAAGCATTTCAGCCATACGTTTGGACATGTTTCCAAAGATCATATCCTTCACTTCATCCGTAGCACCTTTAAGCGCTATCGCAAGTTCGCTGTTTTCGACCTCGCGAAGGAATCTTTGGATCGATACGGAATCCAGATTGATGATGTCCTCGAATACGAACATACGCTTTCTGATTTCTTCGGCAAGATCCGCTTCTTGAATTTCAAGCGTTTCCATAATAAACTTCTCAGTTCCACGGTCGACTGAGTTAAGAATGTCAACAATAGACTGTATACCACCCGTCGCAGCGTAATCCTGCGTTACCATCGAAGAAAGTTTTCTTTCTAGAACCAGTTCCACTTCTTTGATGACTTCTGGTGATGTCGATTCCATTTGAGCGATACGTTGTGCTACATCCGCCTGTTTTTCTTGCGGTAGCGCAGATAGAATCGTAGCTGCCTGTGCCGCACTCAAATACGAAAGGATCAGTGCCAGTGTCTGCGGATGTTCGTTTTGTACAAAGTTTAGAAGCTGTGCGGCATCCGCTTTTCGTACAAAGTCGAAAGGTCGGACTTGTAGCGACGCAGTCAGCTTGTTGATAATTTCGAGCGCTTTTTGAGACCCCATCGCTTTTTCGAGGACTTCCTTCGCATAGTTGATACCACCCTCGGATATGAATTCCTGTGCCAGACAGATCTGATAGAACTCTTCAAGAATCTCTTCTTTTTCCGTTGGAGAAACCTTTCTCATATTTGCTATTTCCAAAGTAAGCTCTTCGATTTCCTCATCTTGCAGGTGACTGAAGATAGTCGCCGACTTATCAGGACCTAAAGCAATCAATAGGATAGCTGCTTTCTCTTTACCGGTCAATCCACTCTTTTTCGCCATTATTGCACCCCTAGTACATATATTCGTAAGAAAATAGGTCCATATGGATGTGGACCTATTTGTTTAGTTAATCTTCACTCAACCAAGAACGTAATAACTGTGCGACAGCTTCTGGCTTGGAATCGATAAATTTCTCAATTTGATATTTCGGACTCGATCTATCCTGGAACTCAGTGTCGATCTCTTCGAATTCCTCGCGTTCCTCAATGATTTCCTGAGCTGCCTTAAGGTTCGACGCTCTTCTTCTAATCATCAGGAAGGTCACAAGGCCTGCGACTGCGAATATTCCCAGAACGACTGCGAATATCCAGATCGGTATATTGAAGAGTGTCGCAACATCAGGCGTCAAAGGAACAACCGCTTCCACTTGGAAGTCGCCGGTGAACACTTCAACGTATTTTGTGTCATCAAAGCCTGCTGCTGCTGAAACCAGGTTTGTGAGTCTAAGTTTATCCTCATCCGACAGCTCGCTGTCGACAAGTGCCGTCTTATTGATGATGACCGCGATTGAGATCCCTGAAATCTGGCCCTCTGACTTCACAATGGTCTGCTGCACTTCATTAAGCTCGTAATTCAGAGTTTCCTGCGACTTAGTATAATCAGACGAACCACTGTCGGTCGTCGTAAAATTAGGGGTTTCCGTCGTGTTGGTGTCCGTACCTGCTACTCCGCCAGAAGCGTTGTTCACAACATTTTCCTTTAGGGATGCCACCGATCTCAAAAGTCCATCTTCAGCACCTTCGACAGGCGTCGAAAACTGAATGGTGTTTGTCGTTTGACTGTCAAAATCAAGCGTCACGCTAGTCATGACATTGACATTCTTATCGCCATAGATCTGCGCTAAAAATTCTTTGATGTTCTTATCAAGCCTCTGCTCCACTTCAACTTTGAGCTCATCCTGTTTTGAAGACGACCCCTGTTCGCTTGACAGCTCATAATTATTAAGTTGCATTCCCGTCTGGTCGATGATCGTAATCTTATCGGGAGTCAGACCTTTCACAGCGGTAGTGACAAAGTTGACAATACTCTTTACCTGTGAATCGTTAAGTTGATTGTTCGGATTGACGTTTATGTACACCGAAGCGCTTGAAACATCTTCTTCAAGATTCAAGAAGCTGCTCGATTCCTTAACGTTTAGAATCACCTTCGCCTCATCGATCGATTCGATAAATTTAAGCGAGTTGGCAATGCTGGTCTGCTGGGCAATCAGGAACATCTTGTTCTTTTCTTCGGTAGTCTGTGTAAAGCTGATCTGCGCCCATACATCGTCATATGTAAAACCGTCGTTCGAAGTCAGATTGGCAAGCGACAAAGCCATTCTCGCCTGATCGACCTGGTTTTGCGGCACTAGAACGGTTGTGGCATTATCCTCACTTTTCCAAGGAATATTCTCCTCTTCAAGCTTCGCGGTGATACCAGCCGCCTGTTGGGCCGTAAGACCACGATTGATCGCTACGTAGTTGGGTCTGGTGACCATGATGAGCAGCACAGCGACAACCAAAACAAAACCGACCGCACCGCCGATAACCAGAATTCTTCTTCTCTGGTCCATGCTATTAAACCAGGCAACCGCCTGATCTCTGAGTTTATTGATCAATTCTCCCATAAATGCCCCCTATTATACCTGAATTCTCATAAGTTCTTTATATGCATCCAGTACCTGAGAACGAATTTCCAAGGCGAAATTTAAAGTGATTTCAGCTTTTTGTGCCGCAATCATGGCATCGTGAAGATTATCGACCTCACCTGTGGCGACCATCATGTCATACTCCTGAGAAACTTTTTCCGCAGAATCGACTTGTCCGATCGCGTTACTTAACAGTTCGCCGAAGTTTGCCTTTTTTACCCCGATATTATTGACTTGAGTCTTGTCGATCAGTCTTGTCGGCTGAGTTAAGCCATTAATCTTCATCATTTATTATCTCCCAATATCAAGTGCTTTCATCGCCATTGTTTTCGCACTGTTTATACTTGTGACATTCGCTTCATAGGCTCTAGTCGCCGAAATCATATTGATCATTTCTGTGACGGTATCCACATTCGGCATTTCGACATAACCGTCCTCATCCGCATCGGGATGTCCAGGGTTGTAGACCATTTTGAAAGGAGATTGATCCTCCACGATGTTTGAAACCTCGACACCAGATCCGGTGACGATACTGCCCGTCGCCTGAGAAAGCATGTCTTCGAAACTGCCGGCATTCACTTGATTGACTACAGCCATCTGTCTTCTGTAGGGTGTTCCTGCAGCCGTTCTAGTCGTATTTGCATTGGCGATATTTCTTGAAATCACGTCCATGCGAAGGCGTTCAGCGGTCATCCCTGACGCACTGATACTCATCGATTTAAAAAAGCTCATCTACTTACCTCCCACCACTAATTGCAGATTTCAGTCTTCGTAACTGCGAGTTCACGTCAGTGACCACTGCGTTGTACTTGATGCTGTTCTTCGCAAGTTCGGCCATCTCGGTATCCACATTGACATTATTGCCATCAATCCTTAAGCTTGTGTTTTCCTCTGTTATCACACGCGGTCTGACCGAATCAAGACCCGAGAAGCCGTCGGTGATATGACCAGGATGCGTGGCGTTGATACTGAACCGCTTTCCGCTCAAGTAGTCCTCCAAAAGGTTTTCGAACTCCACGTCTTGTCGTTTATATCCCGGAGTATTCACATTCGCAATATTGTTAGATAATATATCCTGTCTGAGCCAACTTGCATCCAAGGCTTTTTTTTGCAGGTCGATCGCCTGAAAAGCATTATTTAACATAGCAAGTCCCCCTTTCGTTAAATCATTTATCGTCTATTTGATAGACTTGTTTCAGTTTAAGCCTATTTAAATTTAATTATACCACATCTATGAAAGTTTTGCGTAGATTCGACTACATGTTGTTGTAATAAAAAAAGCCTTCCAAATGTGGAAGGCTCAATAGCTTATCTTCTTGGTTTACTGAGTTCAGGCATCAGCTTATCGTTAAGTATGCGGATATGCGTCCCCTTCATACCAAGCGATCTCGATTCGATCACGCCTGCGCTCTCGAACTTACGTAGTGCATTTACAATGACAGAACGAGTGATTCCGACACGGTCTGCAATCTTACTTGCAACAAGTAGTCCCTCATCACCGTCAAGTTCAGCAAAGATGTGCTCAATCGCCTCAAGTTCAGAATAAGAAAGCGTACCGATAGCCATTTGTACAACAGCTGATTTTCTCAACTCCTCTTGAAGTTCCTCAGATTTTGATCTGATGATTTCCATACTGACAACCGTAGCGGCTATTTCTGCAAGGACAAGATCCTCATCCGTAAACAAGTCGTCATGTCTTGCAAGAAGTAAAGTTCCAAGTCTTTCGCCATTGCCATAAATCGGAACGATCGTAATGAACTTATGGGCGCTGTTTGTCTCATTTGTCAAAATTTCAAGTAATTTCTCACCTGTCAGATTGGCAATCGTGTTGTGAAGCGTAAGCAGACTCTCGTTGTAGTGGTCAGGGAATTTTTGCGTTCCTGAAGTCTCATCGATGATGATAGAGCTATCCTCTTCGATATCCAGACTGTAACCAAGCATTTTACCTTTTTTACCAGCCACATAAACGTTTGAATTCAGTGTTTGACGAAGTAAAATAGCAAGTTCGTTGAAAGACACCGCTTTGTCGCCAACATTTTGAAGCACTCTATTCAACAATCTCGTTTTTTCTAATAATGTACTAGCCATTGTTTCCTCCTCTGACAATTACTCTTCCTGAGCGATTGCTTTTTTATAATCACACTCTTTGTTAAGGCATGATATCTCATGTTTCCGTTTAGTTTTATATTCAATGAGTGGATCACCACATGTAGGGCATGGATCACCGGTAGGTCTGTGCCAACTCATGAAATTACAATCTGGAAATGCCGAACAACCATAAAAATTCTTGAACTTCTTGGTCTTACGTTCAATCACATCACCCTCTTTGCACACAGGACATTTAACTCCAATGCGCTTTAGAAGAGGTCGTGTATGCTCACACTCCGGATAATTCGCACATGCGAGGAATTTGCCGAATCTACCATATTTGATAACCATCTGCGATCCGCATACGTTGCATATCTCGTCGGTGACTTCTACCACATCGATCTTTTCGAGTTCTTCTTCCGCATGATCCAGGCTTGACTTGAAATCGCCATAGAATCCCGCAATAATGTTTTTCCACTGGGTACCGTTAGCTTCAACCTCATCCAGTTGCTGCTCCATAGATGCGGTAAAACCGACGTCCACAATTTTGTCGAAGTACTTGACCATGATGTCGTTGATGAGCGCGCCAAGCTCAGTCGGTTTAAGCGCCTTTTTCTCACGCTCGATGTAACCTCTAGACAGGATCGTCGAGATAGTCGGAGCATAAGTACTTGGTCTGCCGATACCAAGCTCTTCCATCGCCTTAACAAGCGATGCTTCTGTATACCTTGCAGGCGGCTGTGTAAAGTGCTGTTCCGGTTCAATCGAACTAGCGCTCATAGAGGTTCCCTCTTCTATTTCAGGAAGCAGGCTCTCCTTAGTCTTGGTAAAGCTGTATACTTTCAAGAAACCATCGAAGTTCATGATGCTTCCAGAAGCTTTAAACGTATGTCCTTGATTGTTCAAAACAATCGAAGTCTGATCGAAAACAGCATCGGTCATATGAGAAGCAACCGCTCTCTCCCAAATAAGTTGATACAACTTAAGCTGATCCTTCGTAAGGTACTTTTCAAGGGACTCAGGAGTTCTCTCCACATAAGATGGTCTGATTGCCTCATGGGCATCCTGTGCGTTCTTGTTCGTTTTGGATTTTGGTACTTTTCCCTTATAATCCGATCCGTAAGTCTCGTCGATAAAGGCTAAAATCGCATCACTTGCCTCAGGAGCGATCCTTGTAGAATCCGTACGCATATACGTAATCAGACCTACAGTTCCATCACTTACCTGAACACCTTCATATAGCTGCTGTGCAAGCATCATTGTCTTTTTTGTCGAAAAACCATAACGCGTTGCCGCCTCTTGCTGAAGACTCGAAGTGATAAACGGAGCATAAGCTTGACGTCTTTTTGCCTTTTTGACAACCGACTCTACTAAAAACTCATCAGAGAGTTCTCCAAGCACTTTTTGAACCGCTTCTTCATTTGGAAGAGCGGTCTTCTCACTGCCTAATCCATAATACATTGCTTCAAATTTCGAATCATTGGATTTGAAGTCACCTTTGATCGTCCAGTACTCTTCATTCTCAAACTTTTCGATTTCATTCTCACGATCACATATCATCCTAGTTGCGACAGATTGAACCCTACCGGCGGAAAGACCTCTTCTGATTTTTCTCCATAGGATAGGACTGATGCTGTAACCCACAAGTCTATCAAGCACTCTTCGCGCCTGTTGCGCATCGACAAGGTTCATATCGATATCACGGGCTTCCTTAAGCGCACCTTTGACCGCATCCTTTGTAATCGCATTAAACGCGATACGGTGAAAAGTCTTTCCTTGCTTTTCGAGAAGTGTCTGCAAATGCCATGCAATCGCTTCGCCTTCTCGGTCTGGATCGGTAGCAAGGTAGATTTTATCCGCTTTTTTAGCAGCGGCTTTCAATTCTTTGATTACCTCGCCCTTACCACGAATGGTGATGTACTGAGGTTCATAATTGTCTTCAATATCAATACCCATCTTGCTCTTAGGTAAATCCCTTACATGACCTACAGATGCTTTTACTTTATAATTTCTACCAAGGAACTTACCAATGGTTTTCGCCTTAGCAGGTGATTCTACAATCACTAGAAATTTTGACATTTGAGCCTCCAATAGTTACAGTCATCGCTCTTGAGCATGACAATAGGTTTATTATAACAGAGAACTATTTCTTTACAAAACTAATTTTCTGAACTTTCTAAACAGTTATTTAATTCTAAACAAACTCCAAGTAGTGATGATAGCAGAGTTTTTATGTAAAATCAATGATAATAGTACCAAAATATTTATTATTACAATTTATTATTAAGATACTCGAATTAAAATCACCAAATCCTTTTATCTATCGACCCGCTCAAAAAACACCAAAAGCCCGATTATTGAACTCAGGCTTTTTTTTAGTGGTAAATTATAAAAATTTGTCTTACTCAGTCTTAAATTCGATTAGTGTGATGTCATCTTCAAGGAACCTTGCAAAGGTGTAGATGCAATCCGACAGACGGTTTACAAATTTCATCACCTCGACAGAGATGTCAGCCTCCTTACTCAAAGATATCATTCTGCGTTCAGCCCTTCTGCATACGGTACGTGCTACATGCAGCGATGCCGATGCTTTGTTTGATCCCGGTAAAATGAACTGAAATGCGCTATCTCTACCCATTTTATCGATGTACTCATCAATCCATGATTCAAGCTTTTGAATATCTGCCGCATTCACCCGTTCCGGAAACTTAGAACCCTCTCTAGTGGCAAGCTCACCTGCTACATCGAAAAGCATTCTCTGAATCCATTCGATATGTTCAAAAATCGGTTCGTCATTGATAAAATTCTTAGCAAGCCCTAAGCTCGAATTCAGTTCATCGATAGTCCCATAAGACTCAACCCTAATATCATCCTTATAAACTCTGTGCATATCGTATAGACTTGTTTGACCACTGTCACCTGTTTTAGTATATATCTTCATAGAATTGCACCTCCAATATATGAGTTACCCAAAAGACATATCCCTAAACTCAAATGATAATTTTTTTCATTAAGTTATAGTGCCCTCACAATCTGCTCGTCAATTCTGATAAAACCATCGCACTCCAAGACCATCAGCTCACTCATCAGAACTTGAATCGGCATATCCAGTATATCAGAAAGCACTTCGACCATGATTGGACCTTCTTCTTTAAGGCGCATCACGATAGGATGGTTGCACACACGCGTTTCTTCTTGATCATGTAGGTGTAAGTCTTCTGGGTCGATAACAGGATACGCACCTTGTCTGAATAGCGAATTCGTCCCCTGAGCGACCGCATTCGATATCGAACCGGGCATGACATATAATTCCTTGTTCTGATCAAGCGCATGCCTTCCAGTAGTCATACTTCCGCTATTCAAACCTGCCTCTACGATAAAAATCTTACTTGCCAGACCGCTTACAATACGGTTTCGTGCTACATAATAGTGATTGAGGGGTTTAATGCCATGCGCATATTCGCTAAGGAGAAGTCCTCCGCTGTCCAGAATCTGTCTAGCAAGTTTGACATGACTCCTTGGGGTGATATGGTCAAGTCCAGAAGCCAGTACAGCAGAAGTTTTCGCACCGTACGCGAGCGCGCCCCTGTGGGCAAGCGCGTCCACACCAAAGGCCAAGCCGCTGACAACGGTCACATTCCCTTTGGCAAGGTGTTTGGTGACCAGATCGCACATCTTAATCGCGTCATATGTCGGTTTCCTTGTCCCAACGATGCTGATGACATCAGGCACGGCAATGCAGGAAATATCCCCTATATAATAGAACACAAGCGGGTAATCAAAAATGGTGAGCAGCCTCTCCGGATAGGCGTCGTCGATGATGGTGCAAACCTCGATTCCCTTGACTTTCATTTCATCCTTAAATTCCAAGACCCACGCTTTCCAGTCGCTTTTCATCAGTTCAGTCAGTTTTACAATATAATAGCCGACAGCTTGCCTATCTCCAAAATTATAATAACTTCGAACCAGCTTCTTATCGGTCTCCTTGCCGAACTCATGAAGCCATAAGAGCAAATCCCTCACATCATACATCACTAAGCACCTCCTTATCGATCCGTCTGTATTGAAGCGCCTCGCTTACATGTTCGAGTCTAATCTCCTCGGCCCCGTCCATATCTGCGATCGTCCTTGAAAGCTTTAATATATTTGTCAGACTCCTAGCCGACAATTTCATGATATGATACGCCTTTTTTAAGAAAGCTTCTGTTTCGTCATTTAGGTCGCAGTAAACTTTGATGTCCTTAGTCGACATATGGGCGTTCAGTTTAAACACATCACCATACCTTGTAAACTGTATCAGCCTTGCCTTTTCAACCCGTTCCTTTATCGTCCTGGACGGCTCGCTCTCTTTAACGACCCTAAGAGATTCATAGGGTACCTTTGGTAAAATCAGCTGCATGTCGAACCTGTCGATCATCGGTCCTGACAATTTGCTCAAATACCGGATGACTTGAATCGGCGAACACTTGCACTGCCTTTCAATATCACCAAGATACCCGCAAGGGCAAGGGTTAAAGGCGCCGATTAGTGTAAAATAGCACGGAAAATCCACAGTCCCTGTAGACCTCGAAATCTGGATTCTTCTGTCCTCGATCGGCTGTCTTAAGCTTTCAATCGCGGACCGTTTGAATTCCGGAAGCTCATCCAAAAACAAAACCCCTCTGTGGGCAAGCGTCACCTCGCCTGGTTTCGGGTTGGTCCCACCGCCGCATAGGGACACACTCGAAATCGTATGATGCGGTGATCTGAAAGGCCTATCAGTGACTACGCCTGACGGTGCGATATTGTTGGAAACGCTGTACACCTTCGTCAACTCGACAACCTCCTCATAGGCAAGGTCAGGCATGATTCCAGGAACCCTTCTGGCAAGCATGGTCTTACCGCTACCAGGCGGTCCCATCATAAGCACATGATGACCTCCTGAAGCGGCAATTTCAAGCGCCCTTTTCGCGTGTTCCTGGCCGGAGACCTCACTGAAGTCGTCAAGCCTGTGCATCGTCTTTTTAAAGTCTCCATTACAGAATACGCCTTCCACCCTATCGATCGACTCGTATAGCTTGTAGGCTTCTTGAAGGTGTTCCACCGGATAAACCGTCATATCCTTTAGCAGTTTTGCCTGATCAAGATTCGCCCTCGGTATAATAACCCTCGTGACCCCTTGCTCCTGTAAGGCGATCAGAAGCGGTATGACGCCTTTTACACCGATGACCTGACCACTGAGTCCCAACTCCCCCAGTACGCCTATATGCTTAAGCCCGGGCGCATCATCCCCAACCCTTAAAACGCCCAAAGCGATAGGAAGATCAAGATGGCTCCCGTCCTTTTTAAGATTCGCAGGTACAAAATTGACAGTGAGTCTCCGTTCAGGAAACTCGAGATGAGCGTTTTTTATCGCAGTTCTTATCCGTTCTTTTGACTCCTTTACAATCGTGTCCGGTAGACCGACTATCGTAAAAGCCGGAAATCCTCTTGCGATATCGACTTCAACTTCAATGACATGCCCCGACATGCCTATCAATACGGACGAGGGTAGTGTTGTGACCATCATGACCTCCTAGACTTAATCTACTTGTCTTAGATTACCAAATAGAGGCAATAAAAAAAGCCATTTGCTAAAATTCGCAAATGGCAGTCTGCTCCCTGCATCATCCTTTTATTTACAGCTAAGTGTCTTCAGCCAGTCTTCCAACCTGCTGTCAAGCTGCGTTCTCAACGTGTCGAATCCAGATTCACCTAACACATGACTGGCGGACTCAAGTGTACATAATCCTTCAGCACGCTGGTTCTTTCTGAGCGTATAGCGACTGATGTAATCACTCGACAACCGCACTTTATCAAGCGCCATAAGACTAGGGCTCTGATTCAGCATTTTTTGCGACTGCTGCCAAGTTGCATCGATGAAGATCCACCTTATTCTCGAATCCACATTGGAGACGTACTCAGAAACCTCATACGCGTCGTCACTTGGATAAACGAGAACATTCAAGAAACCCTCTGACAAGGTGTCCACAAAGCTCTCCACTGTATTACGGTGCCAGATCCACTCCTTAACATGTTCAGGCAACAACCGTCCCAGAAGATGCCCTGTATTGGTTTTCTTGTCAACCTCATCCGGATGATAGATCAGCAGGATCTGATCCTTTAGGTAGAGTGTCTCATCACAGACAATCGGGTCGACAGGGTAACGGTCAGCAAGATTTGTGACAAGATCGATCAGGTGGTGCATCTTCTTAACATAAAAACCTATCGTAAATCCGGTTTTCTTGTAGACCTTTTGCCCATCAGACAAATACCCCTTCGACTCATAAAACTTAACCAGGTCCGCATCGTCTTTCAGGCACGACAAACTCAACTTGCTTGCTCCACGATTAAATACGAAGCGCTCCGCTTCACTGAGCAAGGATTTACCTAATCCGCAGTGCTGAAAATCAGGGTGGACGGCTAGTTTTCCTATCCTCCATTTCACGTCCGACTTTTTCAAAACGGACACGCAACCGATCAGCGCCCCCTTGTCGTACGCGCCAAACCATATCGCACCTTCATCTAAGGCATTTTGATAATCGTTTCTATTGTAATAGTATCCACTATGCCTATACTGATCTAATCCATATTTTATAAACGGTATTTCAAACGCAGGCCTGATCACTGCGATAAGCTCTTCAAATGACGGCTCTTCCATCCGTTTTATGTATTGTCCTAATTTCATAACCGCTCCTTAAAAAAGGCACGTACCATAGTAGGTACGTGCCTAAACTCTTATTATTCTACAGTAACACTTGGAGCGTTGATTTGGAAGAGGTACTTGGCAAATTCAGAATCGCTGTCGATTACGATTTTTGCATTGCTTCCCAAGGATTCCTTATAGGTCTCAAGCGTTTTTAAAAACTGATAGAATTCAGGATCTTTGTTATACGCCGATGCATAAATCGCAAGCGCTTCAGCATCACCTTGTCCTCTGTTTTCTTCAGCAGTAGCATAAGCTTCAGCCTTTAGGATAGTCGCTTCCTTATCCGCTTTGGCTGTGATGATCTGATACTGCTCATCCCCTTCAGCTCTAAGCTTGTTAGCAATCTTTTGACGTTCCGTTCTCATTCTAGTGAAGATATTAGCGTTATTCTGATCAGGAAATTCAGTTTTAGCGATACGAACATCGAACACCTCGATACCTGATTCATATACCTGCTCATTTACTTGATCCTTAACTAGTGAAGTCAAGCTATAAACAAACTCTTTATCAGATATTAGCGTTGTTCCATCCGTCTTACCTATTTGCTCACGTAAACCGGAAAAAATCAGGTCATCAAGTTTGTTGTTGGCATCATCAATAGTAACCATAGATATTTTGAAAAGTGCTGGATTGACAATTCTCCACTGAGCATTGTTATCTAAAACAATTTTCTTCTTATCTAGAGTCGTAACTTCACCTGGAAGTGTTTTGTAAGTCAGTAGTTGAGAAGTGTATTTTTCAACTTGATCGATAAATGGAACTTTGAAGAAAAGTCCTTTTCCTTGGATTACTTTAACACCCTTAAACTGATCTGTGGCTGACAATTGAGCTTTTACTATATCCGCATCTTTAGATACGATTACCTTTTGAATACTACCGAACCTAACTATCATTGCCTGTTCCATCTCATTGACAGTATAGGTGCCTGTAGCCAAATAACCGACAATAAGCAATAAAATCAAAATTGGGAAGAAACCCCTTTTCAACAACTTACCAAAATCAAAATCGATTTTTATCGCTTGAGGCTGTTTTGATTTTCTTGGTATAGGATTTCCATTTTCATCTACTTCAACTGGACCATTGTTTTTGTTATCTAACATTAGTTTGTACCTCCTTGTAGAGGCAAGAACTTAAGCGTATTGCCATCTTCTTTCGTTACAAATATCTCTACATTTTTCAGTATTTCAGCCATAGTCTCTAAATAAAGTCTTGTTCTAGTGACTTCCTTGGCGTCGACATACTTTTCGTATACAGCATTAAAGCTGGCTACATCACCCTTTGCTTCGCTTATACGTTCCGCTTTGTAAGCTTCCGCATCAGAGATCAGCTTAGAAGCCAAACCTTTCGCCTCTGGAATAATTTGATTCTCATATGAAATCGCTTCATTGATTTTACTTTCCTTGTCAAGTTGAGCTCTCACGATATCTTTAAAAGCATCATCAACCTCAGCAGGCGGGTCGACATCTTGAAGCAGTACATCCGTAATTTGAACACCTAACTTATAATCATCACAAATCTGCTGTAGGTCTGTTCTGATTTCTTGCATGATTGCAAACTTGTTATCTGCAAGTACGTCATCCAACGAGTTGTTTGCCACACTTCTTCTAATTGTCGAAACAGCAATGATATTGAGCGTGCCCAACTGGTCATCGACATTGAACAAGTAATCTTTGGCATTGCTGATCTTATACTGAATGCTGGCAGTGACGTTCACAAGGTTCTCGTCACCTGTAATCATCAAGGAATCTGAAGTGATATCCTGATACTCAGCATAGCGGTTCGTTCCACCGCTATCTGTTGTAACGTAACCGAATTCCATTCTACGTAGTTCAGATACTCTGATAACATACTTTTGATCGACAACTGGAATTTTCCACTTTAGACCACTCTGTGTCTCATTTTTTAAAAATTCACCAAATCTTGTAATAACCGCTTGTTCGCCATCTTCTAACTTATAGATACCGTTAGCAGCAATGACACCTACTATCACTAGTACTATAATGAAATTTGCTAGTCCTTTCATATTTACCTCCCTTATGTAAATGTTTCCCTATCATTCTAACACAAATAAATGGATTAGTATCGCTCACGCATTTAAAACAGTGCATTTTAAGCTAATTTTAAGAATTGACATATAAAAATCGACACCTAGGTAGATGTCGATTTTGGGGTCTTAGTTATAATTCAGCTTTCTTCTCAAGTCACGGATGCGAATCAGTTTTCCTGCCTTTTCGTCATAGAGGTTTAAAAGTGCCAACCTGAAGCTGTGAAAAAGTGTGATTGTCCTTGCGTTCTTAAACTCATGGATTTCCTTATAGCAGGCCTTCAAATTATAGTTTGGAATTCTAGGATTCAGGTGATGGATATGGTGATATCCGATATAACCTGTCATCCATTCCAGCACAAGCGGTAGTTTGTAGAAGGAACTTCCGTCAATCGCCGCCTTAAGAAAATCCCACTCTCCATGTCTTTCCCAGTAAACTTCTTCAAACTGGTGTTGAACAAAGAAAAGCCAAACACCCATCACACTGGCGAAGAACAAGACCGGAATCTGTATCATAAGATAATACTTGATTCCAAAACTCAAACTTACCAGTAGCGCTACAGCTGCAATTCCAGTATTTGTAATCCATTGGCTCAAATGATGTTTCTTAGCCGTATATCTTTTCGACGGCAACCGATTGAGTACCGCAAACAAGAAAAAAGGTGCGACGAAAAATAAAAATAGAGGATTACGATACAACCTGTATAAGAACCTCTTTAAACGAGAACTATCCAAGTACTCGTCCACCGTCATCGTCCAGACGTCTCCTATGCCTCTTTCGTCTAAATTCCCCACGGCACCATGGTGCTGATTATGTTCGGATTGCCAAATCGTATAAGGTGTGAAGGTCAAAATACTGAGCAAGTGTCCTAAAATATGATTCGCCTGCATACTCTTAAAAAATGACAGATGGGTACAGTCATGGAACAGAATGAAAGTCCTTACCATAAAAGCCCCTGTCGGTATGGCTAGTAGTAAGATGAGAATATAAGGCACATGAAAATAAATGCCAATTCCCATCAGAGTCAATAGGGCGAAATATGGTAGTACAGTATTTACTATCTGAACAATCGATTTGCTGAGTTTCGGCTTAGCAAAGGGCTTAAGACGTTGTCGCCATTCATTTGTGATCATAAAATCCTCTTTTCAAATTAGACGTACTTAAATGATATTGATTATCATTAGTGTACACTTTTTAGAGAGGAAAGGCAATGGGTTCAAGATTAAAACTTGGGATCATTATAAATACCGTCATCTTTTTTATGCAAATGATCATAGACATGTTCCTGCTTTTCATGATCCAGATGTGGCATTTCGTGGTCATAATGAGTAGGATGCATTTCCTTGTATTTTGAATTGATGCTTGCCAGCTGAAACAAGAATACAATGACAACTACCAAGATGATCATTAAGACTATAAAGCTATTCATCGCCAGTCACCTCACTTTAATCGAGAAGCACCACTTTACTCAGTTCACCTTCAGTTGCGCCGCCGAATTCAACATACAGACGAAGACCGGTTTCGTAGCCTGTCGACTCGGAATCCACTAAGATAGCATCCACCCAAACGAGTGCGCCGTAACCTCCCACATAACTTTGAATCGCTTCAACTTCTACCTTTTCAACAAACAATTTCTCAAATCCCTCTGATTTAGCCATGTCCATCCAGTCGTAGAGCGACTTAAATGGTTCCCGTGCGTAAGCATCCTGTTCAGTAGCGCCAGCGTTTACAGCTTCAAAATCAGACTTGATTTGTGATAACAGAAGATTGACTTTTTGAACGACTTGATCGTTCATCTCACCTGATTTTACCATCGTATCATCAAGTGTCTTCCGATTTGGAAAATCTTCAGAAAGGTAGTCTCTGATTAACAGATAAGGAAGCTCCACCACCGGCATGCCGACAGCATAGGGACCGATCTCATATTCCTGATAGATGACCTGAATCCCCTTGTCAGTCAGCATAAAGTTCACGTCTGCGTAAATAGGAACCTCTACTCCATCATCATAAAGATATAAAGGATCGATCAGCAGATTTGCAAGCTTTTCAAGAGCTTCCATCGCTCCCGGAACAGACCAGAGCTCAGCAAATGTGATCCACTTGCCGGAGCGAGTGTCATAGTGTGAAAGCACTTCATTGTACGAGCCATGTGCAGCCCCTACAGGATACATGTAATAGCTTTCAACGATGGTTATCATCCGATTCCTATATTCGATTCGGTAACCGACCTCTTGTACGATTCTCTCTTCTTGATGGAACATGCTAATATCGCCAACCGACGCTTCGAGTCTACGGTTAACGGCTTCGCTTGTTGCCTCATCATCCTCAAGTAGTATTTGTGGATAGGCAACCTTATTGAACCTGTTCATCGCATGAATGACATTTTTAACGTACAAACCGGCTTCGATCTCGACAAAATCATCTTGCCAGTCCTTATGCCATAGGATGTCACCCTGTTGGTCAAAATAAACGAGTCTCGCATCCTGCTGAGTCTTGGCATAACCTTTGATCAGTAGTCCGTCCCTTTCATAAAACTCATAACCTTCAAATGTCGGTTTCGTCTTATCCAGTTGGCCGTTGCTTGTCAAGAAGAAGCCCTTATCGGCATCGCTTACAAAAAAACCTGAATCTTCAAGAGTGATGATATCGTAATACGCATCTCCAATGACCGTATCACCTTTAGAGTCACAAATCTTCATTTTATCAAAATAAGCGGAGTAGTAATACTCGTCCTCCACCACACCGAAGAAGCCGCGGCCAAGATTCACGATAGGTTGATCCTCTAGGGTAAACAGAATCCTACCCTTTTCATCGATCACAGAAAAAATCTGTAGATATTCTCCCGTCGTGACAACAGCCCTTCCATCGATAAAGGGATCCGCGATCGCGTATTTGGGTTCGATGACGATACGATCGCCTTTTTTATAGCCGAAGCTTCCTGTCTCTTCGTCATAGAATGCGTATAGTTCATCCATAGAAGCAAGCAGCTCTTTTTCAGCACTAAAAAGTGCGTCGTAATCATTATATGAGTCCACCAGTTCGCCTGAGCGTGTAAACACGTCATAGGAATTGTCATTACTAGCCAGCCAGAACTTACCCTGAGCAAAAGGAGTGATCTGGCTGTATATTGGACTTACAAGCACTTCGTCAGTAGATGTACGGATACCCCATTTCAGTATACCGTCGTTCTTGTTTACAAAAATGAAGGCTTGCTCCATTTGTGCATTCTCGTCTTCCTTGCCCGAATCTGCGTTTTCGTTCTCATTTTCCACGCCCGATTCAACCGGTACTTGCTTATCTTCCAGGACCCGACTTTTACACGCTACTAAAAATACGCAGCACAAAATCAGCAGTATCTTTTTTTTCATCTATTTGCTCCTTGCATCACAATGATCGATAAAACTCGTAAATAGCTTCTTGTGACACATACATAGACCCACTAAGTCTTCAGGGTGCCACTGTATGCCTATCACATCATCCGACTGGTGCTCGATCGCTTCCACAATACCGTCTTGCGACCTAGCCGTTATTCTCAGTCCCATTCCAAGGTTTTTTACAGACTGATGATGCCTTGAATTCACCTTAAGTGAAGACTTGCACATCATTTTACCGATAATCGAATCCTCCTCGAACGTCACATCATGCGCTAAATAGTCCACCTCTACCTCCATGTTGATATGATCGATATCCGTATCATATTGCGTCATGATGTCCTGGTACAGGTCTCCACCGTAGTATACGTTAAGCAGCTGCATTCCGCGGCAGATGCCGAGTATGGGAATCTTTCTTTTGATGGACTGTCTTATCAGATAAAGCTCCATCTCGTCCCTTATACCTGAAATATTCATGCTGAGTCCATGGTTCTCATCCTTATAAAGAAGCGGATCGACGTCCCCTCCACCCGTTATCACAAGTCCGTCGATCAAGTTCAAGTAATCGTCGAGCATCATATGATTGATGGTGACTGGTATCAGTATCGGAAGCCCCTCCGACTGAATCACGGCCTTTATGTACGCAATGTTTACTGCATGTTCATGCATGTTATGTAATTTTTCAATATGTGTGGTCACACCTATACGTTTCATCTTTAGCCGCCTTTTTTTTATTGGTATAGTATAAGTATACCCTCAAAAATAAAAAAATACTTTAAGAAGTTGCAAATGATACAACCTCTTAAAGTACTATGTCAACCTATTTTACCGCGTTAGTAAGCAGTAGACCGAGTCTTTTGATGCCTTCTTCTATTTTTTCTTCGCCCATGTTCGAGAAGTTAAGTCTCATGGTATGCTTTATACCACCATTAGGGAAGAACGACTCACCGGGAACAAAAGCGACCTTTTCTTTTACCGCTTCGATCATCAATTCTTTTGTATCGATGCCAAGAGGAGTTTCAGCCCAAATGAACAATCCCCCACTTGGAACATCGTATTTAACCTCTTTAGGAAAATGCTCGTTCATCGCGCTGATCATGATGTCTCTTCGCGTCCTATAAAGCGTCACTAGTTTTTCGATGTGATTGTCAAAGTCATAGTCGTCAAGGAACAAGGAAAGTTCCATCTGACTCATTGAATTAGTCTGAAGATCCGCTCCCTGCTTCACCATGATGTATTTGTTAAGCACCACATCATCCGCTGCGACCCAGCCTATTCTCAGACCTGGACAGAACGTCTTCGAAAAAGTACCTAGATAAACCACTCGACCTTCCGTATCAAGTGATTTAACAGAAGGAATCATCACCCCGTCGTATCTGAGTTCTCCGTATGGATTATCCTCAATGATGATCTTATCATATTTATTCGCAAGTTCCACAAGCATGTTTCTTCTCTCAAGAGACCATGTTCTTCCCGACGGATTTTGGAAGTCAGGAATGACATAGATGATTTTGACTCGGTCAAGCACCTTGAGGGCATACTCAAGGTCTTCCATGTCCATGCCGTTCTCATCGGTCTTTATTTCGTGGAACTTACATTCATATGCTTTAAACGCGTTGATTGCGCCTAGGTACGACGGACTTTCACAAAGTACGACATCATCTGTGTCGAGGAATATCTTACCCGAAAAGTCAAGACCCTGCTGGGAACCGCTTGTCACAAGAATGTTGTCCTTCGATAGATTCGTGCCTGTCAACGACATTCTAGCAGCGATTTTTTCTCTTAAAGGGTCATATCCCTCTGTAGGATTGTACTGTAGAGCCGCCTGACCCATTTCGTCAAGCACACGGCCTGCTACAGCCTTCATTTCTTTGATAGGAAACATCTCTGGCGCAGGAAGACCGCCTGCAAAAGAAATAATGTCCGGTTGTTGGGTAAGTTTGAGAATTTCTCTGATCTCTGATGCCTGCATTTTCTTCGCCCTGCTTGCAAATAATTGATTCATAGTATACCTCTCCCTTTACTTTTGTACAAAAAAACAGCCCTATTGAGCTGTTTCGGTTTACCCGAAGAAATGGCGTGACATTTGGTCAAGGAATTCTTTTGTATGAATTTCAGTATGTTTGCGCGCCTCTTCTGAGTCACGTGCACGAATTGCATCAGCAATGTCAACAAGTGAATTGCTAAACCAATCGTAATCGCTGATCACATATCGGATAGACTGTAAAAAACGTGCCGTCTTCGTGTTAAGCATGTCTAATACTTCAATTAGAATTTCATTTCTAGCTGCTTGTCTAATCAGATAATGGAAACGCTGATCATCCTGAATACAAAGTTTGTAATCCTTGACGATGTCATAGCCTTTAAATCGCTCAATAATTTCAAACAGTTCTTCAATTTCCTCATCAGTCGCCCTTTTGGCAGCGAGTTCGGCAGCAAGGCCTTCCAAGTTTTTCTTCACTTCGTAGGCGTTCTTCACCGACTTGATCTCGATTTGAGTGACAAACGTACCCACTCTCGGTCTGGTTTCAATCAGACCGATTTGGGATAATTTGATCAGCGCCTCACGTACCGGTGTCCTGCTGACATCGAACTCTTCCATGAGCGCTTTCTCATTGATCACCGTGCCTGGTTCAAGTTCCAAATTGATGATTCTGTTTTGAAGTTCTGTAAAGATAATCTCATTCGCCTGTTTCAATACGTTCATCCTCTATTTTCTACGCGTATGCGTTAGTCTCAATAATTATTGTAAATAAAATAATATATCAAGCAACATTATACAGGATTAAAACGCTGAAACCAAGCCTTTTCTTACACCCAGTTATTTCTGATATATTCCCACTTCTGATCTCTGATCGATTCAATCATGGTGATATCCGATTCTTCCAAGTGCTTGAATCTTCCTTGACGCTTTAAATAAGGTGCTACAGGTTCAAAAGTATCCGGATTCCTGTTGACCTTGAACTCTCCGTTCTCATACTCCGCAAGATACCAAAGTCCATTGTCGACAACCTGTTTACCAAGGTCTACAGAGATCTCAGACCCGCAACCCCAACCCGTAGGACAAGGCGCATAGATGTGGATATACGAAGGACCGTCAGCGTCTTTGGCCTTTTGGATCTTATTGATCATGTCGTCCAGGTATCCGATAGACGCTGTGGCGGCATAGGTAATACCGTGTGCGGCTACAATTTCGAACATGTTCTTCTTGAAGTTGATGTTCCCTCTAATCTCCCTACCTGCGGGAGTCGTCGTTGTAGCAGCTCCAAAAGGAGTAAGTCCGCTCTTTTGAATACCCGTGTTCATATAGGCTTCATTGTCGGTACAGATATAGATGAATTTCTCACCACGGTCGATAGCGCCTGAAAGGGCCTGGATACCGATATCGGCCGTTCCACCGTCTCCCGCGAAACCAACCGCGAGCGGCTTTTTCTTGCCAAGGGCCCTAAGGCCTGCTTCAACACCCGTAGTCACAGCCGCAGTAGAGGCAAAAGGAGTGATGATCGCGTTGTTCTTGAATGCCATGTTCGGGTAGATGAACGACACCGCAGCCATACAACCCGCTGGTAGTGATAAATAGGCTTCATCGCCCAGTACCTTAAGCGCAAGTCTTAGCGCTAAGGATTCACCGCAACCGCCGCAAGCCTTATGTCCGTAAAAATACTCGTTTTCCGTTATGTTTCTTACATTCAGCTTTTGACTCATGCCGTTACCTCCTCATCAGAAAATCTTACTTGCTTGCTGTTCTTTTTATCAATCAGGTTCATATACGCGCTTTTAATCTCGTGATGAGGTATATCGCGTCCGCCGAGACCGCCGATGACATTTTCAACCTTAAGCATCTTGCCAGACTGCATAAGCGCGGAGTTCACATTAGTGAAGATGGTGCCTTCATAACCGAAACTCACGTTCTTATCGAACACGACCAAGCCCTTCAAATCAGCGACGACTTCCAAAAGTCTCTTCGTCGGGAAGGGTCTTACCATTCTAAGTTTGATAAGTCCCGCCTTGATTCCTTCTCTTCTTAGCTCGTCTACTACCACTCTTGCAGTACCTGTGACACTACCCGTAGTCAGCATCGCAATTTCAGCGTCGTCCATACGGTAACTGTCAACAGCACCGCCGTAAGCTCTGCCGAACTGAGTCGAAAACTCACGCTCGATCGTTTCAAACACACCCTCGGCATTGAAAAGGGCTTCGTGTTGAAGCTGCTTGAAACCTTGGTTCTGATGGTTTCCTGCAGAAATACACATGCTCATCGGATGCTCATCGCTCATGATATGGTCGTATTTAGCAATAGGCGGCAAGAAAGCATCCACCTCTGACGATGCAGGTATGCTTACCTTTTCGTAGGTATGCGTCAATACAAAACCGTCCAGGTTGACAACAACAGGCGCAAGCACGTCTTTATGTTCCGCAAGTTTAAATGCCTGAAGCGTAACATCAAGCGCTTCCTGCGCGTCTTCTACAAATAGTTGCACCCAACCGCTGTTGAGGGCGTACATGATGTCCATCTGGTCACCATAAATGTTCCAAGGAGTCGCGATCGCACGGTTGGCGTTCATCATGACAATCGGAAGTCTGGCACCCGAAGCATAAGGAAGACACTCAAGCATGTACAAAAGTCCTTGTGACGAAGTCGCAGTGAATGTTCTGGCACCTACAGAACTTGCGCCGATAGAACAAGCCATCGCACTGTGTTCAGATTCCACATGCATGTATTCGCAGTCAAGATCGCCGTCCTGCACGAACTGAGATATTTTTTCAACCGCCTTGGTTTGAGGCGTAATAGGATACGCAGCAACCACATGCGGCTTTGCAAGCAGTACGCCATAGGCGACAGCTTCGTTACCATTTAAGAATTTATCGTTCATGTTAAGCCTCCTTTACCATATCGATCGCTTTTAACTTGCATTCATGTGCGCAAACTCCGCAACCTTTGCAGAAATCGTAATCGACATGAAAGGAATTGTCTTCTTCCTTATGGATAGCCCCATCCGGACAAACATAGTAGCAGCGGTAGCAGCTCACACATTTTTCATGGTTGATCACAGGTCTGTATACCCTCCAACCGGCATTCCCTTCAGTAATGTGAAAACTCGGCATACTCGAGCCCATCGGATAGTCATTCAGACTCTTTAACACAGGTTTAGGAGACATCTTAAAATTTTTCATTATTTGTACTCCTTTCCGTAGTCAAAAGCAGCTTTCAGCAGTTCAATGTTCATCTGAGCGAGCGAAGGCTTTAAAGAAGAAGCCACCGCATCCTCGCATGCCTTATAAGAAACAATCTCAGGTTTCAATGCCGCTAAAAAACCCAACATCGCAGTATTCCCAATCGGTCTTTTAATAATATCGATCGCCATACCTGTCGCATCGATTGTTTTGATTCTAGGATCATTCACACTAGAAGTCGTGTTCATCAGAACAACAGCATCCTCTTTCAAATCCGACAAATACGCTTCCGACCATAAAGTGTCATCCAAAAACACAATCACATCACATGCTTTGAGTTCACTTCTGTCTGTAACAGGAACATCCGAAATTCGATTGAATCCTAGTACAGGTGCACCTCTTCGCTCTGGACCGAACGAAGGAAAAGCCTGAGCATAACGCTTGTCAAAAATCGCCGCAGCCTCACCCAAAAGCTTAGCTCCAGTAAAACTACCTTGGCCCCCACGGCCATGCCATCTAATCTCAAACACAGCAAGTCCTCCTTTGTGATATATCAGTTGTATACTTGTATGTTATCATGAAAACGTTTGCTAAGCAACCCTATTTTATCGTGTTGCTTTCCCACAAAAAAAGAACGCCCAACAACGACGCCCTTTTAAAACAACTCCTATCCACTCACCAATCATGCCACCGCTTGACTCAATCAATGGATATCTTCTAAAAACTGGGTGATTCTAACCTGCTTCTCGTAATCGCTTATGATCTTCTGCGCGATCGGTGGTACAAGGTTAATACTGCCTAACTTGTCCAGTGGAATCCATTTAGCACCTGTAGAAACAATAGTTGAACCTACAGGACCTCCATCTATTACAGAAGGCTCCACTCTTTTGGTGGGATCAACGAGCTCACATCTGAATACATAACCAATACCACCGCGTGATCCATATAAAAACTCGTCACGGACGGGATTATACTCAAACATATACAAGAGCTCTTTGGTGATAACAGTATAGCCGCTCTCTTCAAGCAGTTCCCTAACACATGCGTCACGTAATGTTTCCTCAGCTTCAACGCCGCCGCCAGGTATGTTGTAATAAGCGCCATGATCAAACTCATTTAATAGAATATGTTCATCATGTATGACGATTCCTCTAGAACTTAACCGGTAATTACTCATATGCTCCCCCCTATTTCAATACATCAAAATAATACTTATGCTAAAGACTATCCCTTCGAACCGTTCTGTGTTATACTCATCTAGAAACATAACGCTTGCACAGCGGGCTCGTATCTCTTTGGAGATGCGAGCCGTTTTACTTTTTTGAATCAGTAACCCAATCCGTATTTACGAATAAGGTTCAACGCTTCCACATCCAGGTTTCCCGATCGGTAAAGATTCAGATACTCCTGAGAAACACTTTGGTCAAAGATGAGCATATCATCCGAATTGATGGTCACTCTGACTCCATGTTCGTATAGTTTTTTAATCGGATGCGTTTCATAACCAGCGACTCTTGAGAGCAGTACATTACTCGTAGGACAAACGTTCAGTTGAATCCTATGGTCTCTAAGCCAGTTCATCACTTTTGGGGAATTTGCCACAGCAATCCCGTGCTGTACCTGGTCGAGCTCCAGTTCCTCCACCGCTCTTTGCACAAGCTCGGCACTACCAAATTCACCAACATGCGCTTTTAAAATAAGCCCGCTTCTTTTTACCTTTCTGAAAAGTTCCTTGTAAGTCGGTACCTCTTCCTCGCATCCGTACATATCAAAAGATTTGAAGTAACCTGTCGCTAAAAACTCATCCAATTTCTCATTTGATAGATCGTAATCATCATAGGTGCTCCAAGCGATTTCTGGCGCAAAATTTATTTTCGGAGCATATTGAAGGTGAGCTCTTTTCATATTCTCAACCAAGTCGGAAACCGAACCGCCATACATGGCTTCTTCACCAATACCCACGCTCATATGCAGTTCCTTGACTCCGTCTTGTTCTGCCTGAATAAACGCAGCATCGATACGTTTCTCATAACCGATTCTACCTGAGAATAGGATTTTTATGTTTTTCTGATACCATACGTTCATCTCATCCAGGCTCTTCATTTTAGGACACGCCTCAATACTTGCACCCGTCCACTGTTCAATGTACCGTTTGTTTCCACCTCTGGTGCTATGGTTATGCAGGTCCGACTTATCTACCTGCATTAAAAGTGCTAAATCGTTCTCAAGCAGTGCCTTTTTAAATAGCTCATCCACCGATTTACTCCTATCTCCATCATTTAATCGTCTAAAACCGTAACATAATCATACCATGTCTTTTGAATGGTTTTTAGGAAAGTTTTACTATACCTTTTCCTCCAATGGAACCATCCTTCACGTGAATTTCATAAATATAACGGTCCGTATTACAAAAAACTATGTGAAGATGAATTAGAGCTTCAAGTAAGCAAATGGAAAAGCGAGAATCGTGGAAGGTGAGTATTATGACTCTCTCAGCTACGTAATTTTAAAAGAGGAATGGATTCAACTGAATAAGGAACTGTGAATACAACAGTAGAAATGAATACTTTAATTCCGATTTATCGTTATTATTTGTAGTTAACGAGACTTATTAACCTTCTTTTCCAGAAGTACTACAATATTTAAATACCACATACTACTGCGTATTAAATAATACTAGTAAAAGAATTTCATCCGGTCGGTCACTCGCCTTCCCTACCGATTTCTCGAAAGATGGTGGAAAGATGCAGGAAAAATGAGAGGGACGGTGAAGCAACTGCGCGCGAGGCTGAGTTGGGCAAGTAGTGATCTTTTGGACGGCGATATGTAAGTATAATTTAATACGCAGTAGTAAATACAAGCAGATGTGAAACCAAAGAGTGTACAATGATTATACAGTTTGATATATCTACACAACCTAAAAGCCCATGGTCTGGCTTGGATTATCAAAACCATGGGCTTCACTAAAATTACGATGCAATTTTTTCTTCGTAGTATAGTTATTGTTCAGATAGTTCCACACTACCAAATTCAATTCTTAAGAATGGGTCATTACCAATTCCATTGAATATCGAAAGTGTGCTTTCTTCCTCTTGCAAAGTTTTCACAATTGTAAAATAGCTGTCCACATTTTCTCTGCTTTTCAATGATTCAATTGCTACTACTGGAATTCTAGATTCGATACGCTTGCAGTTTTCAAACTTAAGTAATAGCATTCTTGCTTCATTTTTTCCTTCTTGTAAGTCCCAGTAATAATCAATTTCAAGTACTAACTCTGTCAATAATTTAGATGTCGAAATTTCAACTATTATACTATCAGTGAAATCATATTCACTAAGAATTTTTAATAAATTATTCTTAAACATTTTTATGACTCCTTAATTTCCAAAGTAGAAATGTGTCAAGTCTCTCAACTCTTGCCTAGTTGCATCGCTTGGGAAGGCGCCTGTTGAATCTAAGTAACCACCACCAGAATTCTGAACTCTGAAATACGGCGCTCCCTCACCAGGAGTTGCATGAACTCTGACTATTGTACCAGTTACTGGGTCAGTCAAAATTGTAGCTGGACCACTTTTACTTCCACCATCTTCAATAACCTTATGCCATCCTGAATTTTCAAGGGATGTGATTAAGTCATATGGTGAAGCATTTCTTGCAATGTCATCAAAATCATCACCTGTCCAGTTAAAAATTTGATTAACTTCCTGAGTCAAGAAATCATTTCTTCTAGAATGAGCAGCATCAACTATATCTATAGTCGTAATAAAGTTATCAGGTCCTGACGGAGGTCCGCCATTCCCAGAATTTCTTGATTTACCTCTACCTACTGCTGGAACATTTGAAGGTTTACCATTATCAGCAACTCCATCTGTTAGATATATTCCAGCTCTATAGGCTCTATATCCGCCTACTAGGATGCCTGTTACAGTTAGTGTTGATACACCCAGTAGTGCAGCTATACACTTTATCGAATATTGACCTAATTTCAATATCCATGCAGTGTTACCGCTAGGGTCCACATATCTAAACGGATTATTATACCCATAGGAATAGTTGTTCAGACTAAGCGGCTTGCTGAGCATGCCCTCATAGGTATCCCTGCTGATAAAGCGCAGGATGTCCGTGTTGTAGTACCTTGCTCTCATGTAGTGAAGACCGTTCGCGTCTTCTATGATGCCTATCTGTCCTGCGAACTTGAAGATCGGATGACTTGTGCCTGTCCTGCTGACCACTTTCATCAGTAGGTTTTCTTGCGCATTTACAGTGTTGACTAAGGGACATGTGAGCCTATTGTTCTTATCATACCCATTTGACGTATCATCTAGCAACCAGACTTTCAGAGCACCTCGGTGCCAGATACTACTAGCTTTACTCTTTTAGGCACCAAATCATAAAAGGATCTATTCTAAATGTTCCTATGAGCAAAGCTTTCAGAAACAATGAATGTTTTTGCCTATGAACGTACTGTTTCTCTTAAATGCAGTTTACTATGTTTAATTATTATCTGTCTCAACCGCTTTTAGAACAGATGAAACATAAAATCCAACGCATTTTAATGAGCATTATATTGCTCTTTATGACGATATATATTATTAACGAGCAATACATTGCACATTATTAACTGAAGCGGTATAATTAGATCATAAGAAGATAGAAGCAGAGAGGTGATTTCATGAGCAAGTATTTATCTTCATCAGCTGCCCTTTCTGAGGTAGGCAAACGACTCAAAGCATTTAGAATTGATTATCCTCTATCTCAGCAAGAACTCGCTGACAAGGCAGGAATTTCAAGAAGAAGTATCACAAACATGGAAAACGGTGAGGATGTACAGTTAACCACCCTCATAAAAGTGCTTATGGCACTTGGACTTGACCAAAACCTAGACATGCTTGTGCCTGATCCGACCAAAAGGCCTTCTTACCACTTGAACAACAAGTCTATCAGAGTCCATAGAAGTCGTGTTGGAAGAAGAAACAAAGAAGCCAAAACCACCTTCAAATGGGGAGATGAATCATGACAACAACTGGAATAGTGAAACTATGGGGTACTCTAATTGGTGTTTTTCATCTTGATACAACAACAGGTTATCTCTCTTTTGAATATTCTGATGAAATTATCACTAGTGGAATAGAGGTTTCTCCAATTATGATGCCACTCTCCAAAAGGGTTTATGAGTTCCCTGAGTTGATTAAAACCTCCTTCAACGGAGTGCCTGGATTAATCGCAGACTCTCTACCCGATAAATTTGGTAACGCCGTTATCGACAAGTGGCTCGATGAGCAAGGTCGCCTGCCAGACTCCTTCAATGTAGTCGAAAGGTTGTGCTATACAGGCAAAAGAGGTATGGGAGCCCTTGAGTACGAACCAGACCATAGCGAATACAAAGACATAGACGAACCCGTTGACATGAGTAAAATGTCTAACTTCGCCTCAGCTATATTAAGGGAGAAAGAATGCATTTTCCTGTCTTCAGAAAGCGATATCACTTATAAACAGCTTCTAAAGCTTGGTACCTCAGCTGGAGGTGCAAGGGCTAAAGCTATTATTGCATACAACCCCACCACCAAGGAAATCAGGTCAGGTCAAGTGGACCTGAGCAAGGGGTTTGAGTACTGGTTGGTCAAATTGGATGGGGTTTCTAAAAACGGTGACCACAATCTAGAAGATGTCCCTGAATACACTCTGATCGAGTTCTCCTATTACAAAATGGCCTTAGAAGCTGGGATCATTATGAGTGAATGCCAGTTACTTTCCGAGGGACATATGAACCACTTTATGACTAGGCGTTTCGACCGTTTAGATGGTACCAAGGTGCATATGCAGTCTCTAGGCGCTCTGACACATACCGATTACAATATTCCTGGCCTCCATAGTTATGAACGTGCTGCTCTAATTGGTAGACAACTAGGACTCGCAAGTAGTGATATCGAACAGTTTTTCAGAAGAATGGTCTTTAATGTGATTGCAATTAACCAGGATGACCATGTGAAGAACTTTTCCTTCTTGATGGATCGAAAGGGGTCATGGTCCCTATCCCCTGCTTATGACATTACTTTCGCTTATAGTCCTGGTAACCGTTGGCTCAAAGCCCACCAGATGACCATCAATGGTAAACTTTCTGACTTCACCATGGAGGACCTGGTGACGTGCGGCTTAAAAATGGATTTAAGAGCACCAAAGTGTAAAAAGATCATTGAAGAAGTTCGCAGTGTCGTTATGAACTTTCAAAACTTTGCTCGTTCAGTAGGAATTCGTGAAAAGACTATTGAGACCATTGAGAGCGTGATTCAATCTAGAAAACTTTAATGTGCAACTCAATTCTCATTAAAGTGATCATAAAACATTTATGCTCATTAAGTTCCGCATATAAAAGCTACTTCAAACGGCTTACAAACCTCTTAAACTGATAAGATGAATAAAGAGGTTAAAAGCAAACGTACGTACATCCCTACATAACCCCCTCTAATCCATTATAAGGAACTAGAGGGGGTTAACTAACGTATTGTTTTTAAAATGTTAATTCGCCACAAGTGAGATGGATTTTTTGATTTCACACTAAATTTATTAAAGTACCTTTATAACCGTTTTATTGAATAAACAAACCATCAGTCGTTTAGCTGAGCATTCTATATGATTACTCAATTACTAATACACTTCAGTCCAAGCAGGCATATAACCGCACTTGAGAGCAATCTTTCTTGAACCGATATTGGCATTCCAAGTACCGTAATAAGGCACCTTGTCAAGGAGCAAGATTCGTTTGGTAATTTCACTGACTAAGAATGTGCCTATACCCATGCCCCTGTGTTCCTTTAAAACATCAATCCCCACTTGCCACATCATCTCACTGTCAGCGCTGGCACCGGCCATACCGATAATCTGATTATTTAAGCTCGCAGTAACGGCGATCACATCGGGTCTAAGGCCTTTTATATAATAGGATAAGGCGTTATGAAAGCCCTCGTGTTTAAAGAGTTCTGCAACGTGATCCCCTTCATACCAGTCAATTCTATAGTCATCACTGATTGTGAAGGTCGGTAGATTTTTTGGGTCAGGTAAGTAAAACTCTGATAGGCCCGTCATACTAAAGCCATTCTTTTTAAGGAGTTGATCTATCTCAGTCATTTTAAAGTGTTCAAATAACCTAAGCGGGTATTCGAAGGCTTTGTACTGGTTTAAATCAGCTAATAGTTCAGGTCGGGCAGACATGACAGCCCCTTCTCCCAGCGTTAACATGCCAAACACGATTGGGTCTTGCGTGAACTTTCTACGTTTGTCATGATTGCCGGCTTCAACCAGAGTAACGCCACTTTTCAACAACTCATCTTGTGAACAGTTCATGTCGTAGCTGAGTTGTTCTAATAATGTTTTATAAATTTCATTTTTAGTCATAAGATCCCCACTGAATCATCATTGCTTATTAAGACCATATCATCACCGCTTGAATGATTATTTATAAGCTATACGCCTGATAGTCAAATAGCAATAGCGACTTCATAAAGTCCTTTTGCCTTTGCGGCTCGTCCTCTTCAAGGTCAGATACTGCCCAAAGCACTTCGTCCATGTAAACAAAGAGCAAGAAGTCTTGCCAATTGTTCTTTTCTTTTTCAGTTAACGACACGTGTCTCGCATATCCATGATAGAACACCTGCCACTCATCAGTGGTGAACACACGGTTGGGAGCGCCACTTGATTCGGTATGAAAGAGCAATAAGGCCAGTGCAAGGTCGAATAGTCTGGGAATACGACCTGCATTATCCGTGTCGATTAGTGTAATGCCATCACTTTTAAAAATCAGATTGCTCGCCTTATAGTCCCAGTGCCCATCAACCATCGGTAAATCAAGTGATTGAAGGCTCGCACTTTTGCTATGGTTTAAGCCATTGATGGCTTTGAATAAGGCGTTGAAGTTCTTATGGTCAGTTAGGTCAGAGTAGTTAGAGAGGATGCCTTTAATATCCCCTTCCACATCCGCATAGAATTCATCATCATAGCGGTGCCAATTGAAGCCGTGGGTGAAGTACCCTTCTTCTCCTAATTTGTGCAAGCGGCCTAAAAGCTCGCCTGCCTTTTCAATTTGACCCCTCTCGCCAGAATAAGCGGAACCCTGAATATAGGGATAAACCACCCAATTGTCGCTATCAATGGCGTGATGCAGCTGATGATTGTAAGGAACAGGTGTTAGGGTGGCAATGCCGTTTTCAACTAAGTGTTCTTGCCACTTCACCAGAGGCTCCAGTCTTTCCTTTTGCTTTTTAGTCCTTTTTATGATCACATCCTGATCATTCAGGTAGTGCTTATAAACAGGTGCGTACTTATAGATAGAAGCTTGGTTTTCATTAAGTTTAAAATATTCCTGAACTGTCATTGTATTCTCCTTTTCTTCTTATCTCTAGTATAGCAATGAAGCGTGGCTAACTGTGGGACTATATGATTTAATTTGATTTTTCCTTTGTGTTGGTGTCAATGTACAGTCTTGATAAGTCAAGAAATTAAAAAAGCGCCAATTAAAAATTGACGCTCAGACTGAAGACAAAGTCTTCAGGATGGCAGGCTGTAGAGAAAGTTCAAGTTCAAGGAAAAAGAAAACCCTGCGGGCGCAGCGTATACAGACATACGTAAGCGTGCAGGGTTTTTGAATTGACGCAGAAATTGGACTTTGTCTACGGCCTGGGCGCTAATTAAAAATTGGCGCGATCTATTTGGTCCTTAAACCGAGTTCAATTGAATCGTGTTTTGAGAAGTTTCACCATAACTTTTTTCGATTTTTCTATACCTGCTTCTACACCAAACATGGCTTATCGCATAAGACAGACCCAGTGCGACGTATAGTCCGATCAGTCCAAAACGAAGCGCAATACAGGCTATATAAATTGACAGCAGCGTGAATATGCTCATAGCAAAAGAAAAATTCATAAGCCATTTTTCATCCTGTACTGCATTCAGCAGGCTCCGGTAGATTTGATTACCCGCATTTAAAAATTGTACGATAATCACAACCGCCACTACTTGAGCTACCGTGTTTACCACAACACCACTGTCTGTAATGAGCTTTCCTATATGATTTCTGAAAAGATAAACCAGACTGGCGACAGGGAGCAAGACAAGGAACAGGTTTTTCAGTACTTTTTTTGCCAGTATTCCAACCAGATCATAATCCTGTGCGCCTATGGCATTCGACGCGATGCTGATTAGAGCTGTCGAATAGGCATATACGGGAAGTGTAAGCACCTGCAAGAGAACGATCAAGACACCGTAAGATGCGATGGCTACTTCACCTAATCGAGCAATCATCATCATGACAATCACCGAGAAGCCTGCTGATTCGGCAAAATCCTGCCCCAAAAGAGGTAGAAAACTTTGAATTATTTCTTTGAGTTCCACAGGGTGGACACTCACCCTAAGCTTAAAGCTTGAATACTTACCAAAGGCATATCCAAAGATGAAAAGATTGACAAGCAGCCCCACGACAGTACCTATGGCAGCTCCCATCACACCTAATCTAGGCAGCCCCAGCTTTCCGAAAACCAGCAAATAGTCGATCAGCAGGTTGATACCACATGAAAGCAACGTTCCATAGAATAAGACTTTCGTTTTTTCAATGCTCTTGAAGTAGGACGAAAACACGAAAATGGCAAGGTTGATTCCCAGTCCAAGACCTGCAATTACAAGGTACAAGTAGCCATAATCAAGCATAGGTCCATGCATGCCAAACAGCAGTTTTAAAATCACTCTACCGCCTATGATGCATAGCACTTCGAAGATCACACCAAGTGCTGCGACTACGGTCAATATCGAATTGAACAACCTCTCGTAGCTTTCATCATTCCCTTGCCCGATTTTTCTGGCACCTAAAATAGTAAGCACAACAGAAATAATCCCTAAGGTTCCAGTGATGGCATATAACAGGTTTGCGATCACGCTAACCGCCGCATATTCGGCAAGGCTGGTTCTGCCAATAATGGCCTGGTCACTTATGGAATAAAGAACATGTGCGATGTAGTTGAACAACATCGGAATGGCAATCGCGTGAATACGTTTTGATAATGCATCTGATCGATACATAAGTTTCATTTTTATACCCCCAAACTTGGGCTTACTCAGATCTGGTAAGCCTTGTAGTGAAATTAACCAGTACAAGTGGGCAAGAAATAAGTTTATCGCTTAATTCTTGCGGGGGTGCATAACGCCTGCAGTTTTCATGTTGTGTTTCCTTTCATTTTTAAGTTTTATCAGTCAAGGTGCTTCCATGGTTACCACTATCATTCTACCAATCATAATATCAAATAAAAAGCGGTACCACCATGATCAGTAGTACCTCTTCTCAGTGACTGTAGAATATTCTTTAATTGTCCATCAGCTCATCCAGCACATCCAACCAACTGTCCTTCTCACCAGTAAAGTCTTCAAGCACAGGTGAAATTTCATGGTCATAGGTCAAATAGGGTTCAGCTAAACGTTTATCATAATCACCATACGAACTACTCATCCAAAGGTGCGCACCCTTATCCTGCAAAGATTTAAACTGCGTAGTTTCAATCATAGCTAGGGAAACACCAGACGTATTCGGAGAATAGCCTGTTTTTTCTCCGATGATCGGCACAGAGAAGTGGCTCCTTAAATAACCGGGTGTCACAGTTCCAGCAGAATAGCTGAGTCTTGACACAAAGCTATATTTTTTATATTGATCGTTCTTAAGCAGTTTAATAAACACATTGCTTATTTCCGTTGTAGCTCCGCCCAGGTTTCTTCTAAAGTCGAAAACGACTGTTTCAACCTCGTTCTCGAGTAAAAAGGCATCAATCTCATCTCTTAATGTGTAGGCGACCTGCGGTTCATATCCCAACAGATAATTGATATGAAGTAGTAGTAATTTTCTATTTTTGTCATAAGTGTAGGTAAAAGGTTCCAGATTGTCAACATATGCACGTTGAAAATGTAGAACAGAACCAAAGGCAAGAGGGTGGCTGGGACTGTTAACGAACTTGGTTAGATTTGTTGAAGAATTCCTCCAACTGAACTCAATCGTCTCCTCCCCAATCAGCATCTTCAAACGATTGTCATAGCCGCCATTCAGCAGCATATAGATAGACTCGTTATGCATGCTATCAATCGCACTCAACAGCTTTCCTCTTTCGTTGTCACCAGAACTATATGACTTAACCTCTTCAACGAACGCGAGAGCCTCTCTTCCGTCAATTTCGTAAATAATCCTTCCTATAAGCGCTTCATATTCCTTATGTGCGTTTACAACCACCAGCTCCTCACCGATAATATCGAAGATAATCGGGAGTTGTCGTCCGCTTAAATAGTAGCTAAAAGAAGTATGAAAATCGTTAATTTTACTGAAGTTCTTTTTTAGTGCGAGTACACGCTCATAGGGATCAAGACTTTCAAAATCAGTCGCAATCTGTGAAAACGATTTAAAGGTCGGATCCTTCTCTAAAATCGTTTCGTAGTCCAAATACCTCATTTGAAAAGTTTTTTCTAGATAGAGTACATCCTCTTTAGTCAAAGGATCAGGAATAGAAAACGAATGACTTCGTAAATTAATCGTAAATGCACTTGATTCTAAATCATAACTGATACCAAATGCGAAATGAGCGATCATCAAGATCGCCGCAGTCAGTAAACATGCGACACCGACCATTGTTTTTTTTGTCATTTTCTTTCTCCTTCAAGTGTCAAACTATCAATTCATTGTTTTCGTTTTTGACTGCTGATTTTCATAATAGGTCGAAATGATAAAACCATGAACCCAGTCTCTCATATTAACCATGCAATTTCTATGTATTTATATCAGATTTAAGGTTAAATTAAGGTTGATGCCATCTTATATTGACCGAAAGTATCATGTGAGACAAGACATAATAAAAAACCTGAATCCAGTCATTGGATTCAGGTATCAGGTTGTTCACTATTCCAAACCTTTTCTTATTTTCGGTGCCAGCACGACAAATACCACAGCACTTATTCCGAGTACGATACCTGCATATTTGATGATATCAAGCCATGAACCCTTGTTCAATAGTACAAGGTCATTGCCTTTGTAAGTCCAGTAAAAGGGTATCCAGTAAAATAGAACCTGCCACTTGTCTGCTAAGAGCTCCTCACCCGCAATTGCACCAAACAGCGGTAAGAATAGCATTTTCATATTACCTGCGGCGTTCATGACATCGTCATTGTTAATGCCTTCGATAAAGCCTATGAGTATGCTCATGATGCAAGAGGTCGCCACCATGATCAGCACATGAAAGTAATTGATCCCCTTGAATCCCGTGATCCACAACAGCAGCATGGAGCCCAGGATCGGAACAAACATACCGATAATACTCTTACCTGCGATATACCCTATTTTGGATATGGGTGTCAAGTGAATCGCACTTATGGTATTATCCGTTTTTTCTTCAACGATGTTGAGCGCAATGATCATACCCCCGAGAATCGAGGTGAAGATCATCGCCGTATTGACCATCACCTTCTTCAGGGGTGGAATTTCCCTACCATAATCGACAATCTCAGCCATCGAATCCTTTATTCCAATGTCATAGTGGTCAAAAGCTGTCAGACTCCTCACATAATCTACAACAAAGTCGGGCTCGTTGCCCTGTGTCAAAATGAAATACTCACCCTTTTGATCAGGAAGAACAGCTATGATGTTGTCTCTTTTTCTAACCCTGTCCTCGATATCATCAAGGGTTTCCAGTAATTCAACCTTAGCAAACTGCATGAGGTATTCGCTTTGCTGGGGATTCTCTCCTTCGAGCAACAAAATCTCAACCGTCGTGTCATTGATACCAGGCGAGAAGACATTGATCATTATAGCGAAAATCACTGGAACGACAATGATGTACAAGGTAATGAAATTTCTTACACTTGTCTTTAAATCCCTCTGAAATATTAAGAATATTTTTTTAATCATTTCATAACACTCCTTCACAGGGCCATTGTTCTTTTAAATCTATATGTTGCAAGAATGAAAATATCAAGACCCAATACCGCAAAACCCAAGGATGCGACTGCGACATAGGTCATATTTCCACCCACAGAAATAAGTTCCTTAAAACTTTGCAGCATGACATAGCTCGGGATGATTTTGACCCAGTCAGGATCCCAGCTTGGAGTAAAGTAAGAGATATTGGGCATGATCATAATCATGATGACAATGTACATGGCTCCAAAGGCTTCGACGATATCCTTATAAAAACTTGTAAGAAACAATCCAAGCGAGGCGGCAAAAATACCGGAACATAGGATAAACAAAAGCATCATAAGGTAGTTGGGCTGAAGCCCCATGAGCGGTACGGTGATGATCAGGCTCGTCACGATACTTGTCACGATGATAACACCGATCTTACTCAGCAGGTAATGCCACACAGAAGATGCGGTTATCGCGTATGCCTTAATGATTCCCTCATTCTTGTCAAGGAAGATATAAGCTGCAATAATGAACAGACTCATCAGACTTCCATTGAAAGTCAAGAATACGGGAATCATGTTCTGTCTATCAGACAGTGGCTCTATATCCTGATAAAGACGTCTGACTGCAATGTTGTCGGAATACTCCTCTATAACATCATGTCCGGCCAGCCTATTATGGTAAACGAGAAGTAGATTTTGAAGCTTTTGCGTTTCATATCCCTGCAGGTAGTAGGTGAAAACGATCTGATTTTCCTCATTTACATGAACGTGAATCCCTATCACCCTTTCGGCATTTGAAAAGGCATCCAAGGCTTCCATGCTATCCAGCAGGTAGATCTTCGATTCTTCGGTTTCGTAAAGCGATGCCGAAAACATCTGCTTGTCTGCTTCAACTTCAACCTGTTCTACCGTCTCGTCAAGATCCTCATCAAGCAGATCTTTGGTAAATCTATCTGTGACGACCTGAGGCAAATCAAGGTAGAAATATTCCTTGCCCTTGGCGTCAAATTCCTCCGGGACTACAAAAATGAGAATCAAGAGTATGACGACGGCCATCCCCAGTTCGATATAGAAGTACCAGCTTTTTGAAGATAGGCTCAGCTCTTTTGCAAAACTGTACCAGAGTTTCATTTACACCAGACCCCTTCCTGTAACCTTGATGAATATTTCCTCTAGAGTGGCTTCCTTAGTATGCATCGTTTGAATCTCGCAGTTAAGGACCACTTCAGCGAGCCTTTCCTTTTCCTCTTTAACTACAGTGGAAAAGGTATCCTTAAGGAGTTGTCCATCTTTGAAATACTCGACTTCCACCAGCTTTTCACCGTATTTCAGTTTCAGCGCTTTTGGCGAATCAACCAATCTGATCTTCCCATCGACAATAAACGCTACCCTGTCGCAGAGTTCGTCGGCGATGTACATGTTATGGGTCGTAAGAAATATCGTTACACCTTTTTCGTTCTCCTTCTTGATGATATCCTTTATTTGAGATGCGATCGCAGGGTCAAGTCCTGTTGTCGGCTCGTCGAGGAACCACATCTCAGGATTGTTGATCATGGACCTTGCGAAGGTCAGCCTGTGCTTCATTCCTTTTGAATACTTTCCTGCCTTGATGTTTTCCTTTCCATCAAGTCCCACAAGTTTAATCAGTTCCATGGGGTCTTTTGTCTCCACATCGAATAGTTTTCTGTAGAACTCAAGATTTTCAAGGCCCGACATCTTGTTATAGACATTGGACTGCTCGAAGGACATGCCGATTTTGTTGAACATCTTGTTCTTGATGTGCTTAACATCATATCCTGCGACCTCGACCTCGCCTTTTTGAAGTTCCAAAAGTCCGACAAGAATGTTCTGGGTCGTCGATTTTCCAGCGCCCGACGGACCTAAAAATCCAAATATCTCACCTTTTTTTATTTCAAAGTTCACATCATCCACTGCAAAATTATCATCATTACTATATGAATGGTACAGATTTTTGACTTTTATCATCTTACTCATCCTTTCATCCATCTATTCTACTCAAACCTAATCTTCTTGATAATTCTGCAAGACCAGTTCTCCTTCTTCCAGCCCAACGATCACCTCGATGTTGCCGTCCACTTCAATACCGGTTTTGATTTCTCTTTCCACAAGGTCACCGTCTTCAAGCACATTCACGTACTGCTTTGAACTTTCTGTAAAGACCGCACCTACAGGTACCATAAGTAGAACTCTAGTCTCTTCGGTGATCACAAGCGTCTCTACCTCAAGTCCAAAGGCAAGGTTCGCAGCGGATTCAGGCAGATCGATCTCAACAGTCTGCCGGTTCTCTCTAACACCAAGCTCCGACAAGGTTACAAAAGCCTTTGGATAAACAAAGTCAACTTTTAGGTCACCAATGTCGAGGCCAAGGTTAAGGTCCTTAACCACCGCCTTGGCATCAGGTCTGATATTGATTGCGTCCTCCACCATAAAGTCAACCAGAACGACCTTTTCAGTAGGGTCCTGAATCTCAATGATCATGATGCCAGGAGCAGGAATATCCCCTACGAAGGTATTCAGTTCTGTGACAATTCCGTCGACATCGGCATAAATGACATAATCCTCTCTCCTGTTTTGGAGAGATTCAAGCGTTAAATGAAGCACCTCAAGTTCCGCCTCGTATCGTTCCCTAATATTTTTCGAAACACCTTTTGCAAGCTGATTATAGGTGTTTTGCGCGATTTTCAGGCTGCTCTGAAGCTGTTCCACATTATTCACGACCTGCTCAAGCTCCGCAAGAGATGCCACACCGCTATTGTAAAGGGCTTCAGTTCTCTGCTTCGTCTTTGTCGCTGTTTCAATCAAGTTTTTAATTCTAGCCACTTCCACACTGGCACTGCTGACACTCTCTGAAGCCGTACCAGACACAGCCTCATCGTAGGCGGCACTCAAGGCTTCCATCTGCTTTTCAACCTTTTGCATCTCAAGATCAAGAGAATCCTCATACTTGACGAGCAACTCGCCCTTTTTAACAGAAGCTCCAAGCGTCAAAGTCATTTCCTCGACACGCATAAGACCACTTCCGAAATACCTTCTGATGTTTTCAGAACTGATCCTTCCCGTATCCTGAACGTATTTCTCGACTTCAGTGCGTTTCACTTCAACCGTATTGTACTTCTCTCCGATGTTGCCTGTGGTTAAAAAGTAGAATATGCCCCCTCCTATTGCCGCTAATGCAACAAATGCAATGATCAGTTTAGTTTTCATGTTGACCTCCAATTTCAGCTGGACTGCCGTATCACTACTGGTTTAACACAAAACTGCGTTAAAAACCCATCCGATTATACTTAGTTATTACCCATTCCTGTTTTAAATACCCACTTTAGATAACTATCAGCATGCAGCAGAATATCTTCAGTATAGTTTCACCAAAAGAGGATACGAAGGCACATTACAAGTTTCTCGCAGTTCTGCTAAAGAACCAAAAAAGTTTGAGTAACTTTCTTACTCAAACTAATTGTTGCATCTTGTGAATATGTCAAAAAATATGGTCCAAAACCAAACAGCGATTATATTCCCTACGTTTACACGCTCTCAATTATCAAGTTCTTCAAGTGATACGACAAGTTCCACCCCTTCATTGGCTTTGTGCGAAAGCAAATGCCTCATGAAAAAGAGAAACCCAATCATTGATAACAAAGATATTATACCACCTTCCAATAATCCTGGTACCCAATATGACATTTCTACAGTATGTTTACCCGCAGGCATTATTAAACCGATCAAGTAATTGTCAATTATTATTGGCTTTACAACTTCACCATCTATCTTAACTCTCCACCCCTCATCCGCTGGTACCGATGTATAAAGTATTCCTGATTTTCTTGCATCTATTGTAAAGTTCAAACTTGATTCGTCATAATGAATGTTCTGAGCAGGAGTTTCCATTAACTTATTAAACGCCCCTTCTAAGGCCTCTAGGTTGTATTTGTATAGATGAATCCCGTATAGGCCAAGATTAATATTATCTACCTCTATTGATATATTTACAGGTACTCCTTCATCTTGTTCACCAAGGTAGATATACTGATTAAATGAAATATCCTCTGTGTGAACTTCCTCACCTATGGTAACGGTTATCTTGCCCGCTCTAAAATTATCATCAAGATATAAATATTCCCCGTCCCTTGGTGAATAGACATAATTAAACACGATTGGTTGACTTTGATCCACCCTTGTATAGTAATTGGATTCCCAAGCTAACTCAGTGTCAACTTCTGCATTTACAACCTCAGTCGTATCAAACTCAATTCTCTCAAAAACATCTTCTTCGATATCTGCCAAATATCTAATCAATTTATTTTGATTTTCAAGATGGTAGAGCTCTGAGGTCTGGAGATTAAATTTTGATTTATGCATCATAAACGCTACCGGAAGAACCCTATTGTTCTTATAGACAGTTGTTGTTCCAATATGATAAATCTTTTCAAAGTAAGGCGCATCAAAAACGCCATCTCTTTTCGTTATATACTTAATTCCCATCAAAGAATTAAACACAGGTGAGTAGGGTTCATAAAATATACTACTTTTATTATAGCCATAATTTCCATTACCATATTTCTTGAAAAACTCGTAAGCATCCCCGCGCATCATGGAAGTATACATGGTAATCCCTTTGTATTGATATAACTGAGAGGGGTTAAATGTCCACATATCAGCCATCTCCATTCGATAGAATTCTTCTTCATCATCATATAAGTTTCTTATAATGCTCATTGACTCATTATTCCGATTATATAATTCAATACCACTAGTATGTCCATCTCTTTCCAATAGATCAGGAGTTATACGCGTTTGATTCGTAATAATGAGTAGAGCGATAAGTAGTTGCACACTCTTTTTTTTGTTGTTGAATATGAAGAACCTGCTAGACAGGAATAGGATCACAAAAAGAGTAATTATCACTGCCGTCATCAAGACAGATTTAGCTTGTATTTTTAAACTCTCACGTATTTCATGGAATATGCTCAGTACAATTATGCTATTTATGTAGATAATGATCAGTACCCTTGTTTCGATGTATGACATATGCTCAATTACTTCATACGCTAGTATTAGAACTAAAAAGGAAAAAACAAAAGACCATCTCCCAACAAAATTATCTGGGATATGGAATCCGTGCCACACATAGTCGAGCACATTTAAGTTGAGAGAAAGATACAAAACTAAAAGCAAGGCTGCGTGTGCAACCCTTTCCTTCAACTTAATATTCCTTAAAGTAAAATAAATAGGTATGCAAATCAAAATTAAAGTACCACTATAAATATTGGGAATCCCACTTTGATTCGTCAGTTCAGTATAAGGCAGTAGATGACTTAAGTAATCTACTGCAGAGTCATAAAACCGCATAGGTTTTGGGAATCCACCTGTTCCCTGAATCGTTTGATTCACCGCTATCACTACTGGAAGAATCATAAAAGCATTCAATCCACCTGAAATTAATGATGAAACACCAAAAATCTTTACTTTTGCTTTCACTTCGTTCAGGTCGAATTGTTCCAAATTGATAACCATGAGAACCACAAAGTATAATGCTATAAATATTGAAACACTGAAAGCGATATAGAAGTTCGTATAAATGGTTAGTGTTAATGTCCCAATATAAAACAAGACCTTGTTCTCACGTACAAGTCTTGTCAATCCTACTACTAACAAGGGTAATAATACATATGAATCTTGCCACATCGGTTGATGAATGTAGGCCAAGGCATAGGATGATAAGGCATATGTAATAGCTACAGCTACCATTGCAGCATTGACTTTTTTGTACTTGTCATTGAGAAAGAATAAAAAAGTGACAGAAGCCAAACCATACCTAAGAAGAATGATATAATCAACGGCCTGAATCAAATAATCACGTTGAACAAGTAAAAGAAGTGCATTTAAAGGACTTGCAGTGTAATAGACGTTTTGGGCATATATATTATTCCCCATCGCACCATTCCAAGTATGAGCATTTGATATAAAGTTCAGTTTATTGAAGTGTTTCTGAGACATCATTGGGAAATACTGTGCCCAAAAATCAAAGGAAAGAAGCGACTTATCTCCAAAAGGATAAACCTCCAAACGATTGAATGCAATCAAGATAATAGCTATAGGAATTAAAAAAGCCATAAAGTAGAATAGAACCAGCTTTCTCTTACTGAAAAAGAAACGTTTAAACTTGAATAATAACCTTTCCACCCTATCACCCCCATGGTTATTTTTGCTCTTTCTATGAACTGTGAGGCCACACTAAATCAATCTATGGATTATACATGAACATCTTGTAAACAACCTCTACCCTTCAAATCAGACTCCTAAACACAGCGGTGACATTCCAATACTAATACATGGTCTATCGCTTAGTATGAATCTCCAATGATAATTGAACTCACCTAGAAATCTTATATCCAATATTGATAATCAGATTATGAATTATATTGGTTTTTGACACTTTAAGCCGCTTTATGATTGACCCAAAGGAGTAGAATTTTTTCCTAAACCACATGAAACCTTCCAGTAGTTCCTCTTCAGTCATATTTTTTGGTAGATAAGTCACTCTGGTTTTGGCATTGTAGTGGCTCCAGTCTACGTCTTTTAGTCTGCCCTCGTCCAATAATTTCTTATGAAGCGGAGTCCGTGGAAAGGGTGTCAATATGCTGACTGTGGCTCCATCGATGCCTAGGTTCTCGCATGCTTCAAGCGTTCTTTTAAAAACGTCCTTGTCATCCGTGTCAAAGCCGAAGATGATGCCAGCCTGTATCGCAATGCCCGCATTGTGGATTTTTTTAATAATTGCTTCGTAATCTTCGACTCGGTTAAAGGTCTTGTTCACACTAGTTAGTCCTTGGGTAGAAAATGATTCTATCCCTAAAAACAAGTACATACATCCGGATTCCTTGGCGAGTTTTAATAGTGAATCATCAATGCAGGTATCTAGCGTGACTTGTGCCGCCCACTTCTTATTAAGCTTTATAAGTTCGACCATCAGCTTTTTTGCATGGTCGGTGTCACCCCAGAAGTCGTCGTCCCAAAAAACAAAATACTTGCTTTTGATGTGTTCAATTTCTTTAATGACTTCATCAATCGGCCGCGTTCTGTATTCCTTGCAGTAGATCTGCTTAAGATTGCAGTACGCACAGTGGTGTGTACAGCCCCTTGAAGCGAAGACCGCACCTTTTGTCAGATAGCGTCCTGTGATCAGGTCCCTTCTTGCATCCGGAATCTTGCTCAGCGAAGGGGTCTCAGTGCATTCATAAGATTCTTTTGCCCTGTCATGATAAAAATCGTTTAAAAACCTAGGCCAGATTTCTTCTCCTTCACCAATTAAGATGAAATCGCAGTACTGCTGAGCTTCAAACGGCAGCAATGTGGCATGCGGTCCACCAAGCACTATTTTGCTTCCATTCCCCATCAGTCGCCTAGCCATTTCATAACAGTGTATGGCATTGGGTGTATTTACAGTTATGGCTATCAGGTCAAACGTCTTCTCATATGGAATTTTTTGATTGTATTCATCCACCAATGTGATCTCATATTGGTCTTCATCGACATATGCAGCTAGATAGGGCATTGTGAGTTGAACAAAATTATTGAACTGCCTTTTTCTAAAAGCGTTGATTTCCTTATTTTCTGGTGTTATCATCAGTAGTTTTTTCTTCATGCTGCTCCCTATTAGTGGCTCATAGAATGCCTTGCCATCAATACTATTTTACTAAAAATCCATGCTTCCAACTCTATTTAAGATAAACTTAATATAATTCCTCTCTTGACAAAACGCGTAAAAAGACCTCAGAATCACTCCTGAGGTCTTAATTATGTCTAATTATTTCCTAATTCTTCTTATTCTTTCTTACCCACCAAACGCCTGCTACAGCAGCGATCATAAGTAGTCCGACGTTGATGTAGATCGCCGTATTATCCTCTTCTTCTGGAATCGGCTCACCATCTGATGGTAACTCTTCTGTTTCATCCTCCTGAATTATCTGAGGCTTTAACACCTCTTGTGATGTCAGTACGACCATGCCGATGGCAGGAACATCGATCGCGTTAAAGGATTCGTTCATCGGTTTTTTGTCGATATCGCTTCCGTAGACATCCATCGACCATTTACCTGCAGGTAAGTCTATGGATACAGGCGTCCTATTCGCGTTATACGCGACAAAGATCGTGCCAGCCACGTCTCCACCCGCGTGATCTGTGATCAGAAAAGCGACTACGTTTTTCTCTTCAAGCGGTAAAGCTTCAGTACCGTAAAAGACGACGTGTTCTCTTACTAGATCCGCATCGCCAAGGCTGAATGCGGGGTGTTCTTTTCTAAAGGCAATCATCGACTTATAGAACTCATACACGTCCTTGTACTTGTCTTTGTCGTTCCAGTTTAGCTGGTTGACTGCATCTGGTGATTTGTAGGAGTTGGCATCACCATCTTTTGTACGCATGAAATCCACGCCAGCGTGTAAAAACGGTAATCCCTGCGAGGTTAGGACGATTCCATTGGCGAGCATCTGCATGGACTTTAACTCGTCCTCTGTCGCATCAGGAAGGGTAGCCGCCAGTTTGTCCCTAAGTGTCAAGTTGTCATGTGCCGACACGTAGTTGACGGATTGCAGCGGTGAGCTGGCATAAGGCACCTTTGCATACATTACGGCCATGTTGTTGATCTGATCGTGCTGGATGGCACCGACCACACCGAATTTAACGCTTTCTTCAAAACCTTTCCCGCCGTTGACAAAGCCGGGTTCAGTATCTGTAAACACATGACCCTTTATACCGTCTCTGACATCGTCGTTGAACACACCGATCTTAGGTGCTGATTCGGCATTGACCTTTACAAGCCTCATAGATTCTAAAAGCGGTGTGCTTCCGCCAGTCCAGCCTTCTCCGTAGACAAGAATGGAATCGTCAATATTCATTAGATTGTCAGCCACTAGATTCATGGTCTCTATATCGTGAAGCCCCATCAGGTCGAACCTGAATCCGTCCAGATGGTAGGTGTTTGTCCAGTAGGCTGTGGAATCGATGATGAACTTTCTCATCATCGCACGTTCCGATGCGGTTTCATTGCCGCAACCCGAACCGTTTGAGAATGTGCCTGCGACGCTTCTATAATAATAGCCGGGCACGATCTTTTCAAAGTTCGATCCGGTGCTGAGCGCGGTATGGTTGTAGACCACATCCATAATGATTCTGATATCCTTATTGTGAAGCGCCTGTACCATGCTTTTTAACTCTTTCACCCTTACCACACCGTCATAGGCGTTTGTGGCATAGGTTCCTTCCGGAGCATTGTAGTTCTTCGGGTCATAACCCCAGTTAAAGCCCGCATCAAAGCCTTTTGTCTCGTCCAGGCTGTTGTAGTCAAAGATAGGTAACAGCTGAAGGTGGGTGATTCCAAGATCGACCAAATGGTCAAGGCCTGTGGCGTCACCAAATTTCGTTGCCGTTCCTGTTTCAGTCAGTCCTACAAACTTTCCCTTTTGCTTGATGTCGGAGCTGTCACTGGAAGACAAATCCCTGATGTGCGCCTCATAAACGATGGCATCGTCTTTTGACACTATCGCAGGACGCTTGTCATCCTGCCAGTTCTCCGGTTCCGCACGTTTTTGGTCGATCACCATACCCCTGTCGCCGTTGACGCCTACCGCCTGCGCGTAAGGGTCCACCGCTTCGTTTGTGCTTGTGCCGACTGTTACAGAATACGTATAGTAGATGCCGTGCATGTCACCGGGCACCGCAGCAAGCCATGTTCCCTTCAACCCCTTTTCAAGAGGAATGGATTCGATCAGATCGTCGTTGTGACCTGACTGGTAAAGATTTAAGCGTACTTGTTGAGCCGTAGGAGCCCAAAGTACGAATTCTGTCTGCTCACTGTCATAAAGCGCTCCTAGCGCTCCGTCGTACTCGAACTGCTCGTTAAAGGCGTCTGTGTCGAACAGCGATGTCGTATTCGTGTCACTTACCTGATACTCGTTTAGGAGCACGGTATAGGCGCTACCCATATCGATTGGCGAACCGACCTCAAGCAGCAATTTCTGGTCAGCAGACCTTAGCGCCGATAGTATATCCAAGTTGTTTCCAAAATGGTCCGTCACTTGAGGCTTTAGCGTGCTGACATCCTCAGGCAGTAGGATCGACGTCTCCAGCTCAAGAAGGTTGAAGTCCGTCCACTGAGCCTTCATCACCTTAGGGGTCGTGTCGATTTTGCTTAGGTCATAATAGATTTTCTCGTCAGCCTGCACCAGGAAGGCTTCTAGAATTCCCTCTTCGTTAGTCTTGGCTATCTTCAAGTAACGGTCTTCTTCGATATCCTTTGCTTCCCATTCGCCGAATCGAACGATGATTCCGATCTGACTAAGATCCTTGGTGCCCGGGATGGTCACATCCGCATAGACGCCAAAATCGTCACTGCCTGTAAAGGGATAAGCGGCACCTTCTCCGCCTTCCGGCCACATCCAAAGGTTCCACCCGTCATAGGCCTTGTCGTATCTGTGGTAGTGGACGCGCACTAGTGTCTGTTCTGATCCCACGACGATATCGCCAGTCGTGGTTTCAGATGCAGTATATCCCTTAACGCCGCTTGTTATGTAGATGTTGGTCTCTTTTGTCACATCGATGAACTGATCGGCATCGACGTCTTTCTTTTCCCATTCGCCGAATCGAATGATGTAGCCGTATTTTTGCGCATCCGTATCGATTTCAGTAGTAAAATAGGCTCCGTCTTCGTCGGCGCCTTCAAATTCGTAGGCTTTTCCTTCTCCACCTTCCGCCCATAACCATACTGTCCAGCCCTCGTAATCGGCTTCGGGTCGCAGGTAGTGGATGGTGAGCGTTTCATCCCCGTCAGCAAAGACAGGTTGAGCAGGTATAAAGCTTACAAGCATTGCAATAACTAAAATCCATGTTAAATATCGTTTCATCGTTTCCCCCTTGTGGTTTAATCTAGTACTATTATAACCGATAGTGCAACCGTTTGCACTAGGAATAAAAAAAAGCTCGAGCACCTGCTCGAACTTTTAATCTTATCTTTCATTACATCTTTTCTGGCGCGCTGATACCGATAAGGTAAAGGGCGTTTTTGATTGTCTGCTTTGTCGCCTTTACTAGGGATAGTCTGGCAAGTTTTAGCGCCTCATCTTCTACGTTGATATGGTTGACTTGATAGAACTTGTTGAAATCCTGTGCAAGACCTACCACATATCTAGTCACTCTTGACGGCTCGTTGGCTTCCATCGCATCGATAACGCTTTGTGGGAACTGATAAAGTGAACGAATCAGCGCGTTCGATGCTTCATCAGACAGCAGGCTGTAATCGACAGGCTTAGACGCATCGACTGTACCGGCTTTTTCAATAAGCGTGTTCGCTCTTGCATGGGCATACTGAACATATGGTCCCGTCTCGCCTTCAAATGCCATCGCTTTAGACCAAGAGAAGGTATAGTCCTTGATACGGTTGTTAAACAGCTCCTGGAAGACAACAGCGCCTATACCGATCTCTTTAGCGACCTCTTCCTTGTTATCTAGGGTCGGGTTCTTCTCGTCGATGACTTCTAGTGCCATTTGAGTCGCCTTTTTAAGCACATCCTCAAGGAAGACCACTCTGCCTTTTCTGGTTGACAGCGTTCCTTCTTCTAGTGAGACCATACCGAAGTTGACGTGGATACAATCCTTTGCATAGTCCTGCTTCATCAATTCAAGCACCTTGAACCACTGTTTAAAGTGAAGGTCCTGTTGGTAGGCTACCACATAGATATTCTTGTAAAAATCATAAGTTCTTTTTCTGTAGATGGCAGCTGCAAGGTCTCTAGTCATGTAGAGCGTTGAGCCGTCCTTTTTAGTGATCAGGGCTGGTGGCATACCGTAGGGTTCAAGATCTACGATTTCTGCGCCGTCTGATTTTTTAAGCACCTTGTTGCTTCTAAGGATATCAAGCACTTCATCCATCTTGTCCGAATAGAAGGATTCGCCTGCTAAAGAGTCAAACTCGACGCCAAGCATCTTGTACACTCTCATAAACTCTTTTAAAGACACTTCTCTGAACCATGTCCATAAAGCGACCGCTTCCTCATCTTTGTTTTCAAGTTTTGTAAACCACGCACGGGCTTCGTCATCCATTTCAGGTTTTGACTCCGCTTCATCATGGAATCTGATATAGATTTTCAGCAGTTCCGGTATCGGATCAGCCTCGATCGCATCTTTGTCGCCCCATAGCTTGTATGCGACAATCAGTTTACCGAACTGCGTGCCGTAGTCGCCCAGATGGTTGATCGAAACCGTGTCAAAGCCTAGCGCCTTGTAGATACGGTTAAGTGAATGACCGATCATCGTACTTCTGATATGTCCCATATGGAAAGGTTTTGCGATATTGATCGACGAATATTCGACGATGACTTTCTTTCCTTCACCCATGGTACTGTGACCGTAGTTTTCTCCCTGATTTTCAACCGCTTCAAGGACGACCTTCGCATAAATGGCAGGGCTGATCTTGAAGTTGATGTATCCGCCTGCAGGAGCCACCGACTCGAACAACTCGTCATTGAGCTGACCGGCAAGTTCTGTGGCGATCATCGGCGGCGCTTTTCTAAAGATCTTAGAAAGCTTGAAGCACGGAAAAGCATAATCACCCATGTCGTCATGTTTTGGAATTTCGAGCGTATCCACCAATTCTTCCACGGTCAAATCCGTAATGACTGTTGCCAATTTGTTCGCAATTTCATGTTTAAAAGATAACATATTTTCACTCTCCTCAAAAATATAAAAGACTCGTCTCTAAAATAAGAGACGAGTCAATACCCGCGTTACCACTCTCGTTGATGAAAAATCCATCCACTCAAACTCAATAATGGTGAGTTACCATTTGATCTACAATTTAAAACTTAAGTCCTAAACCGTTCAACCAAAAGCTCAGAAGTGCGCTTCAATTAAGTGCCGTAATGAGCTCACACCATCCTCATCTCGCTAAAACTTAAACCTAATCTACTCTCTTCATCAAAGCATTTTTTTATTCTTTTCAGTAAAACACTATACCATAAAATTAAAACTACTGCAAGCTTTCTATCAACTTTTGCAGTTCAGGACTGCTAGGATGAAGCGTGTAGCCTTCTATCAAGGCGGCGATCGCCTCATCGTTTTGCCCCTTAGACGCCAGATCGATCACTTTTACGTAGTAGTAGTTGGCAGATCCCGTATACTGGTTGTACTTGATCACAACAGAAGACGACATGGCGATGAAGATGCTCAAGAAGACGGCAAGTCCCTTTTTCATGTTGATCGGTTCCTTATTTATCCCAAGCAGGTGGGCTGCTCCAAAGCCTGCAAACAGTCCGCCCAGATGTCCGAGATTGTCGATACCCGGATTGACAAAGCCATAGACAAGGTTGATTCCTATCAGTAGCAGGAAGTCATACCCGAAGATCATACGGTAGGCGTCCTTGTTTCTAAAATATAGGTACAGGTGTGCTCCAAGAAGGCCGAAAATGGCTCCTGAGGCCCCAGCGGACAGGCTGTTGTTAAAGGCGAAACTAAGTGCTACACCACCAATGCCCGACAGCATGTAGATTGCGATGAACTTCACTTTGCCAAACAAGTGCTCAAGGGGCCTGCTTAAAATAAAGAGCGCGGCCATGTTGAACAGGATATGCATGAAATCCAGATGCAGGAACATCGCAGTTACAAATCTCCACCACTGTCCCTCGACGATATGGTAATTGAACTTGGCACCAAAATTAATCAGTGTCGTTGAGCTGATTGACGGATCTGTGATAAACATGATCACAAATACCAGTACATTGATTCCTATGATATACGGAGCTACATTCTTTTTTGTCATCATTCTTACCTCTCATAAAATGAGTTTACTAGGCAGTTATGAACAATACATGAACATATTCAGACCTATTTCAGCTCCACAATCGTTACACCCGCTCCACCTTCGCCGTATGCGCCAGGTCTTTGCGACTTGACATGAGGATGCTTTCGCATAAACTCCGTCAAGCCTTTCTTCAAGACGCCAGTTCCCACACCGTGGATGACTGTCACCTGTTCGAGGCTCGAAAGCATCGCGTTATCCAGATACTTGTCAAGCGCCATCATCGCCTCATCTAGGTTTTGGCCTCTAAGGTCCACTTCATTTCTTATCGATGTGCTTTTTATCGCACGTTCTCCCTTGGCCTTGCCTTTTGCAGGAGAATAGATGCTTTTTTTGATGGCAGCCTTTGGCTCCTCTATAGTACGTAAATCGTCTACCTTCACACTCATGCGCATGATGCCCACTTGCACCTGGACCATGTTCTTGTCATCCGGCAGCTCCACAATGGCGCCCTTTTGACCGAGCGTCGTGACCATAACGCTTTGACCGAGCTTAAAGGAATCTGGCACATCGCCGTTCATCTGGTCGCCGATCATCAGCCCTGTGTTCATCTGATCCGACTTCGACTTCAAATTTTTTCTGATTTCGTCGAGTCGCTTATTATCTATGTTGGTCGCCGACTTCATGGATCTGATCTCTTTGACCAAGGTGTCCGCTTCGTCTTTGGCTGCTTTCAATAAGCCTTTGGCTTCAAGCTTCGCTTCTCTTAGTACCTTGTCCCTTTGGTCCCTGATCTTATGCTCTGCCTTTTCCATACGTTCTTTTAATTTTTCAGCGTCCATCCTCAGTCTGATAGCCGTATCCCTATCCGATTCGGAGGCTTTACGATTTTCCTCGATAGCATGTAGGATCTCTTCAAATTCGATGCTGTCGTTATCGATAAAGTGGCCCGCACTCTCGATTATATGATGGTTTAAACCCAGCTTTCTGCTTATTTCAAATGCGTTTGATTTTCCTGGCACACCGATCAAAAGACGATAGGTCGGCGACAACGTCTCCACATCAAACTCCACCGACGCGTTTTCAAAACCTTCGTTGGTGAGCGCAAATTGTTTTAATTCAGAATAGTGGGTAGTTGCAACACTTAACGCTCCGCAGGCCTTTACATACTTCAATATGGCCATGGCTAGCGCCGCCCCCTCAGTTGGATCGGTACCGGCTCCGAGTTCGTCAAATAGAACCAGACAGTTAGGACTGACATGGTCCAGAATATCCACGATGTTGGTCATATGCGATGAGAAAGTCGACAGACTTTGCTCGATAGACTGTTCATCGCCGATATCCGCATAGACTGCGCTTAAAATCGGCATGGTGGTTCCGTGGTCGGCAGGAACGTGTAGTCCGCTCTGATACATAAGCGAAAACAGTCCGACCGTTTTTATCGTTACCGTCTTACCCCCGGTGTTGGGACCTGTGATCAGTAGGGATTCAAAACTGTCTCCCAGATAGAAGTTGGTCGGTACTACCTCATCGCTCGGTATAAGAGGATGTTTTCCGTTTTTGATTCTTATGTAGGGCGTCTCGCTTAACACAGGCTCGACCGCTCTCATCTTCACCGACAGCTTGGCTTTTGCAAAAACAAAATCCAAATGCACAAGCGCCTCATAGGTGCTTCTGATCGCATCGACATGCTCTGCCACCATGCCTGTCAGTTCTAAAAGAATTCTTTCGATTTCCCTTTGCTCGTCGATACCGAGTTCTCTGAGCTGATTGTTGAGTTCAACAATTTCCATCGGTTCGATATAAAAAGTGGCTCCACTTGCCGACTGGTCGTGCACTAGACCTTTGATATGCGACTTGTGCTCCGACTTGACAGGGATGACGAATCGGTCCTGTCTGATGGTCACAAGCGCATCTTGAAGGTATTTTTGCATCGAGTCCGAAGAAACGATCTTATCAAGCCTCGACCTTATTTGCGCATGCTTGCTGTCGATCGATTTTCTTATCTGCCTTAGCTTTGCCGATGCGTTGTCAGACATCTCCGTATCTGAAATAATACAACGCTCGATAGCTTCTTCTATAGTTTTAAACTCATACATCTGACCTGAATAGCCAAGCAATACTGGAATATCTAGTGTCTCATCAGGTTGCCTTTCGATGTATTTTTTTAACAGCCTCGCCGTCCTAAGGGTGTCGCCAATTTCAAGCAGCGACCTGTTAAAGAGTGTCGAACCGATGGATGCGATTTTCAAATACTCTTCAAGTTCCCCGATTCGGCCCATATGGATATTGCTGGATTTCAGAAGCACTCGCGACGCTTCTGTGGTTTCTGCCTGCCAGTTGACGACATCCTCCACCTCAGTCGACGGCATCAGCTCATCGACTGTTTTTTTCGCATGGTTTGAGACGCAGTACTCCCTGACCATGTTCTTTATTTTAGCGTACTCGAGTACGCGCAAACTTTTTTCATTCATCTGACTCACCTTTACTTAATCGGTTGCTCATATGCGTTTAATTTATCCAGTGTTAGGGGTTCGTGATTTAGAATTGCGTGGATGATCTGTTCTATCTGCACCTCTGTCTCATCGGTGAAGAAGACGCTTACAGGAATAGCATGTTCCATCCATAACTCGTTTCTTACAAGAGGCTGTTCTGTCAAATATTGAAGCACGCGGTTCGCACAGGTCACATGAAGCGTACCGTGGTTCTTCTGCCTTAGCGTAAAGTGCTCCTCACATGTTTTGCAGTCTTGACCCTTTTCTTTCATGGGGCAGGTTCTTGTATACATCACAGGGACCTTGCCGTAGGCAAAGGCTCTGCCGCCATACTTCTTAATCGATCGGATCACCTCGTCTGCCGTTAGCTCCACAGACCATGTGATATCCTCAATGCCAAGTTTCGATAGCTGGTAAAAAGCGTAGCCGTTCATCACCGTACTATGAAAATCATAAATCTTCGCATTACTGCACACCTCTTTGTGACCTATGTTCGATACACTGATCGCCCGTTCGTTCACAAGTTTGCTGATCATGTTGCTAAAGGGTCTTATCGCTTGACTTACAACCCCATCGTTTGCTGTAACCAGCGCCGGGTCATAAGAGAAAAGATCCACTTGCAATATTCCTTGTAAGCTATCGATCTGCTCCTGCGACGAAACGTAACAGTGCACCTTCTCGTTGAAAGAAGGTACGATTGTCTCTTGTGGGACATTCTCACCTAAAACTCGAAGGTATCGCATGCGGTGGATTCTTAAGAGTTCGTCGATCGCAAGGCGTCTAAGTTCGTTGACTACACTTTTTGGAATAAACAGCTCATGTTCAGACTCAAACTCGAAGTCCACCAGTTTAAAAGGTGTGCCTCCAAGTTTTTCAAGGTTCTGCCTAAGGCTTTCTTTATCTGCAGGCCTATTGTTGGCGATTTGCGCCTTTTCAGGGCTCGTAACCGATACCGATTCATGATATGCGCTCGCATGCAGAGTCATGTTCAGGTCATTATCAACCGTCAGTCTAAGTGCGAGCGGCATCTTCTTGGCACCGGCTTCAAGTCGGTCCTCTGTAAGTTTTGCAGACCGTGTCCTAAATACCACGCATCCCTTGCCGACTTTGCCGTTAAAATCTATTTCGACGTACTCCCCTTCTTCGGCTGATGTTTTCACACCTTCTTTAGTATATATGTTAAAGACCTCGATGCCTTTGGAATGATCGTCTATAATTATTTTTAATCCGTCGCCTTTGTAGATCGCGTTCTCCAGTTTAATCTTCAGTTTAAACTTCGATCTCGACTCCAGCGTCTTTCCTATATACTCACCCTTGTTCGTTCCAAGGTCGAAATTCAGTTTTTTTGAATCGTTTAACAGATGTCCGCCCGTATAGTCCCTGTTAAAGGCCTTGAACATCTTGTCTTTAAGCGTGTCAAGCAGTTCATCACCTACGCCGTCGATCGCGCTGCGATAAGCCTTTACCGTGTGATAGACGTAATCCGGGTGCCTCAATCTTCCCTCGATTTTAAAGCAAGCGATATCAAGCGCTTTTAAGGCATCGATTCCGTCAATCGTGCTCAAATCCTTCATACTCATCGCATAGTTGGGGTTGCTGCCGTCCAGACTATACTTGAGCCTGCAGGGTTGGGCGCATTGCCCTCTGTTTCCACTGCGGCCTCCTTGTACACTGCTTAAGAGACACTGGCCCGAATAACCGTAACACAAGGCGCCATGCACAAAAACCTCGAGCTCGATCCCTTCAACACCAAGCATTTCCTTCACCACACTAAGAGGCGTTTCTCTTGCTACGACCACTCTTGAAAGACCAAGGGCTTTTGCAGCCTTTACACCGTTTATATCATATACGGCCATCTGGGTACTACCATGGAGTTCCATATCCTTAAAGGCGGTTCTCGCATAGTTGATCACACCTAAGTCTTGCACGATCAGGGCGTCAACGCCAATCTCATATAGCCATCCGATATAGGTTTTGCATGCTTCAAACTCATGTTCCTTTATCAGCGTGTTGAGCGTAACCATCACAGAGACGTCATAGTCATGTGCGATTTCAATCGCCTTGATCAAATCCTCTTCTGAAAAGTTCGCTTGCTTGGCCCTTGCGCCGTACTGTGGGCCAGACAGGAAAACCGCATCGGCACCGCCGTCGATCGCGGCCATAAGCATTTCAAAATTTCCTACCGGTGCTAAAAGTTCGTGCATAAGTGCCTCCTAATAAAAATCCTCGGCTAACACTTATTAGCGCCGCCGAGGGTTCGTTAATCTTCGTCTGTTATCGTGATTGAATCACGTTTACCTCTTTTAATATCTATAATCTGACTCTCTAAATTCTTGATCGTATAGTCCGACTCGATAATACGCTTTTCTTTGGTATCCAGTTCATAACTTAAAATATTCAGTTTTTCCTTAAGCGCTTCGAGCTCTTCTTCGTAAACGCTTGAACTTTCAAGCAGTTCCTCCACCTTGGCGATCATCACTTCGTATTCCTTATTTCGCTTTTCAAGCTCCGTGTTGAAATTGACAAGCTTTTGCTTCGTGTTGTCCATATCGAACATGGGATTGGTCATACGCTTTTTAAGCGTATCGTTTTCCATCTTTAATTTAAAATAGTCATCTCCAATATTAAGCGCAGTCAAAACGGCAGTCATCGCAGTAGACAGTTTTTTATTCGATTCTGCAATTTCAAGCATGCGGTCATCTACATAGTTTGCAAGACTTTGCATATATTCGCGTGAATCATCGCTTACCAACTTATACTCTTGACCCAATATTTTAACTTCGACTCTATTTTTAGACGACATATGGACGCTCCTATTTCACATATAGTTAGATTTGTTGCTATCTTACTCATTATACCAAGCAAATAGAAGCATTGGAATGGCTTATCTCAAAAAATCACGTATTTGTCACACTAATTCACCCTAACAGCCGATGACACCTAAAAAAAGTAGACAAAGTCACTGATGACCTTGTCTACTCTGATGTCTTTATATTGAATTATCTGATTTCAGCCTTAAGTGTCTCTTCAAGAGCGATTCTGATTTTTTCGAAAGAACCGGTGATATCTTCCTCGACAAGCGTTCTGTCCGCCGCTCTAAAGCTAAGGGCATACGCCATCGATTTTTTACCGGCTTCGATTTGCTCGCCTTCATAAACATCGAAGAGCTTGACCGATTCCAACAAGTCGCCGCCGTGTTTTAAAATCACGTCGAGCACCTCTTGGTTGAGTACCTCTTTAGAGATGGTGATTGCTATGTCCCTTGTAGCCGTAGGGAACTTAGGAAGCGCTGTAAACAGCTTGTCCGACTCAGATGCGGCAACCACCGCGTCAAAGTCGAATTCTGCAAGATAGAGTCTTTTGCTTACTTCGTAGGCGTCCTGAACCGCAGGATGCACCTCACCCATGATGCCGATCACCTCATTGTTCAATAGGATGTTCGCACATCTTCCTGGGTGGAAAGTAGACTCGTTCTTCTCAGTGCTATAAGTGACACCGCTCACCTTGATTCTGCTAAGGAGAGTTTCAACAGCTCCTTTTAGTGTGAAGAAGTCCTCATGCTCGCCAGCCACGCCGACAATCACTTTACGCTTTTCGATCGGTTCGCCAGTCACCGGGTATTCCTTAGGTAAAAAGACGTTACCAACCTCATATAGCTTCACTTCATCCGCCTGGCGCTTGATGTTTCTGCTCATGACCTGTAGCATGTTCGCCATCAGGGTAGGTCGCATCATGCTGAACTCCTCACCTAATGGGTTTCTGATCATCACAGTCTTTCTGATTTCGCTGTCGCTGTCGATATTGAGTAGGTCAAGCGTCTTAGGACTGATGAAGGAGTAGGTGCAGATTTCACTAAGACCCGCACCGGTAAGCGCGCTACGCACCTTTTGCTCAGCGCTTTGTCTTTGAGTCAGCTGACCGATCGCGTGGTCGTTTGGTAGTGTAGAGTTGATTTTATCGTAACCGAAGATACGACCCACTTCTTCTACAAAATCAATCTCGCTTACAAGATCCATTCTATAGTAAGGCGGTTTCACACTGATCTCGTTAAAGCTCGATCCGATGATGTTCATATTACTGCCTGAATTTGTTTCGATACCGCACCCTAAAGTCTCAAGTATCTCTATGATCTCAAGCGCTGTAAGATCAGTGCCTAGCACCTTATTGATCCTAGCCGGTCTAACAACGACCGGCTTGATGACCTGTTTGACAGGATATTCGTCCAGTATTCCGCCGACGATTTGACCTGCTCCCAAGAGTTCGATCAAATTGCAGACTCTGTTAAGTGCGTCGATCACCAGCTCCGGACTGACGCCTTTCTCGAATCTTGCAGACGCCTCCGTACGAAGACCGATCTTCTTAGATGTCTCTCTGATTGACGACTTGTTGAAGTTTGCCACCTCGATCAAAAGCGTCTTTGTCTCAGGGCTGACTTCTGAATTGCCTCCGCCCATCACACCTGCTATGGCAACCGCTTTTTCACCGTCTGCGATCACAAGCATGCTTTCATCAAGCTTTCTTTCCTGATCATCAAGGGTAGTGAGCACCTCACCGTCATTTGCGTTTCTTACGATGATTTCTCTACCGCTTAAATTATCCAGATCAAAGGCATGAATCGGTTGACCGTACTCAAGTAGGACATAATTGGTGATGTCCACGATATTGTTGATCGGTCTCATTCCCGCTTTTATCAATTTTGATTGCAACCACTGGGGAGAAGAAGCAACCGTAACATCCTTAACCACCCTACACGCGTAACGAGGGCACTTATCCGCCGCCAGGACGCTTATTTTAGCATAGTCCTTTATATTTTCCACTTCACTTTTGATCGTGGTGTCTGGTGCCTTGAAACCAAGTCCGAATGAAGCGGCAGCTTCCCTAGCCATCCCTATCATCGACAGGCAGTCCGGTCTGTTTGGAGTAATCTCAAACTCGATCACATGGTCGTCTAGCCCGATAGCTTCAAAAATGCCTTGTCCAAGAGGATACGGCTTATCCAGGATCAGAAGACCGTCTGCGAATTCCTTTGGAATCACCTTATCATCGAAGCCCAGCTCCTGAAGGGAGCAGAACATGCCTTCTGACGCTTCGCCTCTGAGTTTTCCCTTTTTAATCACTAATCCGTCAGCAAGAACGGCACCGTGAAGGGCAACCGGCACATAATCGCCTGTCACCATGTTTTTAGCGCCTGTCACGATTTGAATAGGTGCATCTGCTCCTATATCCACTTGACATACCACTAATTTATCGGCATTAGGGTGCTGCACGATGCTTGTGATATGACCGACAACGACACTGCTTGCATTGGCTTTCAAATCGGCAACGCCTTCGGTGTTCGAGCCTGTCATCACAAGTCTGTCTTCCAATAGTTTAATGTCGATAGTAGAGATATCAACATATTCATTCAACCACTTAACTGGTACTAACATCGCAACCTCCTAAAATTGTTGTAAGAAACGGACATCGTTCTCGAACAGATGTCTGATATCGTCAATTTCGTATTTAAGCATCGTAATTCGGTCAAGCCCCATTCCGAATGCGAAACCCGTGTAGATCTCAGGGTCGATACCACATTCCTTCAACACGTTCGGGTGAACCATTCCGCAGCCTAAAATTTCGATCCAGCCGCTTCCGCCGCAGAACCTGCATCCGTCTCCACCACATTTGAAGCACGAAACGTCCATTTCGCCGCTTGGCTCAGTAAACGGGAAAAAGTGAGGTCTGAACTTTGTTCTTACATTGTCACCAAACAGTTCTTTTACAAAAGTATTCAGCGTTCCTTTTAAATCGCTCATTGTCACATCTTTCGCTACCATCAGACCTTCTATCTGGTGGAACATCGGTGAATGAGTCGCATCGATTTCATCTTTTCTAAAGCATCTCCCTGGCGAGATCACCTTGATCGGCGGCTCTCCGTTCATCATCGTACGAATCTGCACAGGAGAAGTTTGCGTCCTAAGAAGCAAGTTGTCCGTGATATAAAACGTATCCGACTCACTGCGTGACGGATGGTCTATCGGTGCGTTAAGCGCGTCAAAATTATTGTATACCGTCTCCACTTCAGGGCCTTCGGCAATGCCATAGCCCATTCCGATAAAGATCGATTTGATCTCATCAAGTACATTATATAAGGGATGGAAGGTGCCTGACTGGCTTTGCTTTGCTGGTAACGTCACATCTAGGCTTTCGCCTTCAAACTTCGCGTTTAGCTCCTTCTTGTGGATCCCCTCGGCCTTATCGGCGATAAGGGCTTCAATTCCGTTTCTGACTTCATTGGCCACTTGTCCGATGACTGGGCGTTCTTCACTGGAAAGTTTGCCCATTTCTTTCATAATCGCAGTAAGTTCGCCTTTTTTACCTAAGAACTTAACCCTAAAGTTCTGAAGCGTAACCGAATCTTCCACACTGACGATTTCTACTTTAGCAAGTGCTAAAAGTGCCTCTAACCGTTCTTTCATACTTGACCTCCTTAAGAAAATAAAAAAACACTCCATCCCAAATAGGGACGAAGTGTAACTTCCGCGGTACCACCCAAATTACCGCCGTAGCGGTCTCTTGATTACAGTTAACGGTGTAACCCGGCATTCCCTACTACTCGTTCAGGAACACAGCTCGTGAGTGAACTTCACTTGTTCTCTAGGAAAGCTTTTCACCAACCAGCTTCTCTCTTGACCCGTTAAACAACTTACTCTCTCAGTCATAACTATTGATTGTTTGATTATAGCACAGTCGGTTTGCCTGCGCAATACGTATTTAGATGATAGAGCGCTATTCCTGCCGCCACACCTACATTGAGCGATTCGGCACTCCCTACCATGGGAATATGCACCGCAGTATCAATCAAGTCGAGCACTTCCTCACTGACTCCGTTGCCCTCGTTACCAAAGACGATGGCGACCGGGTCTTCAGGCTTGAAATCGACAATCGAAACGCTGTTCTTAAGGGCTGTTGCGACGACATGGTACTCGTGCTCATGAAGCAGGTTCATCAGCTCGACAGCATCCCAGTTTTTAAATATCGAGACCTTAAAGAGCGACCCCATCGTCGATCTGAGCACCTTGGCGCTATAGGGATCCACGCAGCCCTTGGTCAGATACACTTCGTAGATACCAAGCGCATCACAAGTCCTAATGATCGTTCCAAGGTTTCCCGGGTCCTGGATATTGTCGCAGACCACCACGTGTCTACCTTCAGGTTTTTCAAGCTGTTCGATCACAGACAGTTCGAGCACAGCCAAGATGCCCTGTGAATTGACCGTGTCTGTGATTGACTCGAACAAGTCACCTTTAAATACAAAATCAACACTGAAATCAGCGTACTCGTCTTGATGGGCTTCGCTTACAGCAATCAACTTAGGCTTTATTCCCACCTCAAGCGCGTGCTGCACCATCCTGCGTCCCTCTATGAGCAGCACGTTTTCGCGTTCTCTGTATTTCTTTTTAGTCAATGACTTCAGCCATTTGTACTGCTTATTCTGATTGGAGGCGATGAGCATATCAGTTTCCTTCCAATTTTCTCAAATCGTCGTTATGTCCGATCACAACCATGATGTCGCCGGCTTCGATGACATCATTAGCCATCACCGAAATGTTGATGTCGGTTCCTTTTCTTATCGCCATGACGTTAAGGCCGAACTTACCTCTGATATCGAGGCTAAGGAGTGTTTGACCCAACCAATCGTTAAGAGGCGCGATTTCAACGATACTGTAATCGGGAGCGAGTTCGATGAAATCCATGAAGTTTGACGACATCAGGTTCTTGGCGACCCTGATGCCCATCTCACGCTCAGGGAAGACCACACGGTCCGCGCCGATCTTATAAAGCACCTTGGCATGAAGCTCCGTTTGCGCTTTTGCGATGATCCTCTTGAGTCCAAGTTCCTTGACCATCAGCGTCACAAGAATCGACGACTGGATATCGTCACCGATTGTGACGACGGCAGTATCAAAGTTTCTGATACCCAGTGCCTGAATCGAGTTTTCATCGGTGACATCGGCCTGTACAGCATAAGTAACCTTATCCGCCATACTCTGAATGATGTCCTCGTCCTTATCCACCACCATCACCTCAGCGCCTAGATCCATGAGTTTCATGGCAATACTCGAGCCGAATCGGCCTGTTCCAAGAATTACAAATTGTTTTTTCATCAAATTCTCCCTAACCTACCGTCACTTTTTCTTCAGGATATTTTAAATTGGCCGTATGGGCCCTTTGTCTATTGGCAAGTGCAAATACGATTGTAAGTCCACCGAGTCTTCCCATGAACATCGTACCCGCAACAATCAGTTTTCCAAACAGTGATAATTTTCCGGACAGACCGATCGAAAGCCCAACCGTTCCATACGCCGAAAACGTTTCAAACATGATGCTCGTCAGTGACTGCCCGTGTTCTGTGAAGGACAGGACCATCATGACGATGACTACGACTGTGATACCTATACCCAGCACTGCAAGAGCCCTGTTTATCGCATCTCTGTTGATTCTTCTTCTAAACACCTCGGTATCCTGCTTACCCTGTGTAACCGAATAGATCGTATAGAACACAAGGGCTATCGTAGTGGTCTTGATACCACCCGCAGTCGAACCGGGCGAACCCCCGATAAACATCAGCGCCATCGCGAGAATAAGGGTGCTCGGTCTTAAAAGTTCCATCGGAACCGTGTTGAACCCGGCTGTTCGAGTCGTCACAGAGACGAACATCGCACCGAGCGCCTTACCTTTAAGTGAAAGTGTACCCAAAGTACCCGGATTCGTCCATTCAAAGATCAAGGTCAGCACAAAACCTGCAAGAAGAAGTACTGCGGATGTGGAAAGAACCAGTTTGGTGTTCAGACTCAACCGCTTCACGCTTCTTGACTTTAAAAGATCAAGAATCACGGCGAATCCTAGACCACCGATGATGATCAAAAGGGAAATGACCGTGTTGACAAACACATCGTCTACAAAACCGGTTAAGCTTGTAAAATTACCCATAAGATCAAATCCGGCGTTACAGAAGGCCGACACCGCGTGAAACACACTAAGGAAGATCCCTTTCGACCTGCCGAACAAGGGTATGAACTTGAATGAGAGCAAGAAGGCGCCCACCGCTTCAATCAAAAAGGTCATCAAAACGACATATTTTGTCAGACGTACGACACCTGATATGTTAAAGTGGTTCAGGGATTCCTGCATCAGCAACCTGCCCTGCAGCGAGATTCGTCTGCCGATCAGTAATGAAATCAGGGTCGCCATGGTCATGAAACCAAGCCCGCCTATCTGTATCAGAAGAAGAATGATACTTTGCCCGAACACATTCCAGTAAGTCCCTGTGTCCACGACTACAAGACCTGTCACACACACGGCCGATGTGGCAGTGAACAGCGCGTTGACAAAACCTATTCTTTCACCGGACACCGTGACTATAGGTAAATTGAGCAGTATCGCTCCTATCATTATAATTGCTGCGAAGCCCACGACAAAAACCTGTGCCGGCTTCAGTTTGGATCTTTCTATTAGACTTACAATACTCATTATGTAATACCTCCAAAATGATATCCCGCTTATTATACCATTTAAAGGGAAAAAGAGCTAGCCGACTGCTGAAAGTATCCATATTCAGATACAAGTCGATTTCTCCTATACACGCAAAAAATCCTCATGACTTATCATGAGGATTTATACGTTTTAACTAACCTAATTTAGCTTTTGCAGTTTCAACAAGTTTTGCAAAACCTTCAGCGTCGTGGATAGCCACTTCTGAAAGCATTTTTCTGTTGATGTTTACATCAGCAAGCTTAAGACCGTGCATGAATTTTGAGTAAGACAAGCCGTGTGGTCTAACTGCAGCGTTGATACGAGTGATCCAAAGTTTTCTGAACTCACGTTTCTTAAGTTTTCTACCGATGAAAGCAGATCTTAAGGCTCTTAGTACTTGTGGGTTAGCAGATCTAAATACTTTTGACTTTAACTGGTAGTAACCTTTAGCCATCTTAAGTATTCTTTTATGTTTTTTCTTCGCGTTTACCGCGCCTTTAATTCTTGGCATTCTAAATACCTCCTTCTAATCAAATTTCTATAAATATGGAACCAATGTTTTTACACGTTTCATGTCGCCTTTAGAAATCATTCCTGATTTTCTAAGTTTTCTTTTTCTTTTAGTAGTCATTTTAGTTAAGATATGACTAGTGAATGCGTGAGAGCGTTTTAATTTTCCTGAACCAGTTTTTCTAACGCGCTTTGCAGCACCTCTATGTGTTTTCATTTTTGGCATAACTTTAGTCCTCCTTCCGACTTAGTTCTTTGGTAATAAAATAGCGATTACACTACGTCCTTCAAGTTTAGGTCTAGCGTCAAGTGTTGCTAAATCTTCACCAACAGCTTCAAGGAATCTGTTGATTACTTCAGTAGCGGCACCAGCGTTAGCCATTTCACGACCACGAAGTCTTAGTGATACTTTTACTTTATCGCCAGCTTGTAGAAACTTAATTGCGTTTTTAGCTTTTGTTTCCATGTCGTTCTTTTCAATATTTAGCGAAAGTCTGACTTCTTTAAGAGTGACAGTCTTCTGCTTCTTGCGCGCTTCTTTTTCCTTCTTTTGCTTCTCATAGCGGTGTTTACCGTAATCCATGATTTTACAAACTGGAGGTTTTGCTGTTGGTGCAATTTTTACAAGGTCAAGCTTTTGTTCTTGTGCTAAGCGAAGCGCTTCACGCCCATCAACAATCCCTAATGCTTCTCCATCCGCACCAATCAGACGTACTTCTCTGTCACGAATATCTTCGTTAAGCTCTGTGTTATCTTTTTTTGCTGGTGGTCTACGATCAAATTTCTTGTTAATATTAACACCTCCTGCGTTAAATATACTTTGTTTACAATATAAAACGAGCAGCTTTCGGCTGCTCGATTAATTACACGAAGTCACAGGTCTGAAGTAGGAACCTACTTAAAATCTGCTTGTAAAGTGTGATTAACCCGCAGACATTGTCTTGCAAGGTGAGAACCGAAGTTCTGCTTTGATTTACTAGAGTATTCTACCACGCATAGAAAGCTTCGTCAATAGAAAAACTCATTTTAGCATTATTTTTAAAGAGACCCGATCCCAAAAGACCGGGTCCTCTAAGTATATCCTTAACAAACGCTTAAATCAAGTCGTCATGCACTTCTTTTGGCCATCGCCCTTTTCCATGCATAAAGACCAAGCGATAAGCCGATGACTCCATAAGCGACAAAGGCCCTGAAGAATTCTCCTATCTGAGGATCTCCAAACAGGTTCTTGCCGGCTGTCGGCGAAACGATGAACAGGGTATGGAACAAAAGCACACCTAAAAACGCCTGACCGTTCGTCGCTTTAGAAACCGATGCTCCACCTACAAGAAGTGCCGCTACAGAGAAAAGACCGATGGTCATATGCGAACCGTAGGTATTTAACACACCTACATTTTGTAGAAGAATGATTTGTCCCCATGCCGCAAGCACAGTCGAAATCGTAATCGCTACGACACGCACCTTATCAACTTGAATACCCGATATCTTCGCGACGTGCTGATCATGCCCTACCGTTCTAAAGTCCTGGCCGAGCTTTGTCTTTTGGATAATAACATTAAATAAGGCAACAAGACCGATCAGGATAGCAGTTACAATCGGAAACTTCAGCGATCTGATCATAAGGATGTCCGGTGATCCGATCTTCAAATAGTGAACGACAAATCCCCAGATTGCGAAAAATGCGGCTATTGCCATACCGATGATTTGAACGTTCTTTGATTTTTCTTTAGAAGGAGTCAGGATTCGAGTGATCAGATGATCCTCTTTAAGCCTTAGCGCAGCTGCAATGTTATTTCTAAACATTGATCCAAGTGCGAACAGGAATACTACCAAACCCACAAAGAACATGATATTGAATATTCCCATCTTCCAGATGGAATCGATAGAATACTTCAATCCGTCGCTGGTCAGACCGATATCGTTCACAGGATTTTTACCTGCAAGGTCAACCGTATTTCTTAGGCCCACTCCCGTTCTCAACAGGATATCCGTGTTCTTCATCGGAATGATAAGTCCCACGAATACTAAAAACAGCAGCTGATACAATCCATTGGCAAAGAATCCGACGATCATACTTGCAATCATCTCCTGGCCACGTGTCTTGTTAAGCAGTTTTCCGATCAGGATACCGAAAAGAATAGCGATCGGAACGGCAACCGCCATAACGAAGATCATGCCTCCGACACCGCCAAAACCGAAGTTTTTGGCGATCACCACAGCGATCTGCCCCGCCATGGCACCGATGATGATACTGAAGTTGAGCCCCATCCCTGCGATTACCGGGATAATTAGTGCAAGTACAAGGAAGGTATTCCTTGAAATACGCTCAAGCAGCTGGCTCACCAGGTAAAAAGGAGACTGATTCGCCAAGATGATACCTGCGATACAGATGGTCAGGAAAATCAACATCACGATATGGTGCATCACGAAATTTTTTACTTTAGTTTTAAAAGAAAGCTCTTTTGATGGCACACTCACAAATTCAGACATTAGCTCTCCCCTCCTACTTTAGTCAGCGCATAAAGAATTACGCCGTTCTGAACGATCATTCTGAGGATTTCTGATAAGTTTCCTTCAGGATACATCGCATTGGCAACCGGTAGCGAAATAGTCAGAAGACCTTGGAACAGGAAAGCCCCGATCAAAACATGTGATATTTTCGCATGCTTCGCACTCGCTCCACCGATCAGTATCGCAGCAACAGCCGGGAACGCCGCCATAAGCGGTGCCTGATACAACTGCATAAAGCCGTAGCTTTGCGAAAATACGATGATTCCAGCACCAGCAAGCACCGTAGAAAGTGTCGTTCCAAGCACTCTGTATTTGTCTACATTGATTCCGTTCGCCTTAGCAAATCTCGGATTGTCACCAGCAGCTTTAAGCATCATGCCTGTTCTTGATTTTGTAAACAGCCACATCAGGTAACATGCGAAGAACACGACAGCGATCAGTAAAAACGGAATATTGAAGTTGTTCACATACAGTGTCGAATCATAGTTTTGTGTCAAATAGGATTCCGTCTGGTTAAAGAGCACTATCATCTTACCTGACGCTTTTTCAGTAAGGAACTTCAGTGAAAAGGCATCATTCAGAATTCCAGCATAGACGCCGTCAAGAGAGATGACGTTTCTTAAACCAGGTCCTAAAGGCCATTTCATTCTAGCATCTGTGAAGGGAAGGAAAATCCAACCGATACTCATGAGTGAAACCACTGCGAAGCCAGTATAAGTGGATACGATCATCTCAGAGCCTTTTACACGATTGAGCATCATACCGAACAGGATACCTACTCCAATCGAAAAAGGTAGGGCGATCGCTTGAGCCGCCGCAAATCCGAAAATCCCGGTAAAGCCTAGCTGAACGCTGATAAGCGCACCAAGTAGTCCTGTGATGATACCAAGGGGTAGTCCGAAGTTAGGTCCGATACCCGACTGAATCGCCGGTACCATCGCAAGCACTAAAATTGCATTCATGCCAAAACGTCCAAGAGAGCTAGACATCAATTGTGGAAACTGAAGCCCTTGAGCTATCGCCATAATGCACACTAATCCAAAGAATAGGGTAATGATCATTCTCGGGAAAGTCGAGCTAGAGGCCAGTTTTTTCCACCTGTCACCAAGTGTGATTCGTTCACGATTAATTTCCACTAGGCTATACCTCCTTCTCTTTTGACTTTATGATAATCACCTGACATCATCAGTCCAAAGTCCACATCGGACGCGTCCGGTTCCAATACCCCTTCTACCTTACCCTCACAGACAATCGCGATACGGTCGCAAATGGTTCTGAGTTCAGCAAGTTCCGATGAAGTCATCACAATTGTCATTCCATGTTTCTCGTTGAGTTCGACAAGCGTGTCAAGCACTAACTTTTTTGCGCCGATATCGATCCCTCTTGTAGGCTCTGATACAAAAAGTACTTCTGGATTAAGTGTAAGCGCTCTTGCGACGCACACCTTTTGCTGGTTTCCGCCACTTAGTCTTCTTGTTGCCTGTGTAGGTCCGGTACAACGAATGTCCAGATCCTTGATCATATCGAGTGCGTGTTTTCTAATCGTCTTGCTGTCCCTTAACTTGACAGGACCATAATGGTTTAAAAACTCCTGTTTCACTTTCATCGCAGAGATAGCGATATTATCTTCGATCGAAGTCTCCAGAAGCAGTCCGATTCCTCTTCTATCTTCAGAGACAAATGCGAGACCCGCATCTAGTACTGCTGTCGTATTACTTATATCTAGGACCTTTTGATTCAACTTTACAGTACCTTTTGAGTCATAAAGACCCATGATTCCGTTGGCGATGCCTATCTTACCTTGACCAGCAAGACCTCCAATGCCCAATATCTCACCTTTTTTCACCTGCAGGTTAACGCCTTTGACTTCTTCACCAGGCATTTTGACACGTAAATCATTTATTTCCAACACAATCGGTGACGCCATGTTTGTCAGCGTTTCATTCGATTTGCGTTTCATTTCTACTTTTCGTCCTACCATAAGTTCTGCAAGTTCAAGGACGTTTGTGTCCGTCTTCATTCTTGTCGCAACCAGTTCACCATCTCTTAAGATTGTGATTGAGTCAGCCGCATCCATTACCTCATCTAGACGATGCGTGATGAACAGGATTCCAATACCCGTGCTGGCAAGGTGCTTCATCGCTTTTAGCAGATTGTCCGCTTCCGATTCTGTAAGTACCGCGGTCGGTTCATCGAATACAAGCATCTTGATTCCAAGTTTATCTATTTCACGTGCTATTTCGACAAACTGCATGTGACCTACAGGAAGTCCTGAAACAAGCGCCCATTCCTCAATATCAAGACCAAGAGTGTCTATCGCTTTTTTTGCATCTTTTTTCATTTGAGGCATATCCAGTGACATCAGGTTTTCATTTTTTGTAATTCTTGATACGATGTTATGTTTTTTTATCTCACGGTTGAGTTTTATGTTTTCAGTAATCGTAAATCCAGGTACAAGCATGAACTCCTGGTGTACCATACCGATTCCGCGTGCCATCGCTTCCATAGGTGATTTGATCTCAACGACTTCCCCACCCATTTTCACTTCACCTTGGAACCCACCAGTACCATGAATCACCGGCATGCCAAATAAAATATTCATCAAGGTCGACTTACCAGCACCGTTTTCCCCAAGTAGTGCGTGAATTTCACCTGGCTTTACGCATAAATCCACACCTTTTAATACGCGGTTACCATAATACTCTTTGATAATCCCCTTCATTTCAAGTGCGTACATTTGCATCCCCCTTATTCCTTAGTTTCATAAGTCAAGGTTGCCGAATAGGCAACCTTGATTATTGTTTACTTTGCTTTTAACAAATTTTTAGAAGATGTATGCATCTAAAAGAATCATTAAATAGTTATCATACGTTACGCCGTTATCTGTAAGCGTTTCGATGTTGATTTCTGTTTTTGCGTATCCTTCGAACTTAGCTCTTAACACATCCATGTCAAGTGCGCCAGCTGCTGGATCAGTTTCGCCGTTGATCCATGCTACCGCATACTCAACGCCGCCTTCGATGAACATCATCGATACTGGCACCGCCCATGTTCCGAATCTGCCTTCGCCGCCTTTTTCTGCGATTGCTGCAGAGATTTGGTCGATGATGTATGGCATGTCGCCAGTCTTGTCAGCATCAATTTCAAGTGCCAACGCAGATGGGAATCCGTGTGTTGGAGATGGACAACAAGGTTGTGGGAACATAGCGCCTTGCTCAAGTGCTGCTTCAATCAAAGGTACTTGCATTGAACAGTTTGTTGAGAAGAATGCAGTGTCTTTACCGTATTTGGCAACCATTCTAGGCACATCTTCAAGAATGAACTGTTGAGCGCCAGGAACGCCAGCATCACCTGTTGGGTCTGGAGCAGTAGCATCTACAAATTCGATTCCTAAAGCTTCACAGTTTTCTTTGAAAAGGTCACGTCTTGCTGCAAGAAGCGCGTAAGACATATGACGTGGGAAAGAATAATGAACAAATGTTGTGCCGCCCATTTCTTTTACAAGTTCTGGAATCGCTTTACCCATTGTAAGTTCGTCAAGTGCGAATACGATGTCCGCTTTATCAGCGATCATAGATGGATCTTCACCAGGAACGCCCGCGATAATCAGTAAGTCATCTCCGCGAATTTCTCTAGCTTTTTCGATACCTGCAGAAACGCCAGGAACCGCTTGAACGATAATAAGAGCTTTGATTTGTGGATCTGAAGCAAGTTCTACGATGTTTGAAATAGTCGTGTCCTGTTCATCCATGAACTTGTCAGGATACGTCTTAACAACGATCTTGTCTTCACCGTATTTTTTTACAACATTTTCAGCAGCACGGTATTCTTCTTCATTTTGAGATACAGTACCAGTTAGGATACCGATTTTCCACTCGTCTGAAGACTTCGCTTCTGATGTGCTTGTACATGCTGCCATACTAAGCATCATGACAAGAGCTAAAAGTAATGCGGTAATTTTTCTAAACATTTTACTCCCCCTTAGAAGTTGTTTTGAGTTGGCCTTACGAGAAATAGTTTACTACATTACCGTAATATTTTGAGCAATTTTCAGAATGTTTACGCAATGGCGTTTTAAATTATTTAATATATCAAATTATTTATATGGTGCAAACAGCGCCACTGCCATCATCGATAAAAAAAGAGAAAAAATCGGCATTTCGAACAAGTTACAACTTTGTAACTAAGACCGAAAGCCATATAAATTTTCTGAGATGTATTCTTTCTTTGTTTGTGACATAATAGAGGATGAGAAATGGAGGTATTATGAAGAAAATACTTGTACTATTGATGATTGTACTCCTGTTTGGCAATGTAGGTTTTGCCCATAGTGACTATGATCTATTTTATGGTAAAGAAGATAACCACTCGCTAACGCTCATGTTCACCGGTGACATCATGGTTCACGGCACACAGTACTTGTCAGCATATAAGGCATCAAGCGGCGAATATGACTTTAGCCCCTGGTTTCATTATATTTTGGGACACTTCACTTCGTCCGACTACCTAATTGGAAACCTAGAAACCACCCTGACAGAAGACCCAACAAGTTACAGCGGCTTTCCTAGGTTTAGATCACCTGTCGCTATCGCAAAAGCGCTTAAAAACGCATCCTTCGATGTCATCGCGACCGCAAACAACCATAGCGCGGACAACGGATTCTACGGTATCGAGACGACCCTCAAACACCTGGAGAACAATGGGTTGATACCTGTTGGAACGGCCTATGGCGACAAGGAGAACCTGCCTATCATCATCGATAACGGAAGGATGAAAATCGGAATTTTCAGCAGTACCTTCGGCACCAACGGCATGCCGGTGCCTTCCGGCTATCCTCACATGGTCAATGTCACAACAGAAGAACTTATCGACGAGCAGATCGCCTATTTGAAATCACAGCAAGTCGACGGCATACTCGCATTCGTCCATTGGGGACACGAATACCAACGAAAAGCGCACAGCAGTCAGGTTGAAGTGGCAAATCTACTGTCTTCAAAAGGTGTGGACTGGATCATCGGGTCCCATCCTCATAGCATTCAACCGGATGGGTATGTCGCAACTGAAAAGAAAGTCACCTATGTCAACTATTCGCTCGGAAACCTTATCTCGAATCAGCGCTGGCGTTATTCAGACACCGGTCTGATCTTGAGTCTGACCATAGAAAAATTCAATGATTCTCTCTACACCGATGTCGACTATCTTCCATTCTGGGTGGATAAGGAGGACGAGTACAATCAGATAAGTTACACGATCATTCCCCTAATCGACCCGCCAGAAATCAATAGGCTTTCGCCTTTGGACAGACGTCTGATGGATGAAGCCCTCAGCGACTTTTATGAGCTTTATCCCAATGCAAAAAAATAATAAAACCTACAATCGGGATTTTGCAATTCCGTTTGTAGGTTTTTTGTTTTTATGAGTCCTGTAATTTCTTATAGGATGAATACTACCAAGAGTCCTTGAATGATACCGATCAGCACTCCCAAAACTCCACCGAGTCTTTCAATCTGCTTCAATTCAGTCCTTGCAAGATCAATGATAATCTTTTCAAGATCCTCCAGGTCAAACTCAAGGATTTTTTGCTCGATAATCGCACTTACACTTATTTTTTCTACCGCTTGATGAACCAGCGCTTCAGTGATTTCATTAAGCAGCTGGTCTCCCTGCTTGACGACCATATCGTGAAGATACCCCAAGATACTGCCGCTAAAGGATCTGGCTAGCGGCGGCAAGTGTTCGATGATCGCTTTACCGATTCTTTCCTCTAATAGAGCCAGTACCGCTTTCTTATCCAGGTGCTCGATCATTTGGTCAAGCACTTGTTCAAGGCTCAATAATTCTTCTTCAATCGTATCCGCAACGGACTTCGCTATTTCATGATGCCTCTTTGGTATCAGACCTTGTATCGTAAATCCGATAAGTGGAATCTTAAACGCGACAATCGGTCTGAATAACAATTTGATCGCGACGATGTTGGTCGTCCAACCGATAATACCGCCGATCAAGGCCATTAAAAGAATCGTCATCCTATTTTGCCCCCTGCTCTAATTCTTTGATAATCCATTTTAAGTCACTGCTATTGTAAAGATATTTTTTACCACAAAAATGGCAACTGAGTTCAGTTTGTCCATCCTCGTTCAAAATCGATTTAAGCTCATTGATTCCAATAGTGATCAGGGCGCGTTCAACCTTGTCGCGCGAACAATCACATCGATACTCAAAGGTGTTCTCCACCATGATGGTAAAGGGTATGTCACCTAAAATCTCTTCTACGATCGCCTCAAGAGACATGCCCTCGCCTATCATCTCGCTCATCGGCCGTATCATAGGTAGTCTTTTTTCAAGGGACGATAAGGATTCCTCGCTGACATCCGGAAGCGTCTGTATCATAAGTCCCCCAGCGGCAGTCGGAACGCCTTCTGAATCGACAAACACGCCAAGTGAGATGACAGACGGTTGCTGTTCCGAGTGGGCATAGTAATAGGCCAGGTCCTCAGCTATCTCTCCGCTTACAAGATCCGACTGACCGACAAAAGGCTCGCCGTATCCTGTATCTCTAGATACCATCAGACTGCCGTGTACTCCAACAGCACCACTGACATCGAGTTTTCCATTGTCTTTTACCATCAGTGGAATGTTCGGATCAGATACATATCCTTTTAAAAAACCTGCTCCATCCGCATAGGCATAGATGCGCTTAAGTACAGCGCTTCCGCTTATCTGTAGAGATACGCTCGCTTTCTCGTCCTTGATAAAGGTACCCATCAGATGAGTCGCAGTCAAGGTTCTGCCAAGTGCGGCAGTGGCCACCGGTGTTGTGTTATGTATCTTCCACGCCTCATAGACCACATCTGTGCTATCCGATAAGGAGATAGACAGATCCTTGGCCTTTCCGGCGAGTACTCTTAAATATTTTCCCATTATAACTCCTCCAACGCTCTTAAATACAGATGAACCCTATGATCCTTTTCACTAGGATCATGATGATGGTCGCCAAAAATGCTTACGACCTCAAAGTACTTACTAGCGTACCTTATAATTGTGTCTAAATCATGAGCAAACTGTCGATGAGTTTCGATATGTCTCTCAAATGTTCCGTTTTCAAGCTCAGTGAACATGACAAAATCAAAGTAGAGGGTCTTGTCCTCTTCTACATAATCGTTCTCCCAGATATAGGCGAAGTCATCATGATTTTCAGAAAAAGTATTCTGACCGATCACTTCTCTCAGCTTATAAGGGGTTGACCAGTCCAGTACAAATACACCCGCAGCGCAGAGCTGCTCGTGCACACGCGCGAAAAACGCGTCTAACTCGCCTTCCTCGATATAATTCACAACATCTAAAAACGCCATGCATACATCGAAGCGCTGCTTTGATTTGAAGGTCGCGATCGGTCCGTTGAAAAACTGCATTTTTCCCATATTCTCGACCATTTTTTCCTGTAGCACTGAGAGCATGGCTTCGCTTGGTTCAACGACAGTCACATGCAGTCCGTCATCCACCAGTCGCCTTGTCATATTGCCGGTACCCGATCCGATTTCCAGTACCTTGTAAGGCTTTATCTTCATATCGATCAACTGATGTTTCACATGGTCATACCACTCATCATAGTCAATATCATCTGTCAGATCGTCATATACGATCGCCATCAGTTCATAAGGTAACATACCATCACTCCTACATCTTAGCATTATCGACTTTACTAAGGATTCATAGTACTCCTAGGGGACTTATTTGTCAAGCTTGAACTGCTTGTCCTTGAATAGGAGCAGTGACTCATAGGTATCGACACCTACAAGTAGAACCTGCTCATCAAAATCGAACTTATCGCTGTGAAGCGGATGGGTCCCATTGGATTCAGTACGGATACCCAGAAACATGAACAGCGACGGAACGACCTTTCCATAATAAGAGAAGTCTTCTGCGAGCATGACCGGTTCAATTTCGATGATATGTTCAAAATGCCCTATCACCTCTTCAGCAAGCGTCCTATCGTTGATCAGTGCAGGATACATGTCCCTAAATTCGACATTTGCAGACATGCCGTGTGCTGCGGCGATATGCTTTGCCCTAAGTTCCACCTGAGTCTTAATCAGGCGGTGAACCTCGTCGCTGTACGTTCTCATCGTTCCTTCAAGCACCGCGTTCCTTGCAATGATATTGAGCCTTTCACCACCGCTAAAGGTCCCAAAAGTGAGTATGGCAGGGTCTAGCGGGTTAACCGATCTGCTGATGATGCTCTGTGCGCTTAAGAGGAACTCCGCAGCTGCCACAAGGCTGTCTTTTCCAAGTTGAGGCTGTGCCCCATGGCTTGCGACACCACAAAATTCAATTTTCATTTCACTGGTGGCCGCCATAAGCGCCCCTTTAGACGTACCGATCGTACCGGCGGGCAACTCAGGATACACATGATAACCGTACATGGCAGTGATGTTCAGCGACTTGAACAGGTCGGTCTTTACAAGCTCCTCGGCACCACCTGGTCCCTCTTCGGCAGGCTGGAAGACCAGTGCCACATTATAGTTCTTAAGCTTCATGTCCTTTAATCGGTAGGCAAGCATCAAAAGCATGGCCATATGTCCATCATGTCCACATGCGTGCATCATACCCTCATGAACCGACTTATATTCATGTTCCGTATTTTCACTGAGGCTCAGTGCGTCCATATCGGACCTAAATGCGATTGTGGGCGCTCCCTTTTTGAACTCAAAATAAGCGATCACAGCCGTTTTACAAAATCCGTGGTGAATCTGAGCGCCGGTCTCCTCTAGATAATGAGTAAGTAGCGCTCTGGTTTTCAGTTCATGAAATCCTATTTCGGGTATCTTATGTAATTCTCTTCTTATCGTTGTTATTTTATTCAGTTCGTTCATAGTATCCTCCTTAACTCATTCCATTCTAAACTTCGACTGACATTTTAGCAAGTTTAAGCTGTATCAGCTTTCAATCTCTGTACTGGTACAGATGTTTTTTAAAATTTAAAGTTTTTTCACAGTTTTTATTGTACCTTTTCGTGACTGTGATACAATGAATTACAAAATACGGTTAAACCATTGATATATCAACGTCTGCGCAGACTTACATCAGTTGTTTACCACAGTGTACCATAATCTAGATGAGGTGATCACATGAAGAAAATTAATTTAGCAATCGTCGGTGCCACAGGCATGGTCGGAAGAACATTCATTAAGGTAATTGAAGAAAGAAAACTCGCTTATGACAACTTATACTTATTCTCGTCGGCAAAAAGCGCTGGCGAAAAACTGATGGTGAACGGAAAGGAACACACTGTTGAAGAACTCAACGAGCATTCCTTTGACAGGGACATCGACATCGCCCTCTTCTCCGCAGGCGGGGGCATCTCCTTAAAGTTCGCTCCAATCGCCGCTAAGAACGGAGTCGTTGTCATCGACAACTCAAGCACATGGCGTATGGACGAGATGGTACCTTTAGTCGTACCAGAAGTCAATCCTGAAGCGATCAAAGGACACAAGGGAATCATCGCGAATCCAAACTGTTCTACGATACAAGCCATGGTGGCACTTAAACCCCTACAAAAGGCATACGGCCTGAAACGTGTGATCTACTCCACCTATCAGTCGGTGTCGGGTTCTGGTGTTGCAGGAATCGCAGACCTTGAGAACGGACTAAAGGGCGAGGCGCCAAAAAACTATCCTCACCCGATTGCAAACAACTGTCTTCCGCATATCGATGTCTTTATGGCAGATGGATATACAAAAGAAGAAATCAAGATGATCGAGGAAACGAAAAAAATTCTGGATGATTACGACATACGCGTCACAGCGACTACAGTAAGGGTTCCTGTGACCAACTCACACGCAGAGACGATCGCAGTCGAATTCAATCGTCCATTTGACTTACAAGATGCGGTACGACACTTGGCGGATGCTCCTGGAATCATCTTGCAGGACGATCCTCAAAACAACATTTATCCTACACAGCTAGACGCTACAGGAAAAGATGAAGTGTTTATTGGTCGAGTTCGCCGCGACAACTCAGTAGACAACGGACTACACATGTGGTGTGTAGCCGATAACGTTCGTAAAGGTGCGGCAACCAATGCAGTTCAAATCGCTCAATATATGATTGAGAACAATTTGATTTAAGGCACCTTTCATAAGAAAGGAAGCAACTATGATTTTTACAGGTTCAGCTACAGCGCTAGTCACCCCGTTCGAACCGGACGGGGGCATCGACTATGAATCATTTGGAAACCTAATCGACTGGCAAATCGAATCCGGAACAAGCGCTCTTGTCATTCTAGGAACCACCGGCGAGGCAGCCACACTTTTAGAGGAGGAACTCAAAGAGGTGATGGTATTCGCAGTGGCAAGGATCAATAAACGCGTACCGGTGATCTTCGGCACAGGAAGCAACAATACGCTTACCGCCGTCAAAATGACTAAATTCGCACAAGCTGTCGGAGCTGATGCGGCCCTAATTGTAAATCCATATTACAACAAAAGCTCGCAAGAAGGCATTTACCGCCACTATCAGGCGATACACGATCAGACGGATCTGCCGATCCTCCTTTACAATGTGCCAAGCAGGACCGGGGCCAACATCGAACCGCGCACCATAGCAAGACTTAAGTCTTTTGATCGCATCGTCGGCATCAAACAGGCGACGTCCAATCTGTCAGAAATCGTCGAAGTGGCAATGCTTATTGATGACGGATTCAAGCTATACTCTGGAAACGATGACATGATCCATAGTTTCCTTTCCCTTGGAGCAAGCGGAGTCATCTCGGTGGTTTCCAATATCGATCCCGGCAAAGTAGCTGAACTCTGCAGTAGCTATTTCAACAACGACCACAAGCGATCGCTTGAAATTCAATTTCAACTCAAACCTTTGGTCGATGCGCTCTTTTCAGTAACGAATCCGATTCCTGTCAAAGCTGCGCTTAGCAGTCTCGGTAAAATCAATAATCATCTGAGACTTCCCCTGATACCGTTAAACGATCAGGAGCATAGAGCGCTTGACCAGGTCTTACTTGCATACGGATTGGAGGTCTGAATGAACATCCTTTTAAACGGTTGCACAGGAACCATGGGTAAGGTCGTTGAGGGCCTCGTCAAAGAAGACGAAGCAGCGACGATCACAGTCGGTACCGATTTACGGCATGCGGCATGTGATTACCCGGTATACCAGTCCTTTGACCTAGTGGTCTCTACATTCGATGTCATCATCGACTTCTCACACCATAGCATGGTAGATGCGCTTATCGCATTCGCACTGAAAATGAATCGACCGGCGGTCATCTGTACGACAGGACTTTCACAGCAGACAATTCGTCTGATCGATGAAGCCTCGAAGAAAATTCCGGTTTTCAGATCTGCCAACATGTCCTACGGTATTAATCTGATCGAGAGTATTTTAGAGGAGTACGCAGCCCTTATGACAGACAGCTTCGATGTGGAAATCATCGAAAAACATCATAATAGAAAAGAAGACGCACCATCTGGCACGGCGCTTATGCTGGCTGATGCCGTTCACAGGGCGACTGACCATAGACTTCATAACACATATGGCCGACATGGCAATCAAGCAAAACGCCTCCCCCTCGAACTGGGAATACACGCAGTTAGAGGCGGAACTCTTGTCGGTGAGCACGAGGTGATTTTCGCAGGATGCGAAGAGGACATCACCATCAAACACCAGGCGCAGTCGCGGGCGGTGTTTGCCAGAGGCGCGCTAAGAGCGGCTCATTTCCTAATGAACAAAGAACCAGGACTTTATACGATGCACGACTTAATAAAGGAGGACAAAAATGCCAGAATATGATTTTACAGACCCATACCAAATTGCCAAGTTCATCAAGGATGCCAAGAAATCCACGCCTGTTAAAGTTCATATTCAGGGTGACCTTAGCGCCATCACTTCACCATCGATAAAAATATTCGGACAAGGTAGTTACTGGTTCCTTATCGGCGAATACGATGACATTAAAGTTTTCATCGCCAACAACGCATCGATGATCACAGACTACTATGTCGAAGGCGACCGCAGAAACTCCGCGATTCCTACACTTGACATTAAATCCATCAATGCAAGGATCGAACCAGGCGCGATCATCAGAGACAGAGTCCATATCGGTACTGGTGCAGTAATCATGATGGGAGCGGTAATCAATATAGGGGCATCAGTAGGCGAAGGTGCGATGATTGACATGAATGCCGTGCTAGGCGCGCGGGCCACTGTAGGCACAAACGTCCACGTCGGTGCGGGCGCAGTACTTGCAGGAGTTCTCGAACCACCTTCAGCGACACCGGTGATTGTCGAAAACGACGTACTGATAGGCGCTAACGCGGTTATCCTTGAAGGCGTGCGTATCGGTGAAGGCTCTGTTGTGGCAGCAGGCGCTGTCGTAACTTCTGATGTGCCAGCTGGTGCCGTGGTGGCCGGTTCGCCTGCAAAAGTCATTAAAATGAAAGACGCCAAGACTCAGGAGAAGACAAAACTTTTACAGGACTTGAGAGAAATATGAAAAACAGCCGATCTCCTAATGGATTTCGGCTGTCTTTATTTTTTGAGATAGGTTCTTCCCATCTTTTCATACTTTTCAAGTCCCATCGTATGGTAAGGCAGCCACTCGATCCTTTCAAGATTCTTGAGCCTGTACGCAAGGTGCTCCACACTTTTTAGATGTTCTGAAGCATCGGATACACCCGGTCTTACGACGTGCCTGACCCACACTTTTGACCCACCCTCGTTCAGCAAATCGATAAACTTTAAGAGAACCGGATAAGCGCCTCCTGTCAGTTCACAAAACCCCTCTTCATGGGTATGCTTGATATCGAGAATCACCAAATCGGTCTGTTCAAGGATTTTAGCGATCCATCTTGAGTCATAACTGTAGCCGGCGGTGTCTATCGCTGTGTGTATACCGGCCTCTTTACAGGATTTTAAAAATTCATACAAGAACTCCCCTTGTAAAAGAGGCTCGCCTCCAGAACAGGTCACACCACCGCCAGAACGTTTGAAATACGGCTGATACCTTTTCACTTTTTTTACCAGTTCCTCATAGGAATATTCTGTCCCGCCATCCATGTTCCATGAATCCGGATTATGGCAGTAGTCACATCTCAACTCGCACCCCTGAAAAAATACGACCACCCTAATGCCAGGACCATCAAGCAGCCCCATCGACTCAATCGCGTGTATTCTTCCCACAGCGTCCCCTCCTGCCTATCATACGCTCCTATGGAACGTTCTGTTGATCACATCAAGTTGCTGCTCCCTGGATAGTCTATTGAAGTTGACCGCATATCCTGAAACCCTGATCGTCAAGTTCGGATACTTCTCAGGATGATCGATCGCATCAATCAGCATTTCCTTATCGAACACGTTCACATTCAAATGATGCGCCGCTTGGGCAAAGTAACCGTCCATAATTCGGTAAAGATTGACCCTTCTTTCATCAAGAGTTTTTCCAAGCGCACCCGGCACCACTGTGAACGTATTCGAGATACCGTCTTCACAGACGTTTCTGTACGGAAGTTTAGCCACCGAATTGAGGGAGGCAAGCGCTCCATTCTCATCTCTTCCATGCATCGGATTCGCACCAGGGGCAAAAGGATCACCTTGTTTTCTTCCATCTGGGGTGGCACCTGTTTTTTTGCCATACACCACATTCGACGTGATTGTAAGCACCGAAAGTGTGTGTTCTGCGTTCTTATACGCCTTATGCTTTCTAAGGGATCTTATGAATACTTTAAGCACCTCTACTGCGATATCGTCCACTCTGTCATCGTCATTGCCAAACTTAGGAAACGCTCCTTCAATCTCAAAGTCGACCGTGACCCCGTCGACCACCACTGGCTTTACAGCCGCGTATTTTATGGCGCTTAAGGAGTCTGCCACCACAGACATGCCGGCGACCCCAAATGCCATGATCGGATCTACATCGGTATCGTGCAGCGCCATCTGACCGGCTTCGTATGCGTATTTGTCGTGCATATAATGAATGGTGTTCATCGTGCTGACATAGAGCTTTGCAACCTCATCGATCACCTTATAGAAATTATCTTTCACCGTTTCATAATCAAGCCTGTCGGCATGGAGTTTTTTAACGCCTTCGATCACCTTGATCCCAGTCATTTCATCCACTCCACCGTTAATGGCGTAAAGCAGCGATTTTGCCAAATTGCACCTTGCTCCAAAAAACTGATACTGCTTGCCAAGCTCCATTGCTGAAACGCAGCATGCTATTCCATAATCATCACCGTAGACACCGCGCATGATGTCATCATTTTCGTATTGGATCGCAGCCGTCTCGATCGACATTTTCGCGCAGTAGCTCTTAAAGTTCTCCGGAAGGTTCTCAGACCACAACACGGTCATATTAGGTTCTGGAGCAGCTCCTAGATTGGTTAGCGTATGTAAAAACCTAAAGGAGGTCTTGGTCACAAGAGGGATTCCATGAATGCTCATTCCGCCGATCGCTTCTGTCACCCATGTAGGATCCCCTGCAAAAAGTTCGTTATAATCCGGCGTCCTCAGATGTCTTGCAAGTCTCAGTTTGATCACCAGCTGATCGATCAGCTCCTGGACTTCATATTCGGTGATCGCTCCTTTTTTCAGGTCCCTTTCGAAATAGATGTCTAAAAACGAACTGATGCGGCCTAGACTCATCGCAGCACCGTTGTTTTCTTTGATAGCTGCCAAGTATCCCATGTAGACAAATTGAACCGCCTCTTTGGCATTGTTTGCGGGTTGAGAGAGATCTATCCCGTATTTAAGCGCCATGCTTTTTGTCTCCTTAAGGGCGCGTATCTGATCCTTAACTTCTTCTTTTAAGCGAATCAGTTCCTCGCTAAAGACCCCGCTGAGCTTATCATGGTCTTTGATTTTTTCCTCGATCAGCCTGTCAAGCCCGTAAAGAGCAATTCTACGGTAATCGCCGATAATGCGTCCTCTTCCATAAGCGTCGGGAAGACCGGTCAAAAGTCCTGTTTTTCTAGCAAGAAGCGTTTCTTTAGAATAGGCGTCAAACACTCCCTGATTATGTGTTTTTCTGTACTTGCCGAATATCTCCTCCACCTTTTTACTATGATCAAATCCGTAGGCTTCAAGGGCAGTCTGCACCATTCTTACCCCACCATAAGGGTTGATCATCCGCTTTAGCGGAGCATCGGTTTGCAGACCAACAATCACTTCATTGTCCCTATCGATATATCCCGGTTCAAAGTTGTCGATCCCCGAGATGTTCTCCACATCGATATCCAAGACACCTTTTTCAAGTTCTTCCCTAAGCAGTTGTTCGCATTTTTTCCAAACCGCTTCAGTCTTATGGCTGATGCCCTCTAAGAATGACTCGTCACCTAAGTAGCTTGCATAGTTTTTTTGGATAAAACTTCTTACATTGATCCTTTCCTGCCATATACCTTCTACAAAACCATTCCACTGCTCCATATCAGACCTCCATTAAGCGAACATTGTAACATTCACATCGTTTATCGTTCGTTATTAAAGTGTTTCAAATAGTATTTTAACACTACATCGTATATTTTCCAATGAATTCGAATGAATTTACGAACATAAACGTTTTCCCTTAACTTGAACATAAAAACGGCCGCATTCAACTTAAACTGCGACCGCATTCAATGAGTATGTGATTTTACAAATCGACCATAAAGGTAGTACCGATGTTCTCAATACTGTTAACACGAATGCTACCCCCATGATCCTCGATAATCTCCTTAGCGATTGAAAGACCAAGACCATGTCCTCCTGTCTCCTTCGACCTTGAAGAATCCAGTCGATAGAACCTATCAAAGATATTGGCAAGCTCATCAGTTGGAATACCGATACCTGAATCACTGATCGTCACCCTCGCGCTAACATGTTTAACGCTTTGGACATTTTCAATTTTGATAACGACCTGGCCATGCTCTTTCGTGTATTTGATTGCGTTATCAATGAGAATACCAAATGCTTGGGCGAGTAGTCGCTTATCACCGTGATATCTAATACCAGGGGTTATGATTTCTTCCACCGCTATGGCTTTTGCCGTAGCAAAGCGTTTAAACTTATCTGACTCGCCTGATAGAAGTACCGATAGATCAAGCTCCTCCTTTGCCGAAGCGATTGTGTGATTGTCACTTCTTGCTAAAAACAGCAGGTTTCTAACAAGCTCGTTCATCTTCATCGTCTCTTCTTTTATACCGGTGATGATTCCACGTTCAAAAGTCTTGCTTTCATCAACCTCACCTTCTAGGGTTTCTGTCGACAGCATGATGATGCTCAGCGGAGTTTTAAGTTCATGTGACGCGTTTGCTAAAAACACTTGCTTCGACTCATAAGCCCGAATGATTGGTTTAAGGCTTCTGCCAGCGATAAGGTATCCTATACCAACCGAAACGATAACACCTGCGATAAAGCTATAGATGAGTATTTTCACCAGGTTTCTTAAGGTCTCGAACACTAGGGTGACATCCTTGAATACGACGTAGTGTCCTAATCTTTGGTTTTGGATGATAATCGGCATCTTGGCAATCAAGTAATATAATTCGCGCTCCGATCGAACCTCAGCAACACTTGGTGTGTCCCCTTCTTTAATCAACATGCTTTTATCCACCAGCTGATTGAAGACATCCTCGTTGTCGGACTTTCGACGCACCAGATGATCCTGATTGTCATAAATCGCGTAAAACGAAAAGGAATCAAGGATCTTTGGTATCAGCAGATCTTCCGTTTTAGGAAGAATGAGTTGCTCAATCGATTCGGGTCCAGATTCATCCTCGCCCGATGTCTGAGTTTCATCAATCGCCGTTGAAGTTTCGATTTCTGGCTCGCTGTCGGTTTGCTTAGGAACGTCTAGATCGTCATCGTATTTTCCGTCGTCATCCTCTTTTTCATCGTCGTCATCCTCATCGTCATCCTTATCATTACTCGTTTCATCGCCACTTGAGAGGAACATCGGTCTGATACTCGCTTCATCCGCCTCTGGCAAATCATCCGCATCAGTATCTGTTTCGTATAACCACTCGGAACTTTCAATACTTTCAAGCATAAACTTGATTTCTGATGCGATCTGATAATTGTTATAATTGACCATCAGCAAATAGACACTTAGATTGGTCGCCACAAGGATTCCGATGAGAATGAGCGTATAGTAAACCGTCATTTTCAGCTGTAGTCTCCTAAACATGTCAGACCTCCACTTTGTATCCTATCCCTCTTACATTGACGATTACCGTACCATCTACCACTTTTGCGATTTTCTTTCGTAAAAGTCTGATAAAAGCATCCAGATTATTCTGACTGACCTCTTGATCAAGGCCCCATATCCTGTCGATGATAAGCTCTCTTGTCACCACCTGATGGTTGTTCTCAAGCAGTAGACTGAACAACTGAAACTCACGGTTTGTCAGTCCCAAATCCTCACCTAAGACAGACACGGTCTTGTGTATGCGGTCGAGTTCAAACTGTTGGACTTTAACAATGTCTTTCGCAAGTTTTTTTGTACTTCTCCTGCCTAGCGCCTTGACCCTTGCAAGCAATTCACGATATTCAAAAGGTTTGCTCAAATAGTCGTCCGCACCAAGTTCTAGTCCTTCGATCTTATCATCGATCGTATCTTTTGCAGTGAGCATGATTATACCACCTTGATAAGCACTGCTTCTGAGAGATTTCAGCACATCTATTCCTGATTTTCTCGGCATCATCCAATCTAAGACCACAACCTCATAATGATTTGACTGTGCGTATAAAATAGCCTCTTCGCCATCTTTGGCATGATCGATCTGATATCCGTCCTTTTTGAACAGATGGATTAGAAGCCTTGCTATCTTAACATCGTCTTCCGCTAGTAGAATGAGCATTGGATACTCCTTTAATCGTCATCATCGTCATCGTCGTCATCGTCGTCATCGTCGTCATCGTCATCGTCATCGTCATCGTCGTCGTCATCGTCGTCATCATCGTCGTCATCATCGTCGTCATCATCATCGTCTTCATCGTCCACACCGATAGTCGTCGGATTGGCGATGGATACTGATGGATTTATCGCGATCACGTTTTCAGCCATCACATCGCCTAGTCTTGCAACGATAGGCAATTGGCTAAGAAGTGAAGCTGAATGCGGTGAAGAAGAAAAGGCTGCGGTGACATCCTGCCCCGCTTTTATTCCCTTATGGCTTCCACTGCTCCAACTGCCAATTCCCGACACATCGTAAATGGTACCCTTGACTGCGATATAGGCTCGGGCTCCATTCATTCCGTTATACCTGGCAAGTGCTTCAAGTGACCATGTCGCACTTGCTGTAGTCGTAGTGGTAGTCTCAGTGGTAGTCGTGCTAGCGGCTGTTGGTGAATCAACTATAGGTGCAGCCGTAGGGCTTTGAAGTTTCCCTACCACCCTTGCAAGGTCAAGAATAGACTTGCTATGCGGCGAACCTTCAAATTGAGACGTTACGTCCTTACCCGCCGTAATACCCTTGTGAGTTCCGCCGTCCCATGCTCCAAGGTCACTTACATCATAAATGATTCCATTAACTGCAATATATGCGGGATTTCCATTTTGTCCGTTAAAAGCGGCTAGCCAATCGATTGTAAAAGCAGCTACTGAAGACTTGGGCTTTTGCTGATCCGCCGAACCGTTGGCAGGCGCTACTTCTTTATCAGCAGTAGATGCCGAAGTCACCGCATCTACAGGTTCCTCCACAGTAGTAACCGAAGCAGGCGTGTTCGTAAAATCGCTTCCTTTGACCAGATCGATCAATCTCCCGACAACCACCGCTTGATCGAGTATGGTTTTGGAATGAGGCGACTGGGCGAACTCGACGCTAAGATCTGTTCCTGCCGACAAACCCTGATGCTTGCCGTTCTTCCATGAACCGATTTTTGTCATATCGTACACGATACCGTCCACTGCGACATACGCTGGATTACCGTTCATCCCATCAAACTTGTTTAATGATTCAATAGTGAAGGTAATCGCAGCGTCCGAAGTCACAGCGTCCAGTACGACTGATTGCTTGACATCGCTTCTTCCAAAAATGCCTCCTCCGTAAGTAGCCGCAAATGCGACTTGATATATTGCAAAGAACATCACACTAATACTTAAAATACTGACTATCAATCTAAAACCAACATTCTTTTTCATCTTCATCCACCTTTCTTAACATTCACTTCTTTATAGTATTAGTGTATTCTGTCAATCTGAAAAGAAACTGAAAGCATTACTGAAAAAGATTATCATTACCGCATATATTCTATTTATACCGTAAACTTCTCATAATGAATCTGTTTTTTACTTGTACCCAGTTTTTTTAGGTATTGCCTCACGTTATCTGTCAGATTCGGTGAAGCGCAGACATAATACCCAGTACGCTCATCGATAAAATCGACTTCAGCCAGTATGTTTTTGACAACATCATAGTTAAGCCTTCCTGATCTTCCCGTCCAGTTTCTATCAGAAGAGACAACCGGTACGAAAACAAAATTGGGCATTACTGTCTGTAGTTTTTTTAACCACTCATATCTTATCAGGTCGCTTCCGCTTCTTACCGCCCAGATCAGAAGCACCGGTCTCATCCTGTTCGTGCAACTGATCTGATCGATCATGCCGAGTACCGGAGTGATCCCTATGCCACCTGCGATAAAGATGCTCGAAGCCTCGTTTTTGTATCGTAGATAGCTGAATTTTCCATAAGGTCCTTCCACCTTGACGCGATCTCCGATTTTCAGGTTGCTTGTCGACCTCGTAAAATCCCCGAGCTCCTTGACTGTGATCGACAGCTCACTTCCATCCGAAGGGGACGATGAAATCGAAAAAGGATGTTCCTCAAGAGGCATTCGATCGGACATCAACGTAAAGTAACCGAACTGGCCAGGCTGATACTCCATACTACTGCCGGATTTTGGTCGGATGACGATCGTCAGTATGTCTTCCGACTCTTTCTTTAGGTCTGAAATCTCATACAATCTCTTTTCAAGTAACCATGGTTTGATGCACTTATGATAAAGGTATGACCCCACCGCAATGAAAAAATACAACATGTATAAGTCAAAGATCAGCCTTGATGAACTTGCAGAACTCGACATCAGAACATGGATTTGCATGAACACCATGCCTACTATGGTTAGGTTATGAATAAGCTTCAATCGCTCATAAGCAAAGGCCTTGATACTCGATACCCCTTTTATCACCTTTTGGAGTATCTCAAATTTTGAAAACACGCTCGTCCACATGAACATCATCGATATCGCGCTCACACCTGCAAATAGGGTAAACGCTACAGATTCCAGGCTTGTTACAATCGTCTCCCCGTATAGGTTTTCGTTGACGGTCTTATGCACGAGCACCAGGCAAAGTGCGACCACGGCGACTACACCGTGCAATCGATACATCTTATCCAGACCAAAATGCTTTTCAATAAACTTCGGTCTAGCACTCAACACGAATTGCCACAACAACCACGTATATCCCACCACACCGACAACCATAGGAAGTGCACGCCCTATGCTTGCGTATTTTATAGGACTGCTGTGACCGATTGTGAAAACCAGCAAAAACGGGCTTAAAAGATAGAGTAATGCGATGACAGTTTTTTTCATATTCCCACCTCCGTGTTTTATGAATATTTTACCTCCGGAATCTGAAAAAAAGCTGAAAAAACCTCATAACACATCGAATTTCAACTCGATGTGTTACGAGGCTTCCATAATTTGAAGGTATCACTTTCTAGCCTTCAAGTATCAGCTGCTCAAGTCCCGCTTTTTAAAAAAGTAAAACGCGCATGTCACAGATACTACAGCACTAATCAGTGCGATCACGACGAACAGCCCATCTATGCTGTGCTTGAACATCAGATCACTCGGCTTGAAATACCTGAATGGGGTGAAGTAATCCAGATAGTCGATATTTCTTTTCAAGTCGATGATCACCTTTAAAAGGAAGGTGGACAGGATGATCCCGGAGCCTATCGAGGTCGCCACCTTCGACCGCTTGACCACTCCACCTAAGAAAAGTCCTATTCCTAAGAACATGATCTGCAAGACATATAATCCGATGATGATAAAGAAAATGGAATTTGTGATCGAAACCCCTTTTGTATATGGAGCGGTCGAGATCAGCGAAAATACAAATGTCACAAGGTTTAAAAAAGTAATGTTTATCATTGCCGCAACCACCTTAAACAGGATCACACGGCTCCGCTTCACTGGTTTGACAAATAAAAAGTCAGCAGTCTTGTCCCTTTCTTCTTTGGCGATAATCAGCGTGCCGAGCATGGTCGCATGCACCGCAGCAAGTAAAAGAAAATACAAGAAGAAGATGCTGTAAAACACGGCCACCGAGGTTAGGTCGGTTCCCCCGATCACACCGAGGATCTTGAGTATGGGCTTTGGAAGCTGCTCAAAAAACTCATTGACCGCAGCCCCTGTTTTTTCAAAGGCTGAATACTTGATCATGCCCATGTAGATGAGCGCAGCCATCGAACCCGACCAGATGAGCATCGATTTCAGGTTTGCTTTTAATTCTCTTATCAATATGTTCATATCGCCCTCCTAAACCGCGTGGACATCCTTTTTTTGATAGATCACATAGGTTATAGCTGTAAAACAGATGAAGATCAGCAAATCAAGGTATACATACTTCATGTCGTAGGCTTGATGACTGATGATATACGACCCTTTAAAATACGAAAAAGGCGTCAGATAGGTAAGCTTACTGTCAAGAAGCGACTGGTTCACAAGTTCGATGATAAAGAACATGAAGACAACTCCAAGTGTGATCGGTGTCACGTTCTTGATTTTTGAGATTATCACCGAAATAAACAGTCCCACTCCCACAAAAAACAGCTGAACAAGCAGCACAGAAAGACTCATGAGGGTGAAGACGATAAAGCTGAATCCTTCGTCGATGATGATCACAGCGGCCGCCAACGTGCAAAGAAAGGTGATGATGTTTTGAGACACGATCAAGATAAGCACGCTCAACAGTTTCATGTGCACGATCTGCATTCGCTTCACAGGCTTCGATAGCAAAAAATCAGAAGTCTTCACCCGCGCCTCCTCCGACAAGACAGATACTCCAAGCTTCATTCCGAACACCGCTCCGATTAAGACGATATAGCTGTATAAAAAGCTCATGTATCCGCTGAACTGTGCAAGATCCACATCCGAAAATCCGAATGCGACTTTAAACTCAGGCGGAAAGTTTTTAAGAAGTGTGTTCATCAAAATCGCGCCGGTCTTAAAGGTATCAAAGAAAAACAGAAACACGGTAAAGACAACAATAATCGAAAGGCTATAGCCTATCATGGTTTTCACAGACATTTTGAGCTCTTGCCTTATCATGTTCATCCTAAAGCTCCTTACTGTAGTAGTGCATGAAGATCTCCTCAAGGTCGGGTTCCTCGACGATGATGTTCACAAGTTCAAACCGGTGCATGACCTGCACGACCTTGTTGATGTCTCCCTTATAGAGAAAACTAACCAAGCTGTTCTTAGAGCTCATATTGCTGGTCCCTTCAAGCGAGAGTATCTCCTGAGGCACCTTGTCTTTAAATTCGATTCTGATTTTCTTATACGTCGTGTTTCTAAGCGTTGCGATATCCTCCATGCGTACGATCCTGCCTTCTTTTATGATGGCGACCCTAGAACATAGCTTTTGCACTTCGGGTAAGATATGTGAGGACATCAGCACCGTAGCGCCTTTTTTGTTCTCCTCCAGTATCAGGTCAAAAAACTTTTGCTGCATCAGAGGGTCCAGGCCGCTTGTGGGCTCATCCAGTATGATCAGTTTGGGATTATGTAAAAGCCCCTGCACGATGCCCACCTTTTTCTTGTTTCCATAACTCAGGTCGTCGATCTTACGTGTCAGGTCCAGGTCCATCACCTCGGATAGGTAGTTGATCCTTGCCATATCCGTCTTTCCATAAAACGAAGCCGAATACTTGAGTAGGTCGATCACCTTCATGTTGTCGTAGTAAAAGACCTCTGAAGGCAGATACCCGATGTCTTTTCTGATGATATGCCCGTCTTTGATGCAGTCGCGTCCAAAAATCGTCGCGCTCCCGCTAGTCGGATAGATAAGCGACAGGAGTGTCCTGATCGTTGTCGATTTCCCTGCCCCGTTAGGACCGATGAACCCGAAGATCTCGCCCTCTTTGACATCAAAACTCACATCTACAATTCCCCTTGCCTTACCGTAATACTTTGTCAGATTCTTGATTTCGATAATGTTCGACATAACGCCTCCTTAGATGCGATTTCATCAAAAGTAGATTTTGATCCATGACACCTATTCTGTTCAAATATTCTTTGAAATTGGGACTTCCATCCTATTACAGTATACAAAAAAACACCACATGATGTGGCGTTTTAAGATAATAATAATTTGAGAGGTACCTTGTCAACTTACGTTAGTAGTCCGAATATCAAGCTTGCAGCAAGTACAGTCAGTATACCTGTGAGTCCCATCGCAAGTCCACTTCCGCTACCCGCCTCACTGCCCATTTCAATGGCTTTTGAAGTTCCAATGCCATGTGATGAAGTACCGATGCCGATGCCTTTTGCCAGTTCATCGTCTATCTTGCCGATTTTCATCACAAAAGGAGCCAGTGTGGCGCCGATGATTCCAGTCATGATCACTGCGACTACGGTGAGTCCCTCGATACCTCCTGAAAGGTTCGTTACTTCAATCGCTAAAGGAGTGGTGATCGATTTGGAATACAGCGACCTCATAAAGGTGAGGTCAAGACCGAACAAGCCACAGAGCGCTACGACCGATAGCACAGAGGTGACCATTCCAGCCAGGACCCCCGCTAAAACCGGTAGAAGATGCCCCTTTATTCTTTCGATATTCTTATAGAGCGGAACAGCAAGCAGTACTACGATGGGTCCAAGGATGAAGGTGATCATCTTCCCGCCTCGGTTGTAAAACTCGTAATCAAGATCAAGCACGTTCAATACGGCGATGATGCAGACAATGGCAGTCAAAACAGGATTAAGTAATGCGATCTTAGTCCGTTTATAAACCGTCAGACCGACAAAGTAGGCTAAAACAGTTAAAATGATACCAAAAATTTCACCCACTAGCCGACCTCCTTTTTTGAGGTGCGCTTAATTAGCACATCTGTCACTTTACTCGACACGTACATCACGAGGACACACGAGAGGACAAGCACCATGGACAACTGAAACCAAACCGGTTTCAAAAGTTCTGCCGAATTGATCAAACTCACTCCAAGCGGTATGAAAAAAAAGCCCATGATGCCCAGCAGTAGGTTTGCGAGCGACTCGATATCTGTGAGTTTAAGTGTTTTAGTAGCAAGCAGCAAGAAGAGGATGAGCATTCCAAGTAGATTGCCAGGAAGCCTCACCAGAGGACTTATCAGCGAACTTACGACATTGCCGACATAAAGAAGCAGCATGACAAGTAGCGCTTGTTTCATAACTTTTATCATATGTGGATTCACTTTCTTCAATTGAAATATATTTTTTTTGACACTTGGTCGCTTTTTAGCGCGAACCCCCTTGAATTGCCATGTTTTGCAATGAGTAAGGTCATCAGGGGCGATAGGTAGCAAAGCACTGCAAAGGGTGCGTATTCAATAGCGGATACACCGGTAATACCTGTGATGATCAGGGCATTGACATTCCAAAACTGCAGCGGAGCGATAATCGTACCGGTGTCGGAAATCGTTCTTGCCAGAACCTCTTTCGATAGCCCCATCGACTCATAACGATCCGCAAGCGTCTCTCCTGGCACCACAATTCCGACGGTCTGGTCGCATGTCATAGAGGTCAGAAACATGCTGATAAGTCCTGTTTTAAGAATCAGGCTAAAAGGCGTTGTCGTATTCCTAAGCAAGCGTTCAAACACTGGATCAAGCAGCTTAGACGACATCAGTAGACTGTTGAGAAACACCGCTCCCATAACAATCAGTATCACTTCGAGCATAGGCACCATGCCTCCAGCCTTAAAAATACTATTGATAAAAGCGTTGTCAGTGGACGCCTTATATCCGAATGCTACCGCGTTTGCGAGCGCGTCGAATGGGACACCCTGATACAGCAAGGTGATAACGCTACCCGTCACAAAGACGAACATCATATTAACAAGCACGTTCACACCTCTCATGGCAAGTACGATCATCATCACCGGAAGCAGCAGTAAAAGAAATGAAATGCGGTAGTTTGATACAAGCGCCTCCTTGTAGGAAAGAAGTGAGACAACCTCACTTTTTACTACGAAACCGTTCATCACAAAATAAACCAGTGCCGACAACACAAGTGTGATACCAAGTGTTTTCATTGCGACTTTAAAATAACTTCGATAAGATACGTCAACAATCTCGATTGTCAGATTAGTGAGTGCCGATACCGGCGAAATCTTATCGGATACGAAAGCGCCAGAAACAATGGCTCCAAGTAAGATAGGCGCCGGGTATCCAAGACCCATGCCGATACCGAAAAATGCGAGGCCGATCGTACTGAGCGTGCCAAGTCCCGTTCCCATGACAGACGACACAAGTGCGGTTACAGTAAAGGTTACAAATAACAGATTGACCCTATCGATATAGGTGAACCCGTAATAAACGATGGTGGGAATAATGCCAGAGGCAAGCCAAATCGTAATGTTCGCACCCAAGAGTAGGATAATAAAATACAACATCTTTACTTGCATGAGGCCCTTGATTCCCGCCTTCATGCTCACAAGCCTTTCTCCTGACATGAGAAGCAGAACGACATTCGACACTAAGAATCCCCAAAACAAAGAGATTTGAAGATAAACACAAGCTCCAATCAGAGCAACGATCACACCTATTGTTACGATTGATTTTTTCATCTGTTTCTCACTTACCTGTCATTGGAATAGGACATAATACAACAATTGCATATAGACGACATAAACGTTCCCTTTTAGGGTATCAAGCTGTACATAAAATACCTAATGGAGGTTAACATGAACAATCAACTTATCGATCAAATCAGTTCGACATCTAAGACAGCACTGCTTACCATTTACGCACACAGTATCGAAAGCCAGTCAGAACAACCGATTCTTTCAGATCCAACAGCAGTTGAACTCACAAAAGCGCTGTCAGAACCCTTTAGCCGCTCCGAGGTCAGACTATTTAAAAAACTGGCTGACCACAAGCTGAACAGGCAGCTTGTCTATCACATAGCGCTTAGAGCAAAGAAATACGATTCCTACGCCGACTCCTTTGTAAAGGACCACCCGGACGGTACCATCATCAACCTAGGCTGCGGCCTGGATGCAAGATACCACCGCTTGACTCAAAAGCCAAAACTATTTTTGGATATCGACTTGGAGCCGATGATCGCCATCAAAAGAGAGCTAGTCGAGCAAACCAAGGAATACCGAATGATAGGTCAGTCCATCTTTGACAGCGCATGGCTCGAAGAAGTTCTGCATCTTGAAGGTCCAAAACTATTTATCGCAGAAGGACTCTTCATGTACCTAAGTCCTGATGAACTTAATCCATGGCTGATAAGACTTGCAGACGACTTTTCAGGGTCATATCTCCTGTTCGAAACCGTCGTAGAAAAATATACGAGGGGATTCAACAAGAAAATGGTCGAATTCAAACTACGAAAGGAGTTCGGCGTCAGCGGCGACGTATCCTACCATTTTGGACTAAAGCAGTCCGATGATTTGGAATCACTTTCGCCTCACTTCAAGTTGATCGAGGACTGGTCCTACTTCGACGAGAACCATCCAAAAGTAGGACTGCTCAATCTGATGGGAAAAATAAAGTCTCTAAGATACGTTCAGTGGACCGTGTTTTACAGAATAGAATAGCCTGCACAAGATCGCTCGGCAGCCTAGTTCCCTTCATGCTCCACTCTGATCACCACATTGCCGCTCTTTCTGCCAAGCTCCACATAGGTATGAGCCTCTACCATCTCCTCAAGCGGATACGTCCGGTCGATAATCGATCGGATGTGTCCTTTTTTATAGAGATCACACAGGTACTCAAGTGCGGCCGGCTGATAACTCGCAGTTGCTGCGATGATATGTTTACCGGTCTTCTTTGACAGTTTTTTAGCATTGACAAAATCTGCGAAAACAGGATTGCCAATCAGATAATATCCCCCATCTTTTACAGATGCAAGGTTCTTATTAAAGTCTGTTTTTCCAACCGTTTCGAAAACAACATCGTATCGCTCGCCGTTTTCAGTGAAATCCTCTTTTTTATAATCAATCACCTTGTCAGCGCCCATGGATTTTACGAGCTCGATCTTTTCGGTGCTGCACACCGCGGTAACCTCAGCCCCGTAATATTTGGCAAGCTGTACCGCAACTGTGCCGATGCTTCCTGTTGAGCCGTAAATCAGCACCTTCTGTCCTTCTTGAATTTGTGCCTGACTCATATAATGAAGGGCGTTGAGTCCTCCCACTGGAATCGCCGCAGCCTCTTCAAAACTGATGGACTTGGGTTTGATCGCAATCGCGCCCTCTTCGGGTAGCACAATATACTCGGCATATGCGCCAAGGCGAAGATCGGTTGTCGCAAAAATTTCATCTCCGACCCTGAACTTGGATACTTCTTTACCAACTTTTTCTACAATACCCGAAACTTCCTGACCAAGAATCTTAACCCTCGGCTTAAAGACACCCATATATAAGCGAAGCGGTAGCCACAGCCACATGGGCATCTTAAAGCTTCGCATCTCGCAGTCGCCTTGAGTAACGGTTGTGGCTTTCACTTTAATAAGCATTTCATTCGACTTGATCACTGGCACGGCGATCTCCTTTACCTTAAGGACATCGGGCGCGCCGTATTTAGTGGTGATAATCGCTTTCATAACTCCTCCTTCAAAAGGCTTGCATCAGCCTTCGATCACTTCGACAAGTTCGAGCATTTCACGGAACAACCTATCGGTCTTCAGCGTTTTAAAATTACCGATCATGATCAGCTTTTTCTTGGCCCTTGAGATAGACACATTAAGCCTACGATAATCCTTTAAAAAGCCGATCCGTTCATCCTCGTTCGACCTGACAAAGGATAGGATGACCACATCCTTCTCTCTACCCTGAAACGCATCGACGGTATCTATTTCAAATCGATTTAACAGGCGTTTCCTAAGCTGGGTAGCCTGCGCCTTGTAGGGACTGATGACAGCGATTTGATCTTCTGTGAGCCCCTTCGCCATCAGACGCTCGATTGTTTTTTCGACCTTGCTCATTTCCAGCTCGTTGAAATACGATTTGGAATCAGACTGCATCTGTTCGTCTCCCTCGACGTGGATGCACTCGATAACTTTCTTTCCAAAATCCAGTTTCCTATGGGCCACTGAATTATGCGGTTCCACAAGGCCGTCGTAAAACAGTTGCGAAACCAGATCGTTGATCTTCTGATGCATTCTGTACTGAACCGTCAGCATCGTCATCTGATACGGGTACTTCTTTGCCAAGTAATCCATCAATGATTCAGCAAGGCCCAGTTCTTTCGCTTCTCGATTGAGCACCACAGGCGGCAACTGAAAATGGTCGCCTAAAAGCACGAAGCGCTCCCCCTTTAAAATGGGAATCAGCGAAGAAGGAATGGACGCTTGAGCCGCCTCATCGATGATGACCCAGTCAAAATGATCATAAAGCAGCAGCTCAGAGCCCGCTGTCGAGTTTGTCGTCGCGATGATGTTATGCGAGCTGATCAGTTGAGACCTGATCTCATCTCTTACCTCTTTCAACTTATCATACAAGTCGTCGATAGTCAGTTGGGACTTGACCCAGGGTTTCATTTCCTTAAGCGCCTGTTTTGGAATACCCCTAGCAGACTGTCGTTTTTCAATCAGCTCCATGATTTCCTTGTGGGTCAACCCTCTGGTGTACTTCATGCTTGGTTTGTCGAGATGCTTCTGTGCCTCTTTTTCCATATCGATCTTGCTTTCGATCGTTTCGATTTCATTAAAGAGAGCATGCTGCATCACCTTGTAATCCAGCGTATACTCCTTCAGGTCCTGGTTGACCCTGATCGGGTTTCCTATGCGAAGTGGATTCTCGCCCAGCTCGACAAGCTTTCTGATCATGTTGTCGACAGCGGCGTTGGAGTCCGCTGTGATCAGCACGCGGTGATTGGTCTGCACCATCCGCTGTATGAGGTATCCCGCTGTGTAGGTCTTACCTGTTCCGGGTGGCCCCTGAATGCTGTAATATCCGTTATTGCCAAGCGCCAGTCTGATCCCTTGCACCTGCATCTGGTTTAGCTCGTTGTTCTCGTAGTCAAAGGGTTTGGTATTTGCATTGTAAAATCCCGAGAGCAAGGCATGTAGTCTGCTGTACTGATGAGACTTCGCATTCGAAAGTGCGGTTTCCATCCTCATATAGGTGATATCGTTTACGAACAAATCGATCCGTATGGGCCTTGTGTTGCTCATGCTCAGCTGACTGGACATCGCTATGGTGATCGATGTGTTGGACATCTCATAGACAGTACCTTTGGGATTTTCAACATCAAGCGGGTCGTACTGGCTGATAATCACCTGATCGCCGTTACCTATTTCTGTGTCGGGCAAGTAACCGCCGCGTTGTTTTCTGAAGAGGTACAGATAATCCCCGCCTAAGCTTCTGCCTATCTTTTTCTTTTTAAGTTCGACAATCGCCCTGCCTTTATATTCACGGGCCTTTCCACTTAGCTTTTTCATTTCCTCCAAATGGCGTTCCCGTTCTTCGTCGCGTTCATAATCGATTGATCTTAACAATCGATTCAATAAATCCTTCACTTCAGGTGTCATAAAAAACTCCTTTATTAGATTAACCTTAATTAAACCTTAAATATGTAACCCGGCACTTTTTTTTACTGAATTTTCTGATACACTATCCTCAGTGGAAGACATCGAGAGGTGCACCAATCGCTTTAGGGAAAATGGGCCGACATTACGTCAGCCCATTTATTATTTTTTGTAAACCAGTATGTCTCTGTTGACCGCTTGCTCGACCCAGTGCTCGAAATTGGCGTAAACACCAGTATTTAAAGCTGTAAAACCAGCTGCTTCAAAGATAGGGTCAAGCTCTGATCGTTTTAGGTGATAGGTGTTGTACGCGATCACAAGCGTTCCGCCGCGTCTTAACATCTTAAACCACTCGGGACCGGCTTTTTTCAGTGTCTGTGTCAGATCCACCCACACGCCTCTTTCTCCACCCTTATGCTGAACACCATAAGGAAGGTCTGTGAGTACGCTGTGAAAACTGTTCTTCTTATAGAATTTATTCACCTCAGCAGTGTCCCCGCTGGCGAACTGAACCGTTCTTCTGTCTTTCGCCTTAAAATGCTCGGCGGAGTCAGCGGTTTCAATCGTATACTTGGTTCCATTCTTTGTTCCACTCAGGTGAATCGTCTGATGGCTTGCTTCATGCTTGTACTTGCCGTATTTCAGGTAGCGTTTCAAATATTTGTCTACTTCAGAAACAGCCTGTTTGTCCTGTTCGACACCGGCGCTGTCGTAGCCTCTGATAAGTGATTCATAGAGCGTGGTTCCTCTACCGCACATGGGATCCAAAATGGATAGCTTTTGATCGAACTCACCAGCAAAATCACTGCTCATAACAGCGACGGTAAGCATCAGGCTCGTAAAGTCCTCATTGGTCTTGCCGTTGTACTTCAAAATTCGTGACAGGTCCTCTGGGAAGTAGGTCTTGAGTCCGTCCATCACAGGTCTCAGGAGTTCTCCCACCACTTCAAAAAGAATCAGGTTCGAAGAGACCCTCCCAAGGGCGGACTGAAACTCTGGTGTCAGTTCATCGCAGGTAAAGGTAAGCAGCTCCAAGCCACCTATTGATTCATAGACAGGTACGCTGATCTGAGCTTTTAGTCCCTTGGCCGTGATGATGACCTCGTTGACCATTAGTGTTTTTATTGCTTCAAAATACCTCACATTTTGATGGGGTTTTCTTAAAATCGCATATTTCATCTACTGTTCCTTTTCTTGTTGATATGGATATAATGCCAGTTTAACTACTCAACATCAAGATTTGCCAAAATGATATCCTCTAAGATGATCAAGGTATCGGCAAGAGCCCTGTGTTCTTGTTTTTTTGTTGCGAAGGACTCAAGCTTCGGCCGGTATCCTTTTAAATTCTTACAAATGGCCATCATGTCGAGCTGTTTGATATAGGGGGCTTTGATGCCATGAATCTCGCAGGACTGTCTGATCATGCCGACATCGAACATGGCATTGTAGGCGATCATCGTCTTTGACATCAGATAAGGCATCAATGTGAACCACACATCTTCCCAGACCGGCGCATGCTCGACCATTTCATTGGTAATCCCGTGTATTTTTATCACGTGGTCGGGAATCCTCTTCTTAGGCTTCACCAGCGTGTTGAGTAGCACTTTTCCATCAAGGTTGATCACGGCGATCTCAACGATCTCATCTGTTTTTGATAGGCCGGTCGTCTCCGTATCCAAAATGATATAGTTCTGCTTGTTGTCCCAAATGTTCTTGATCTCTTCTTTAAACTTTTCTATAGGTAACACACGCTCACACCCCTTATTACACTCCTTAAATCGCTTATTCCTTTAAGTTTAGACCTGCTAGGGCTTTGGCAAAAGGATTGCTCTCGGCGGCTTTTTTCGCATCGATCTCAGCCTGTTTTTTTTGGTACTCGACATAATCCCTTTTGCCGCCCTTGTTTCCAAGTTCCTTTTTCTTTTTCTCGAACACGCTTAACTTTTCTCTAAAACCACATTTGCAGACGAACATCTTGTCATCGCCTGCAGCGCGAAGCACCATCTTTTTCTTGCACTCCGGACACCTTGCGTTTGTGGTTCGTTCCATGTTTTTTCTGTAACCGCATTCCCTATCGGAACACACCAGCGATTTGCCGTTTTTGGTTTCGACATTTAAAAGTTTCTTGCCGCAATCAGGGCATGGGGTGTTCGTCAAGTTGTCGTGCTTAAACTCGGTTGTAGAACCTTTGATGTCGTTTATCACTTTTCGAGTGTATGCTTTAAGTTCGCCTACAAAGGCTGTGCTGCTCGACTTGCCTTTGGCGATCTTCTCGAGTGTGAGTTCCCACTCGGCCGTCAGTTTAGGAGACTTAAGATCGCTTGGAGCCACATCAAGAAGCTGCCTTCCCTTGGACGTCACTGTAATATTGTTCCCGCTTTTTTTTATCAGCTGGCTGTTAAAGAGCTTTTCGATGATGTCCGCCCTTGTAGCCACCGTTCCAAGTCCGCCTGTTTCAGTCAAAACATGCTTAAGGCTCTCGTCCTCACCCGCCATGAATTTTGCCGGATTCTCCATCGCAGCAAGTAGGGATCCTTCGTTGAAGTGCTTCGGGGCCGATGTCTGACCACTTGTGACCTTATAATTGACAGGCTCGACCACATGGCCCTTTTCAAACTTAGGAAGCTCATGGTTTTTCGGTTTCATACCGGGCAAGGCCTTGAATCCAAGCTTGATGTTTCTTGTTCCTTTGGCGGTAAACTCCTCGCCGCTTGCGGATACCGTGATAAGTGTCTCGGCACTCTCGCAAGCAGGCAAAAGGACGCTTAGGAACCTGACAAGCACCATCTCGTAAATCGTCCATTCCTCACGGTCCACGCCATTTTTAGGTAGCGCCTCTTCAGTGAGAATAATCGCGTGGTGGTCTGATACTTTAGCATCGTCAACAAAATGCTTGCCTGCTTTTATGCCTTCTTTTATGATCTGATTGGCAAAGGGTCTATACTCAGGATCCGATACCGTCCGAAGCCGTTCTGTCAGTGTTCCTACCATGTCGCTTGTCAGATAGTTCGAATCGGTCCTTGGATAAGTCAGCACCTTGTGCTTCTCATACAAACTCTGCATGATCGAAAGCGTCTTTTTGGGTGAATAGCCATACCTGTCAAAGGCCTCCTTCTGGAGTGTAGTCAGGTCATATAATTTAGGCGCATATTCCTTTTTGATAGACTCTTTGATCGAGGTGACAACAAGCGGCTTACCTTCCACCGCCTGATAGACCTTATCGACATCGGACTTCTCAAAGGACTGGGTCTGGTTAGCTTTATTTTTCCATGTGAAGTTAAGTTCAGAAGTCGTCGCCTGAAGACCATAAAATGTTTTAGGCACAAACTTTCTGATCTGATCCTCGCGGGTCTTTACCATATCAAGTGTAGGTGTCTGCACCCTTCCACAGCTAAGCGGAGTGCCGAATTTTGTGGTTAAGGCCCTTGTCGCATTGATTCCTACGATCCAGTCTCCTTCGGCCCTTGCAACAGCGGCCTTATAGAGATTCTCGTAGTCTTTGCCGGGCTTTAGGTGGTTGAACCCGTCCCTGATGGCCTTATCGGTGACAGAAGAAATCCACAGTCTTTTTATCGTTTTTCTACATCCTGCTTTTTCAAGAATCCAACGTGCGACCAGTTCGCCTTCTCGTCCTGCGTCCGTCGCGATGACGACTTCTGTCACATCTCCTCGTTCAAGGAGCTTTTTGACCGTCTTGTACTGCTTGCTCGTCTGCCTGATTACGGTGAGTTTCATATGCTCAGGGATGATCGGAAGATCATCCAGATGCCAGTCCGCATACTTCTTGTCGTATTCATCCGGACCCGCATGGGTGACCAAATGGCCGTAGGCCCATGTGACGATCTTGTTGTTTCCTTCTATAAAACCGTCCCGGCTGCTTGTCGCACCAAGTACACGTGCGATTTCTTTGCCTACAGACGGTTTTTCGGCGATAATCAGTTGTTTACTCATTGGAATACCTTTCTATGTCAGGTGAGTTCACCTAGTTAATAAAAAAAGCAGACGCCTAGTCTGCTTTTTAATTATATTATACTTTTTCGGATATAGACGATACTTTTACCGATTTTTTAGTTAAAAACTTAAAATCCACTTCTACAATCAGAATGGCTGAGAAAATGATCGCACTACCGATAATCATCTTAACACTCATCACCTCGCCAAGAATCGCCACACCAAGGACCGCGGCAAACACCGACTCAAGGCTCATGATGATCGATGCATGAGAGCTTGACGTGTACTTTTGTGCGATGGTCTGCACTGTGAAACAGGCGAAAGTTGAGAAGAACGCCAGATAGACGATCGCCAGCCAAGCCCTACCTGAAACCGCTGCCGGCATAGGTTCAGTCAAGAGCGCTGTGACCACACACAATACGGCTGCAACTGAAATCTGAACAAAGGCGAGTTTGACTGTATTCATATCCTTTGCAAAGTATTCGATCGATATGATATGAGCGGCAAAGAGTACGGCACATAAGAGTGTCAGCATATCTCCCAGATTAAGCGAAAGACTTCCCTCAAGACTGATCAGCCCAATTCCTATAATGGTTAAAAAGCTGCCGACAAAGGCTTTGATACCCGGTTGTCGTTTATACAGCAGCCAATAAAGGAGCGGCACGACAACGACATAGACAGCTGTAAGAAAACCCTGCTTGCTAGCTGTCGTATACTGCAGCCCATAGGTTTGAGCGGCAAAGGCTAAGAATAAGAATCCTCCGACCACACTACCCTTTTTCATGTCGTCCTTACTCAGTTTGCCGATCCATTTGAATAAAAAAACATACAAGAAGATCGCTGCCAACACGAATCGGAACGCCATTAGGTACATGGGCGTTATCGTATTAAGCGCATCCTTCACGGCGACAAATCCGCCACCCCAAACCGCAGCGACAAACAAAAGACTCACATCCGACATTAAACTCTTTTTTCTCGATGATAGATTCCCCATAAATTCCCCCATAATAGTTTATACTTCCTTCTAATTATAAACAATAAACTGCCGCTTGTAACCTATCTGTCATCAAACATTGTTAACTGTTGTTCACATTTTAAAGTTCCCACAAGACGCTTGGTGATCTTGTCACGCTCATCCACCCTACCGATCAGCAGACTGGACTCATCATCGTGTTCCAGCACGTTTTCACCGACCCTCTGATCTGAATAGTTCGCATAGCAGTACAGGCAACCGTTCTTGCAGGAATTATAGGCTCCTATCTCTATGCTTGTGGCGCAGCCGCAACTGGCCCTTTGATTCTTATCCTTAGACACCTTGATTGCATTTCCCGTCAGCCTGGCAACCAACTGGTCATCGATGCAGCGGTTTGGTATAACGCCCAGCTCTGAGTAATCGGTCCCCTCTGCGCAGCTTGCGATGTCGAGATTGTGGCGCTTTGCGATTTCGGATAACTTCTGCGTTAAAAAGCTCACCTGCTCGGGACTTGGCTCGACATAATTTATTTTTCCGAGATTTGTTTTGATTTTGGGGTATTCATCCAACCAACTGACTACCACCTTGTTTGCGTAGCCCTCAAGCGCTTCACATAACTCGCTAAACCTAGCTATATGTGTTTGAAGGTCTAGCTGGCATGTAAATAGTATGGGATCATATCTCCAGATCATGCGCTCGCTGCCGATTCGGTTTGAGATCCGTTTGAAATTCTCGATTCGATCCTCAAGAGGCGGTAAGTATCGTTCGATGCCGCTGTCGTAACCTGTGATCGTATATAAGAAGTAATACATGTAGTCATCAAGCTCATCCATATAGGGTTCAAAGGGTAGTGCATTCTTTGTCCAAAACACGATACAGTCAAGGGTCTCCCTACTGATACTTACTTCACTGACCTGTCTTCTGTTTATTGGGTTTCTGACATGAAAAAAGCCTTCATCAAGTCTTTTCATAAACCACTTCATATAATACGCAGGTATGTCCGTGCGTCTGCTTGCGCTTAAAATCATAGCGTCCTCCAATGTGTCCTTGAATGTCATACATCAAGTATGCACAACTATAACGAAAGAGTCAATTGACAACAGGCTATAAAACCTATAACATCATATAGGTAGATTTTCTTTTCAAGCATCAAAGTAGGTTATATCGAATCAAACACTAGGTTTATATAGATGAAAGAGGACCAACATGTCAAAATTATCATTTAAAGAAGCAGTAGACAAACGCAGGACGTTTGCAATCATCTCCCATCCGGACGCCGGTAAGACGACACTGACTGAAAAATTCCTGCTCTACGGCGGAGCGATCAGAGAAGCTGGATCGGTAAAATCAAGAAGAGCGCAAAAGCACGCCGTATCCGACTGGATGGAAATCGAAAAGCAAAGGGGTATCTCTGTAACCTCATCCGTACTTCAGTTCAACTACGACGGATATTGCATCAATATTCTTGATACGCCAGGTCACCAGGACTTCTCTGAGGATACCTACAGAACGCTCATGGCAGCCGATGCAGCTGTTATGGTCATCGACTGTGCAAAAGGCGTGGAACCACAGACAAAAAAACTATTCCAAGTATGTAAAATGCGTGGAATTCCAATCTTCACCTTCATCAACAAGATGGACAGAATGGGACAGGACCCCTTCGACCTTTTAGAAGATATCGAGACGGTGTTGGGCATCAAATCTTATCCTATCAACTGGCCTATCGGCGAAGGTAGAGGCTTTAAAGGCGTCTACGACAGACAAAAAGAAGAGATTGAACTCTTTGACGGTGGAAATCACGGTATGGCTAAGACAGGCACTGTCAAAGGTGATATCACAGACAAAAAATTCGAAGAACTACTCGGTGAGGAGCTTCACGAAAAACTACTCGCAGACATCGAATTACTCGATATCGCAGGCGATGACTTTTCACTAGATGCCATCCTTCACGGCGAACTGACACCTGTGTTTTTCGGTAGTGCTTTGACAAACTTCGGTGTCGAGCCCTTCCTGTCATCGTTTTTAAAAATCACGCCTCCTCCGTCTCCAAGAATGAGCAATGAAGGCCTGATCGATCCCAACACACCAAACTTCACAGGATTCATCTTTAAGATCCAGGCCAACATGAACTCACAGCACAGAGACAGAATCGCCTTCCTTAGAATCTGTTCAGGAAAGTTTGAAAAGGGAATGCAAGTCAACCACGTTCAAAAGGATAAAAAAGTAAGACTGTCCCAGCCGACGCAGTTTATGGCACAGGACCGTGAAATAGTAGAAGAAGCATACCCAGGCGACATCATAGGAATACACGACCCGGGCATCTACAACATCGGCGACTCGCTTTGTGAAAACGGCAATAAGATCGTGTATCAAGGTATTCCTTCCTTCCCGCCGGAGCACTTTGCAAAAGTCTATACAAAGAACGCGTTAAAAAGAAAGCAGTTCCTTAAAGGTATCCAGCAGTTATCCGAAGAAGGATCGATCCAAGTCTTCAAACGCCCTAACATCGGTGTCGAGGAACTGATCATCGGCGTTGTCGGAGTCCTTCAACTCGAAGTCCTCGAATACCGTCTCAAAAACGAGTACGGTGTCGACATCATCATGGAAAGACAGCCGTACAAACACATCAGATGGATCAAGATGGACAACTTCAACTTTACAAGGTTCTCCAAAACAATGGATACCATGCTTGTTGAAACAGACAAAGGCAAACCGGCAGTACTCTTCCAGAGCGAATGGTCGATCAGGCACGTCGCCGAACGTAATGAAGGCGTCGAGCTGTCTGAAGTGTCTATCTAAACTTAAATCTAGCTAAATTACAAAGACCATGGATATTCTCCATGGTCTTTTTTTCCCTTTAAAGCACTGCCCCTCCGTCGATTTGCAGCACCGTTCCTGTGATGAATTTCGCATCATCCGAAGCCAGGTAGGCAAATGCCGCCGCAATATCCGAAGGCTGTCCAAGCGACTTTAGCGGCGACTTGTTTTTCATCATGTCAAGCACGTTTTCAGGCATCTTTTCAGTCATTTCGGTCATGATGAATCCTGGAGCGACCGCATTCACACGAATCCCTTTTTTTCCAAGTTCCTTGGCCCAGGTTTTTGTCATTCCAATCACGCCCCATTTTGTCGCAGCATAGTTGGTCTGACCGAAGTTGCCATAGATTCCGACAACGCTAGATGTATTCAAGATCACACCACCACCTGTTTCGGCCATGGACCTCGCACAAGCCTGACCGCACAAGTAGACCCCCTTCAGGTTTACATCGACCACACGGTCCCATTCGTCCTCGCCCATCTTCATCAGAGTCGCATCGGCTGTGATGCCAGCGTTATTGATTAAGACATCGACTCTTCCATACTGTCGTTCCACCGATTCCACAAGCGCTGTCACTTCTGATCTGTTCGTCACATCACATGTGACACCCATGCAGGAACCACCCTTTTGAGTCACTTCAAACACTAAACTATCCAGCAGCTCCTTGTTCAGATCGACTGCAACCACCATTGATCCAAGCGATGCGAATTTGAGTGCAGTTTCCTTACCGATCCCTCTCGCGCCGCCTGTGATCAGTACCACTTTTCCATTCAAGCTCATCTTTCTACCTCATTTCTAAGTTTGTTATATTATTAACGTACTAAGAATGTTGTATCACAGATGAAATTAGTTGTAAATAATTACTATTTTTCTTCCCGTTTAAGATTATTTGACCTTCCTACTTTTAAAATCCATGCTTCTTCAGCTTATTGTAAAACCCGGCCCGACTGATACCGAGCTCCATAGCTGCCTGCTTTTTGTTCCCTTTTGTCCTTATGAGCGCTCTTTTTATGAACTCCTTTTCTGTGATGTCAGTCATGCTTTCAAGCTTAAGATTTTGAACATCCTTCTTTTCTGCCCGGTTTTCCATGTGTTCTGGCAAAGCGCACGCATCGATGTACAGATCCTCTTCCATAAGGTTGATGGCTCGCTCCAAGACATTTTCAAGCTCCCTGATGTTACCCGGCCAATCGTAATCCATTAGTGCAGATAAGGCATCCGGTGTAAAGCCATGTACGACGACATCCATCTGCTGCGAAAGCTTCATTAGCACATCCTTGGCAATCTGAGGAATTTCCTCTTTTCTCTTTTTTAGGGGTGCTAGGTCAATTCGCATGACATTCAAGCGGTAATACAGGTCCTCTCTAAATTTTCCTCGCTGCACAAGCTGCTCGACATTCCGATTTGTCGCAGCGATAATTCTTACATCCACCTCAATGGGGACTTCGCCACCGACAGGATCCACTTCTTTTGACTGTATCACCCTTAACAGCTTCGCTTGCATATCCAGTGGCATATCGCCGATTTCATCCAAAAATAGAGTGCCTCTATGCGCAAGTTCAAACCTGCCCTTTTTACCAGATTGGCTGGCTCCAGTAAATGCGCCCTTCACATATCCGAACAGTTCCGATTCCAGCAGGTTTTCCGGTATGGCGGCACAGTTGACCATGACCATGGGTCCTTTCGAACGATGGCTCGCTCCATGGATCGCATGGGCATAGAGTTCCTTGCCTGTTCCGCTAGGCCCTACGATCAGAACGTTCGATTCCGATTTTGCAGCTTTTTTAGCCAGTTCCTTCGTGCATTTTGTCGTGCAGCCAGCACCACTGATATGCTCGAAGGTGTATTTGGGCCTGTTCACACCCTTGCCGAGTTCGACATAGACACTGATTTCCTTATGGTTCTTCTTCACTCGGTTATACAAGGTGTACAGATCGTCAATATCTTTGAAGGTCGCTTTTCCGATGGCTCCCCTGACCTTTCCGTCTACAATCAGAGGCACCCTCGAAGCGATCATCTTATTCCCCCTGATCACCTGTACCTGATCATACTCCGGGACACCCGTTTCAAGTACGAGGTGCATTCTGGTGTTTTCTATGACATCACCAACAAACCTACCTTCAGGATTCTCTGCGCCTATGAACTCCTTATAAGCCTGACTGATCGCGATGATCGTTCCCACAGCATCAACAATCACATACCACTCATTGGTGTGGTTGAGCATCATATCCAGCGCATCAAATCGTACATCCATGCATTCACTGTGATGTTTGCACCCGTTTATTTTCATCCTAATCTCCTAAAGTGTCTATTCATTAGACACACTACCGCTTATGCTCCTAGGTGGTTTCACATTTTCATGGACTTTCTTGGCATACGTGTCCATTCTTTATACATCAATTGTCACATATTTAACAAAGAATGTCTATATTTTATACACAAAACCCCATTATATTGGCTTCCAGATAATTAAAAACTATCAAACTCATTGAAATACAAGGTTTTAGGCAGTCAAACATTTTTGGCATACCTCTTGCAATATATGCTTTTACGTTAAATATATAACTATTAGGAGGATTATTATGGAATTCGGTTTATCTAAAGAACATCAGATGTTACGTGATATGCTTCGCCAGTTTTCGAATAGCGAAGTACAGCCACTCGCGAAGGAAGTGGACGAACTTGAAAGGTTTCCTATAGAAACGCTCCCTAAGATGGCTGAGATCGGTTTGATGGGTATCCCCTTCCCTAAAATGTACGGAGGCGCAGGCGGAGACAACTTGGGTTATGCTATGGCAGTCGAAGAACTTTCAAGATCATGTGCGACAACAGGCGTGGTTCTGTCAGCTCACGTATCGCTTGGAGCCTCACCGATTTATGAGTTCGGAACAGAGCAGCAAAAACAAAAATACCTTGTTCCTCTGGCAAAAGGTCAGCAACTGGGCGCTTTCGGCCTGACAGAGGCAAACGCCGGCACGGACGCCTCGGCGCAGCAGACCACAGCGGTTCTAGATGGGGACCATTATGTCATCAACGGTTCCAAGATATTTATTACAAATGCCGAATACGCAGACACCTACATCGTTATGGCTATGACAGACAAGACAAAAGGAACACGAGGTATCTCTGCCTTTATCGTCGAAAAAGGCACCCCAGGCTTCACCTTTGGTCCCAAGGAAAAAAAACTGGGCATCAGGGGTTCTGCGACTAGCGAGCTGATCTTTGAAAACGTACGAGTTCCAAAAGAAAATCTGCTTGCAAAAGAAGGGCATGGATTTAAGATCGCCATGAAAACACTCGACGGCGGACGTATCGGCATCGCATCGCAGGCGCTCGGCATCGCCCAGGGAGCACTTGACGCGACCCTCTCCTACACAAAAGAAAGAAAGCAGTTCAACAGACCGATCAGCGCCTTCCAAAATACCCAGTTCATGCTTGCTGATATGGCCACCCAGGTAGAAACATCTAGGCTGCTCGTTTACAGGGCTGCATGGCTTAAGGACATGGGTTTGCCCTATGCAAAAGAGGCTGCGATGGCTAAGCTTTTCGCTTCTGAGGCCGCGATGAGCGTCACAACCAAAGCGGTTCAGTTACATGGAGGTTATGGTTACACAAGAGAATACGATGTCGAGCGAATGATGCGCGATGCGAAGATCACAGAAATTTACGAAGGAACTTCAGAAGTACAGCGCATGGTTATTTCTGCAGCGTACCTTAAATAAGGAGGACAATCATGAAGATTATCGTTTGCATAAAGCAAGTACCCGACACAAATGAAGTACGACTAGACCCTACAACCGGAACACTCATAAGAGACGGCGTGCCGAGTATCATCAATCCCGATGACAAGAGCGGTTTAGAAGCGGCGCTTCGACTAAAAGAGCAACACGGCGCGCACGTGACAGTCATCACAATGGGTCCTCCACAGGCGGACTTGGCCCTTAGAGAAGCAATAGCGATGGGAGCCGACAGAGCCATACTCCTTACAGACCGCGCATTCGCAGGAGCAGACACTTGGGCGACATCCTCTGCCCTTGCAGGTGCGATACAAAAGATTGACTACGATTTGATCGTAACCGGCCGTCAAGCCATCGATGGCGATACAGCACAAGTCGGTCCGCAGATTGCAGAACACCTCAAGCTTGCGTCGGTCGCCTATGTGCAGCAGATTGAAGCTACAGAGGGCGGACTTATTTTGAACAGGGCTTTCGAGGACGGTTATCACAGAATCAAAGTAAAGTTCCCTTGTCTGATCACTGCACTTAAAGAACTGGCAGAACCAAGATACATGCGTGTAAGCGGAATCTATGACGCCTTCAAGGAGCGCGAAGTCGAAGTTTGGGGTGTCGACGACATCATTGTGGATAGAAGCAACTTGGGTCTTAAAGGTTCTCCTACAAAGGTTAAAAAATCCTTCACCAAGGGAGCTAAAACAGCGGGTAAGTTGTTTGACGGTACACCTACAGAAGCGGCTCAGGTGATTGTGGAAAAGCTGAGAGAAAAATTCATCATATAAAAGGAGGCACTTATGAATCATTCAAACTATAAAGGCGTGATGGTCTATATCGAACAGCGTCAAGGCGAAATCCAAAAGGTTTCGCTGGAACTGCTTGGAAAAGGTCTGGATCTTGCAAAAGAACTTGACGAGAAGTTGACATGTGTGCTGCTTGGTAGCCATATCACCCACCTCTCAGAGGAACTGGTTTACCACGGTGCTGAAGAAGTATATGTCGTGGACGACCCTTCCCTTTCGCATTATATGACAGAACCTTACACCAAGGCGCTGTCAGCCGTAATCAACGAGCATAAACCGGATATCGTACTTATGGGGGCGACTGCCATTGGTAGAGACCTGGGACCTAGAGTTTCTGCAAGACTGCATACGGGCCTTACCGCCGACTGCACCTCTCTTGAAATCGATCCCGAGACAAAAAATCTATTGATGACACGTCCGGCATTCGGTGGAAATATTATGGCGACCATTATTTGTCCGGATCACAAGCCTCAGATGTCCACTGTCCGACCTGGTGTCATGAAAAAGCCGGTCAGAAACACCTCGCTATCCGGTTCGATTCGCACAGTTGAAGCGGATCTATCTCCAAAGGACATGAACGTCGAGCTTCTTGAAGTGGTAAAAGTAGAAAAGAAACGGATCAATATCGAGGAAGCCACTACATTGATCTCAGCAGGCCGCGGCATCGGTTCAAAAGATGGTGTCGTAACGATTGAATCACTCGCCTCAGAGCTCAAGGGCGAAGTTTCGGGTTCAAGAGCTGTAATCGACCTAGGTTGGGTGGATAAAGACAGGCAAGTCGGTCAGACAGGAAAAACCGTCCGTCCAAATCTATATGTCGCATGCGGTATTTCAGGCGCTATTCAACATGTGGCCGGTATGGAAGAATCCGAATTCATCCTGGCGATCAACAAGAACCCCGACGCACCGATATTCGAAGTAGCCGACTTAGGCATCGTAGGCGATGTGCACAAGGTCGTAAATGCTGTCGTCACAGAACTTAAAGCTTACAAAGCTAAGAACATATAGGTGGGCTTATGATTGGAAAAACCATTCACGAAATCAAGATCGGTGATCATGCACATTTTGAAAAAACCATCTCAGAAACAGATGTGTATATGTTCGCAGGCATCACAGGCGACCTTAACCCGGTACACATCAATGAATCCATAGCAAAAGAAAGCTTGTTTCAAGGTAGAATCGCACACGGAATGCTTGTCAGCAGTTTAATAAGCACGGTGCTTGGAATGCACCTCCCCGGTCCTGGCACTATCTACCTAGGGCAGAACCTGCGATTCATGGCACCGGTGAAAATCGGTGATACCATCAAGGCGACTGTCACAGTCACTGAAATGGACCTAGAAAAAAACAGGATATCCGTAAACACGATCTGTACAAACAGTAACGGAAAAGTTGTAGTCGACGGTACAGCGCTTGTAATGCCGCCTAAGGCCACAGCACTTTGAAAGGAGCACATGAATGAACGCAATGATCAGACTTCGCATGGGTCAGCACGACGCGCACTACGCAGGAAATCTTGTGGACGGAGCAAAAATGCTAAACTTATTCGGTGACGTGGCAACCGAACTTCTAATTAGACACGACGGGGATGAAGGATTGTTTGTCGCCTACGACGACATACAGTTCACCGCACCTGTCTATGCGGGTGATTATATCGAAGCGGTCGGTGAAATCGTCCATGTAGGCAATTCATCCAGAAAAATGAAGTTCGAAGCACGAAAAGTAATCGCGCCTGTAGCAGGTTTTCACGACTCGGCTTGCGAGGTACTAACAGAACCGGTCGTCGTAGCAAAAGCGACCGGAACATGCGTAGTACCCAAAGAAAAGCAAAGAAAACCGTCGCACGAAATATTGGTGAAAACGGAGATAAAATAAGAACAGCTGCACTGAGTTTAGATCAGTGCAGCTGTTTTCAGTTTAAATCCCATTCATAAATACACTTTTGTCTTTCCCCATCTTGATACATATCATTGTAATCAGGTAAATCGACCACACCGACAAGGTTAAGCCCCGCCTTTTCACAAGTTCTTCTTGAAGCGAAATTATCTGGATTACAGGTAATGATCAGCTTATTCATCTTATGAACGATCGCTACTTCTTTGATGATCCTGCATGCCTTTGCAGCATAAGCCATACCACGAAATTCTTCCTTAATGCTATACCCGATATGGCCACCATAGTAAAGGTTTTCGTTGTCGCCAATGCGAATATCAATTGATCCGATAGGATTTTCGCTACCGTGCAGGGTGATATGGTAATGGTACGCCGGTACAAATCCCTTGTCAGGTTCAGCAGGTGTCTTCTTATGGATTCTCAAATCTATTTCTCCATCTGTCAACATGTTCATTTCTTTAAATTCAAACATTATTCCCTCCTCTTTAATGCGCTTCGGCAAGGCGATCCGCCTATCTTGGGTTATCTCGTAAAATAGAAAAAATCAGTATACTTATTTTGTAGCACAAAAAAAAATCTATATCCAGTATAATTTTACAAGGAGGCTACTATGAATACACAGGAGAAATCAACTTATACTTTTTCAATTTCAGAAGCAATCAAGTACGCTCAAAACGACTTGATCGAAACTTGGCTTACAAATTTTTTATCTGGCATCGGAAACAATCCAGGACTTGCAAGCGGACTAAGGATCGAACCGCGGAATTACCTAGGACCGGTCCTTGTGGACCTAAAAACATTTAACAGATGCTGCGGTCCAGAACCTGAAATGAAGCATCACGAACCGACAGGCAACTTTGAAGCACGAGTCAAATCCATAGAACAGGCGATTGTGTCCGGCTACGAAATGCCACCCCTGCTGGTGAACCTTGAAAAAGGCGCGCTTGAACTGACCGATGGAAACCACCGCTATGAATCCCTATTGAGAGCGGGTTATACGCACTACTGGACCATCTTTTGGGAAACCAGACGAGCAGAAAAACCGAAGGCTTTTGAGGATCTGATCACCGTCCATCCTGCTTTCAACGACCTAGAAGCACTCAAAGCAACGCAAAATGAACACAGCACCTTCATTAAAAGGCTGCGCTAGAATCCTAGCGCAGCCTTTCAGGTCAAGTTTTAATCAGTTGATGCCATATTCAGCGTAATACGCATCGATTTTCGTCCTTAGTGCTGTATCGATCAACAATTTGCCCCCGATAGGTGTGGCGCTTAAGTACTCTATTACTTCTTTCATCGTGACAATCGAACTGATTTTCATGCCATATGTTTCAGTAAGTTCTTCAATCGCAGACTTCTCGCCTTTTCCTTTTTCCATTCTGTCCACCGAAATGATCAGCCCTACAATTTCGGCATCACTAAGGTCTTTTAAAATGGGCATCGTCTCGTAAATTGAAGTGCCCGCAGTTGTAACATCCTCGATCATGAGTATGCGATCTGCTTTCTTAAGAGTACTGCCAAGTAGAATACCAGTGTCGCCATGGGTTTTCATTTCTTTACGGTTAGAACAGTACTCGACGTTTCTTCCATACATCGAATCCAGAGCCATCACCGTAGCCACGCTCAGTGGAATGCCCTTATAAGAGGGACCGAAAAGCACGTCAAAACTCTCGAACTCCTCTACAATCGCTTGAGCGTAAAACTCACCTAAGCGCCTCAAATGATTGCCAAATTTAAAATTACCAGCATTGATGAAAAACGGCGACAACCTGCCGCTTTTAGTCGTGAACTCACCAAAAGTCAGCACACCAGATTCGATCATCAATTCGATAAAATCCTTCTTATACTGTTTCATCCGACACCTCTTTTAAAATTACTTTTCTCCGACCATCACGCAACAGCTGTATTTGATTGGATGCAGCGGTAAACTGTCAATTCCGACACCCTCGATTATGTTTCCTTTTGGTGTAGGCGACTTTAACACTTCGATATCATTGTCAAAACTGATCGTAAATGCCTTATCCTCAAAAACTTGAAGGCAATTAGAGCGAAGGTTCATATCTGCCATTTTATACTCATTTAAAAAATCGACATGGGCTTTGTCCGACTCATCTAAAAACTCCAAATAGAACATCACCTTCGATTTTGAAATACGGTCGATTTCATTGGCGATCGTACCCGAATTCTCGATATTCGATAATCCGAGGTTTGTCGTCATAAGTTCCACCGATTCATTCTTGAACGGTGTTCTTCTGGCATCAAACGCCACCAAACTCAACCGATCATACAGCCCTAAATGCTTGTAATAAGCTTTGTTTCGAACAAGTACGGTCGGGCTAAAATCGGTAGCCACCACTTTGTTTGTCGTCTTCTCAAGCGTCCGTCTTACAAGATACCCTTTACCCGAAGCGATGTCCACCATGATCTTCTCAGGCTGCAAGCTGTCTGTGATATAATCCATCCCAGAACGCCATGCGCTTAAATAGTCGGCCTCATAAATCTTAGGAAATGCTATGTCAAACAAGGCTTGGGACTTGTCAAAGTTTTCCTTCGATTCGTAATAGGAGGCAAGGTACCATAAATCAGTGCCATTCATCGTATGAGGATCGGCATTTTCAAGTTCTTTGAAAATGTCTGGATTTTCATTAAAAAAGTTGACGATTACGCCATCCACCTTTTCCCATAAGTCGTTTCTTACCAAATCAGGCGTTAAGAACATCCCTATCTCATCTTTCACTTCATAATCAGCATGGCATTCCGTGCATTTGATTTGTGCATTTACAATTCGTTCTTCTGTATGCTCCTGAATCATCCATGTCAACTCACCATGACAAGCTGGACACTCCAAAAGTTCTTTTATCTCTTTAAACATATAGACCCCTTTCTCTCTCTTTAAAAAACTTACTTAAAAACTTACTTCCTTATTATAATAAAAGCATCTACTGTTAAATAGCACTTCTTACATAAAAAATGGTAATATCAAATGTCAGCCATTATTAGAAACGGCCATACTTTCTTAAAAAAGTATGGCCGTGTTTTCCTCTATGGCATCCGTTTGATGAACTTGCACATTTTCTTCTCATCTACATCGGCCTTAAGCAGCCTGATCTGTTTGACTATATCATCATAGGCGACCTTCGGGTCAAGGTTCTCCGCTTCTTCGAGCACTTCTTCACCAAACTTTTCTTCTATCGTGCAGAATACTGTTAAAGGCCATCCGTAGGGCTCACCCTTGCTTGATATCTTGGTTGTCTCATCACAAGTGGTGATCAACAGCTTCATCTGAAGATTGACTAGACTCTTGACGATTTCTGATTTATTCTCTTTACCGAATCTTAACTGCAGGTCGATCAAGGAGGACTTAACGTTAGCTACGATATGGTCATAGACCGCCTTGTCCATCGCCGGAATCAGACCGTCACTATAGAGCTTGTCCATCGACATGCTTTTTCTTCGCATCGATATGAAATGAGGAATCCATTCCTTAGTGATCCACCCTGACTTGTTAAGAAATACTTTGCCATAGCTGATCGAATCCTTCTCCCTTACTGCGCGAATTCTCCACTGCCAGGGGTCCTTTTCATCATCGCCCGTATGGAACTCGATATCCTCAGCATAGTAGGGCTCGAGTGAAAATACCCCTTCGCCATTGTCGCCGCTTAAGCAAAATCCTATTTTACTCAGTTCCGTACAAAAGCTTTCAAAATCGCTTATTCGTTCAATTTTCATCTTATATGCTCCCAATTCTCAAGCGGTCCGACGTGTGCGAACGTGTCTGGTTGTTCTTTGAGTAACGACGACACAAGCTCATAGGTTCTCACGGCGTCAAGCACATAGGTCTTGGCCTGACCAAAGCGGCCGATAGTCGCAGCTCCTCTGGCTAAAAGGAGCGGTTCAACCTTGTCATATTGCTTAGAAACGTCAATGCCCGGTGTATCATGCCTGTTCATGTGTTTTTCAATTCGTCTGTCCTTAAGGTCGATATACATGGTATGGGTCGAAGCGCTCAGGCGCTGGGGAATCATCATCCATTCCTCAATGCCGTGGATGAAGGTATTGGTCTTAAGTGTCGCTCCGATGAACAGTAGTTTCGCACGCCTGTCAACAAGCCTTCCCCAACAACCCTCGCGCGGACAAGGTGTATGAAACCTTTCTTCTCCTTGAACATACGCTTTGGCATCCCTTCCAAAGGCAGCCACGGAATGGGTGGGATGCAATGAACGGTATACCTTATCGCGTTTCAAAAACAGATTGCTGAGAATTCCAACACAAGAAGGTTCTGTCGCCGGATTATACACGGGTTGCGAGTCGATGACCGTTGCCCAGGTATGGGTCGGCAGCAGCAGCAAACCCTCTTTGAAATAGTCCATCAATACATCGAGGACACCTTGCGCTCCACCCTCTACTTCTCCTATCGCTTTCATTGAGCTATGGATCATGACGACATCGGTCGGTTCAAGACCCATCTCAACCAGTTGGCTGATCAACTCACCTTTACTCCTCATCACGTCTCCTCCTTTATCCGCTATACCACTAATACCCAATGTTCTCCGTATGGAGTCGAGAAGGGCTGATATCTTTCCGTCAGCCGCTATCGTATTTACACTTAATCGAGTTGCAGATACTTCGGCACACCTAATTCAAGTTCGGGCTGAATCGACTTGATATACCCTGCGATACCATTTACTAAATAGGCTCAAACTGGATTCCTGTTGAACTTCCTTCAACTTTTCAAAGTCGGCATCCGAAAACTCAGCAAGTGTCTTCTCGCTCTTCTCAGGGACAACAATATACCAGAGGTCTGACAGCTTATTAGTGTTTTCAGTTCCCCTGATCTCGGTGGAAAGCTTTGATTTTCCTATACTCTCAAAAAACTCATACCGATCACCATCGTAATATGCAAGGCACTCCCTAAACTCGCAACTTCGGTTGTCCACACCGTCCATGAGCTTGATGATTCCTTCAATACCGATCGTTTCGAGCACAGGATTCACATAGGCCCTTGGAAACCCGTTTAAGGCTTCGATGAAAAAACCGATATCCATCGCGATACATGGCTTTTGAGTCAGCGCATAGGCCTGTCTCACCTTTTCTTTTGCGATGGCTTTCACATCATCGCTTCTCGGTTCGATTAGCTCCGCGTCATATTGAACAACCTCGGCGCCTTCAATCAAAGCATTCGCATAAGCGATTTTGCCCTTATTCGCTGTCACAAAAACAATTTCATGGGAACTAAAACTCATAACATCCTCCTGTCAATTAAACCAAATCAAGTCTCCCTACGGTAGCTGATACCATCTGGAACGCGTTTGGAAATTTATTATTAACGAGTCGCTGAGGGTAGCAGTCTGATAAGTTTTAAAAAGATTTCATCCATTAGCGCCTTCCTTTGTCCGACCTATCGCTGAAGTTGTTTCCTTGTCTATTTTACAAAAAAAAACACGCCATGGGCGTGATTTAAGGTAATTGTAATCTGTAACGCTTGATTTTCAGCTCTGTTGCATCTGTTTTTCAACTATATTACCCTAGATCTTTTGACAAGTCTCGCAGTAATAGATGCTCCCCCCCATGTATGCTGCTTTTACGATGACTCCACCGCAAAGGCTACAGGGTTGTTTGACGGTTTTGGAGCTCAGTTTTGTCTGATAGCCGCATACATCTCCGTAAAGGTCCTTTTCCGAATTTCTACCCCCCATAGAGACCATTTCCAGCAGAGTGGTCTTTATCGAATGGAAGAGTCTTTCCTTTTCACCTATTGACAAGGTGTTCACCTTGCGTTTCGGGTGTAGTTTCGCATTGAACAGTATGTCCTGTAGAACGCCGTTGCCAAGGCCAGGTATGCTCTGTTCCGTTGCAAGAAGTCCTTTAAGGCTTTTCTTTTGCTGCTGGTCGCAAGCAGCCATTTCCATAAAGTAATCCAGATCAAACGCAGCCGACAATGGAGATGGCTTCACTTTCGCTAGCTGGTAGTAGGGATTGTCGATAGCTCTGTCCTCCGCACACAGAATACCGCCGTACATTTGTGCGTAGAACACCAGAACGGATTCATCGTCAAATCTTAAAAGGAGTTGATGTTTTGATGGGAGTTTCTCATGCCTTAGCAGATATCTGATATTGATCCCATCGCTTATAGCAAGAGTAGTGTTCCCCAGAACGACTTCAACGATGCCACCATAGGAGGTTGCCTTGTCAATCACATGATTCTCGAGCATTTTGACATACTCCGCTCCATCATCACTGAACCATACCAGCTTATGGGGGGACTGGTTCACCACTACGTCTACCACCCGTTTTCCACTTAAGGTTTCCTCGATTTGCTCTGCAAGTACTACAGCTTCAGGTAATTCAATCACGGTTTTCTCCTTTTTCTATTTTTAATTAACGGATTTTGAATAAATATACCCATTATAGGAGGCGCCTATCTTTTACTATCACCATAACGATTACTTTTTCAGCAACCGTCCGTCGACCAGCAGTTCGAGACTGAACACCTTGATGTCGTCACCGAACATCAGGCTGATATCGTCTTTTACGATCTTGTTGATTACTCCGGTTCCAAACACCTGATGAATAATGGTCAATCCCTCTTCAAGCTCGTGATAGCCAGTAACAAAGGTGCCTGTCCTCTTAAAGTCAGCATGTACTTTTCCTTTAGGTGCGTTGATCAGCATATGCTTTGCCTGTTTAACCGGTTTCCCTTGCATTTCTAAGATAAACCTTGAAGGATTATGGGCGGGATAGATGAGCTTCAGCTGTTTTCTCGCTCTGGTCACCGCGACATAAAAGAGTCTTCGCTCCTCTTCAAGAAGGTCATCTTCAAAATGGGTGTTCTTCATGGGGATGATGTCATCCGCAAGGTCGATCAGAAATAGATTGTCAAATTCGAGCCCTTTTGCACCGTGCATCGTAAGGAGTGAAATACCGCTGCCTTTTTTTGAATACTTTAGCTGCTCCATCTCATTCACAAGCGACTGAAGCTTTTCCCTTGCCTGCTGGGTAGAGCTTACTCCGTCCAAAATCAGCTTTAAGCCATGTACGATTGTCTGCGGAATCGACCGCCCGTAATTACCACGGTCCGCCCTATCGTTCATGTATTCACCATAGCCCATGAGGGTGACGATCCGTTCGATCTTGTCTGGAATTTCAAGATGCTCACATCCGTTCATTTCATAGACAAGGTCGGATAATGCGGTCCTTGCTTTTCCTGACAACTGATTTTTCAAAAAATCAAAGGCGCTACCACTCAGCTGCGACTTCGAAATACGTGCTTTTGCCTCTTTGGTGACAAATATCCTCACCTTGGGTAGCACCCTGATAAGCAGGGCAAGGTCATACCTGTCCTCAATCAGATCTAGGATCATGAAGATGTCCTTGACCACCCAATGATTCATAAAAGTGGTCACAGGCTCCTTGATATAAATTGGTAGTTTCGCCTTTATGAGTAGATCGATGATAGGAACCATGCTGTAGTTGTTCCTAAAAAGAATAGCCGTGTCGAGCAGGTATTCAGGACTCTCCTTGATCAGCCCATCCAGGACAAACCGATACTGGGCACCGCTTTTGATCACAGGAACCCGTTCGATGATACCCTGTCTCTGATCTGAAGATTCTATTCCCTTTTCAAGCCTGTGTGAGTTGTTTACAATCAGTTTCTTCGCCTCTTCTACAAGATTGCTCGGGCATCTGTAATTGCAGCCAAGTTCGTAGGATACCGCGTCCTCATGACAAGCTACAAGCGAGATCAGATAGCTGGGATCAGCCGCCCTAAACCCATAGATCGACTGGTCGTCATCCCCGATCACAATAAGCTGCTTCGCATCTTTTGAAAGCACCTTCATCAACTCTACTTGAACACAGTTGATGTCCTGCGCTTCATCCAAAACGATATACCGATACTGGTCTCTTAAAATTCGAACAATCTCTGGGTGCTCCTCAAAAACAAGCAGGCAATTGCTTAACATATCGTCAAAGTCGATGACTCCGTGTTCGACTTTAAGTTTTTCGTAGGTAGTAAAAAGCTTCAAAAAAGCCGTCGTCTTCGCTCCGTAGCTTTCGGGTTTGATTCTGGCGTTTTTTACATAGGAAATTTCTGAGAATAACTCGTCCAGCACTTCTTTAGTCGCATAAGAGCCATTTGTCTTCTTGTAGGCATCCGCCATCATAGCATACTTGTTAAGGGTGCTCTCTTCACTGTCGATAAGGGATAACTTTTGCCTTTTTCTGGCATACACCCTCCTTAACACAGAAAAAGCGAACGCGTGAAGTGTTGAATAATTCACCGCTTGCACCTGCTGTCCCAACAAAGCCATATGCCGATCCTTCAGATCTTTTGCAGAAGACCTTGAGTAGGTCAGCGCCAGTATCTGATTGGCCCTTACCTGATCCACTGCCAGCAAGTACCCGATTTTAGAGACAACAGTCGTCGTTTTCCCGGAACCTGCGGTGGCTAGCACCTGAATCACAGGTTTTTGTGAGGTGATAATCTGCTTTTGTGTCAGGGTCAACTCAAGACCGGTCCTCTGATATATCATTTCAAAAAAACGCTGCTGTTCCATAGTTCCTCCGATAATAAAAGTAGAGTAGACCAGTAATCCGGTCTACTCTATCGATTATTCTTCTATCATTTCAACTTCTTCTTCATCCTCATCATCAGCCTTATTATAACTGATGTCAAGTCCGGACATTCTCAGGTCGTAATGGATATACAAGACCGGTTGGTTGACTTTGGCCTCTGATTCTACTGAATTGTTCACACCAGACGCCCTTGCAAGTCCTTTGGCCTCAACGCACCAATTGTCAGGAACAATTACCTGTATGCCTGAACTATCGCCAAACAGATCAAGACGACCGATGTTTCCTTGCAGGTCCGCACCGGTAAAATCAATAGAGAGACCTGTAAATGCGGCAGCATAGGAAGCATACTGGAATATCTGTCCGTCAAATGAGATAGACTCCCCTTTAAATACGAGTTTGTCTTGATATGGTTCCATTCTCTTTTTTGTCATGACCGTCTTATATGCGCTAGCGGCAAATCCTACACCTGCGGCACCGATTGCAATTCCTTTTAAAAACTTTTTCATTGTAAACCTCCATTCTGTACCAGTTTATTTGATTATACCCTAATTTCACAGCAAGTATCTTTGTTTAATCAGATTCTAATCTTATTTGCCTGCAACAGATAGCTTATTCACAAGAATCGCAGGCGAGCCTACCGGTTCTGTTTTAAACTGTAGGTCGTTTGCGACAGCAGTCACGTCCTTAAGCATCGTAAAGTAGTTCCCGGATAAGACAATCTGCTTCACAGGATGACCCAGTTTTCCACCTTCGATGACAAAACCTCTGGCACCAAGTGAAAAGTCTCCAGAAATCGCATTTGTTCCTGCATGGAGACCATCTAGCTCTGTGATGAACAAACCGTTTCCAACCTGCTCCAACAGCGCTTCTTTTGTCATGTCAGTAGGCTTTATGAACGCATTTGTAGAAGATACGCCAATCGTTGATTTGAAGCTTCCTCTAGAAGCGTTACCAGTTGTCTCTACACCGTCTTTTTTTGCAGTTTTCAAATTGTGTAGCAAGGTATTTAGCACGCCTTCTTCTATGAGCGACTTTGTAAAGGTCGGAACACCCTCACCATCAAAGGGTGTTGAACTAAGACCACCCTCCATATGGGGATCGTCAATCAACGTGATCAGTGGTGACGCGATTGTCTCACCAATTTTACCCTTAAGGAGTGACATTCCCTTTTGAGCGGCTTCCGCGCTAAAAGCAGATAGGTAGACCCCAAGAAGACTGGATGACGCTTCGTTTGAAAACACGACTTGATATTCACCAGTGCCCACTTGAGTGGCACCCATTTTTTCTACAGCCTTCTCAACCGCTTTTTCTCCGTTATTGGCATTTACAAGCGCTTCAAAATCATTGTCGACCTTGAACTCGTATGCGGAATACTTGTCGTTTTCATCGCTTGCGATGACACCGATATACGAATAGGCTTGATTTCTCTTATAGGTGATATCTAGACCCTTGGAATTGACAAGACGACAACTCGTCTCACCGTCTCCGTAGTAGGATCCCGATACCTTGTCTATCTTACAAGTATCCATCGCATTTGCCTCTTCAGCAAGGACGAGGTCTAGTTTTCTTGTGTTGTCGATCGATTTAAGTGAATCACTGTAAAGATTCAGTTCTTTGTAGGGTTTTCCACCCTCATAGATGATTACCTCATCATCCGACTCAATCAAGAGAGCAGCTTCCTTAGCTCTAGTGACGAGCATGACGATGGCCTCTTCATCAAGAATCTCCGAAAAGCAACTGCCTGGATTGCCTCCGATAGTACCCCTAAAGTTCACACCACGTGTGGTGCTATCCGAATATTTAATAATTTCTTTTTCAAATGATTGAAGCTCAAGCGAAGAGCCCGTTTCAAAAAAGAGCTCCCAAGCATCAAAACCTTCGGCTTTAGCTAGAGCAAATACTTTATCTATAAAGAGTTGTTCAGTCATGATATTCCTCCTACTTTCCGCCAACGATCATTTCAGAAACACGTACCAGTGGTTGTCCTACGTGTGCTGGAATACTTCCACTTGAAGAGCCGCACATGCCTGTTCCGTGTTCAAGGTTTTGTCCCACCATATCAATTTTCTTGAGTACTTCAGAACCCTTGCCTATCAAGCTTGCACCTCTGACCGGTTCGGTGATTTTTCCGTCTTTTACAAGATACCCTTCAAGCACCGTAAAGTTAAACTCGCCTGTTGCAGGATTGACAGATCCGCCACCCAGTTTTTTAGCGTAAAGTCCATTTGCCATCGACGCGATGATTTCATCATTCCTATGCTCACCATTCGCTATATACGTGTTGGTCATTCGCGATGTCGGTGCGTACTTATAAGATTCCCTACGCGCACTTCCAGTAGCTTCCATACCCATACGTTTTCCGTTTAGCGTATCGATCAGGTATCCCTTTAGGATCCCTTTTTCGATAAGGACATTCTTACGGGTCACATTACCCTCGTCATCGATATTTTGTGAACCCCATCCATTTGGTATCGTACCGTCATCGATCGCCGTAACTACAGGTGAGGCGATTTGTTGTCCGATCATGCCTGTGAACTCAGAAGTTCCTTTGGCAACAGAAGTCGCTTCAAGCGAATGTCCGCAGGCCTCATGGAAAATGACGCCTCCAAAACCGTTCTCGATAGCTACAGGCATATTCCCAGCAGGACACGGATTTGCGTGCAGCATTGTTATTGCAGTTCTTGCAGCTTCTTTTCCTAGGGCTTCGACATCGACTACCTTGTCAAAGAGTTCAAAGCCCATATGTCTACCGGGAGCTTCAAATCCGACTTGGTTCTCTGTAGCACTTGATGCGATCGCCTGACCGACCACACGCGTTCTAATTCTACGGTCCTCAGTCAAGAGTCCGTTTGTGTTCGCAATCATGATCTTCTGATCGATATCAAGCATTCTAGCCACTACCTGTGCAATCTCACTTGATTCATTTTTAGCGGCATGATGAAGTCTTCTCAACATCTCGACTTTTTTAGTGGAAGAGACAGAAGACGGTACAGTAAGGATCGGATGAACGTTTGTGTGTATACGTTCAGTAAGTGTCAGATTGATATCTAAGTCTTCTTTTAGTTCACCAAGAACCGTAGCAGCCTTCTGGGCTGTTTCGAGCAGACTTGTCTCGCTCGCGTCATTCGTATAGGCATATACGCTTTTAAGACCTTTGAATATTCTTATACCGACGCCAAATGATCGTCCTGAATTTAGTGAATCCACTTTGCCGTCAATCATTGCCACAGCGCCTGTGACAGTGTCTTCGACAAAAATTTCGGCAAAATCACCACCGGTGATTAGTGCTCTTTTTAGAACTGATTGAATTAGATCTTTACGTAACAAAAGTGTCACCCCTCATTCTTTGATGTAAATTATTTAGACAGACTAAACGTCCGTGATAATCCATTATACCATAAAAATTTTTCCATACGGACGATCAGTCCATTATTTAGACTATTCTCATTAAATATTAATGTAACAATAGAATATAATTGGGTATAATAGTAAATGTTAAGGAGGTTGATTATGAAAAAAGCAATTCCTGTTATTATCTCAATCATCATGATCAGTTACTTCACCTTATATCTGATAATTCCCTTATCGGTTTTCGGTGACGGAACTGCCTGGATTGAAAAGGCTTTGGTTCTTCTAATACCAACCATCGGCTTAGGCTTCATCGCAGCAATCATCTATACATTGATTATTAGACTAAAAGAAATCGACAAGGAGGATAAGGATGATCTTAGTAAATACTGAATACATCAGTGGCAAAGAACTCGAGACCTTGACTATCGTAAAAGGCTCAACTATTCAATCAAAGCATATGGGTAAAGATATTCTAGCTGGCTTAAAGACAATGGTCGGCGGCGAGCTTACTGCCTACAATGAAATGATGAACGAAGCAAGAGCGATCGCGACAAAGCGGATGGTCGAAGAAGCGGCCACTCTAGGCGCGGACGCCGTTGTAAACATAAGGTACGCCTCAAGCGCCATCATGCAGGGCGCGGCAGAAGTTATCGTCTACGGCACGGCTGTCAAGTTCAAGTAAACATAGCGTAAAAACAGAAAGAGCCGTTATCTTCATCAGATAGCGACTCTTTTTTTCATTCGATCAATATCCCAGCTGCTCATCTAAAATCAAAACATGAATCCTGTCCTTGACCATTTGCTTTCGCATAAATACGAAGTTGGCGCAAATTCGATCTGGACTGTCACAGTCCGTACAATATCCTAAGTGATTGCATGGCGTCTTCCTGCTTAGCCGCTTGGCATTGGCAGGTGCGGCTATCTCCCTGTTTCTTAAAATTGCAGCTTGATCGTCCCGAACGATTTTATTGCTTCCAACAACGACTATCACCTTGTCAGGTCCATAAATCATGGCTGCCACCCTGTTGCCTCTACCGTCAACATTGTATAGGTTTCCGCTTTCTGTCACAGCGTTGCTCGATGTCATGTAAATATCGGCGCTAAACGAATCGCGATAGATCTGTTTGATGTCTTCAGGAGTCAAGTCTGGTTGATACCTATCCAAGAAGTTGATGTCATGACTTCTTAAAAAATCGACAGTTCCAGTCTCAAAAAGAGTCATCGAACCTCCGATGCCGACTGTGGATTTTTCAGGAATCAAGTCTTTCAATAATTGCACCAGCATTTCATGATGTTCAACGAAGTAAGCGTTCATATTGTTCTTCTTAAGCGCTTCGATGGTACGATCTATTCTTAATTGACTGATCGACTTTACATATTCGTCCATGCTATCCTCGCTTAATCGTCCGATCTAGTGTGCATACCTGCTTTTTTACGGCTCTGACTGCCACCATCGACTTCTCTTGTACTTCCAGCATCTTTCTTGTTTTTGCTGGTAATCGCCTTTTCCAGTTTCGATTTACACGACGAACACAATCTACCGCCAAAAATCTTCTTACCGCAATCTTCGCAGAACACTCCGCCTTCAACGCTTTTCATGGTCAGACGGCCGTCTCTGACATAAGTCAGTACATCCTTGATCGAAAGCTCAAGACCAGCTTCAGATACCTGTTCAATCAGAGCGTCCGGAGCGATATCCGGATGGTCGTAGACCACGTCTCTGGCAAGCAGGAACTTCTGTTCTTCTATATCACCTGTCTTAAATATTTTTTGAGCCTTAGATACATCTGTACTGCAAGCAGAGCACAGTGTCTGACTGCTGTCATCCGCACCAAAAAACTTACCGCATTTCTCACATTTAACTAACATAATTGCCCCCTCGAACAGTTTTTATATAACTCAATTATAGCAGACATCAGAGCACATTTCACCTATTTATCTTTTTGATAGCGAACCCATGATTCCTCTGATGATAGTTCTGCCGATTTGTGATCCTATCGCGGTCGCAGCGGACTTTAGCATCTTGTCCATCGGCGTATCCGTCCTTCTTTTTCTAGTTTTGGACTGATGCTTGTTACTTCGAGTCATTTCAAGCGCTTCGGTTTCCTTTTGAACAATTCTATTCTTTAGTAGCTCAAAAGCCGATTCCCTATCTACTGCACTATCGTACTTGCTACCGATACGATCATTTTTCATATTACTTAATATCGACGCTTCATCACTCGAACCGATTTTTGATTTTGGCGGCATCATCCATACCCGTTCCACAGGCTTAGGCACCCCTGCCTTATCCAAAAAGCTGATGAGTGCCTCACCGACTCCAAGCTGTGTGATTATTGTCGCGGTATCAAACTTCGGATTCGCTCTAAATGAATCCGCTGCAACCCTCACAGCCTTCTGTTCTTTTGGCGTATAAGCCCTCAGAACATGCTGAATCCTATTCCCCAACTGGCTAAGCACCTCATCAGGAACATCAGCAGGGCTCTGAGTCACAAAAAAGATAGCGACACCCTTGGACCTGATCAGTTTGATGACCTGCTCGATTTTTTCTAGCAGGTAAGGTGGAGCCTGATTGAATATAAGATGAGCCTCGTCAAAGAAGAAGACCATCTTTGGCAGCTCAAGCTCACCTACCTCCTCAAGTTGCTCATACAATTCAGATAACATCCACAGGAGAAAACCGGAATAGGTGCTCGGGTTGTGTGACAGTTCTTTCGCGTTTAAAACGTGGATTGTACCCTTTTTTCCATGATCACATTTCATCAAATCCGCCATATCCAGCGCAGGTTCACCAAAAAGGCAAGCCAGACCGTCTTGTTCATACATCAGAAGCTTGCGCTTGATTGCAGCTACGGACTGCATCGTGATCATGCCGTAGTCTGTAATCAGTTCCTTGCGGTTGGCACTGACATAATCAAGCAGCGCCACGAAATCCTTCAAGTCCAAAAGTAGGAGCTTTTGGTCGTCGGCGACCTTGAACACGGTATAGACAATCCCCATCTGAGTGTCGTTAAGCTTTAAAAGCCTGCTCATCATGAGAGGACCCATTTCAGAAATCGTCGTCCTCATCGGGTGACCGAGCTCTCCAAATACATCCCAGAACACCGTCGGATACGTTTGATAGTCGGGTTCACCCACACCGACACGCTCAAGGTGTTCTTTAAACTTAACACTCGCCACACCCTTTTCGATGAATCCGGACAAGTCCCCTTTCACATCCTGTAAAAATACAGGTATGCCTAGTTCACTAAAGCTTTCTGCGAGCACCTTGATGCTGACTGTCTTACCAGACCCTGTGGCTCCGGTGATAAGTCCGTGCCTACATAGCATCTGTGGCAATAATTCATGGTAAGCCTCTTTATTCACAGCAGTTTGCATTTTGTCCCCCTAAATCCATTTTTACTTATTATAACAAATAGAACAGTAATAATATAGTCGTCCATCTAATGGGTGACGTGCTGGTTTCGCCTTCAACCTTAATTTAACCTTAAATCGTATCGGAATCGATGGACTTTTAGTCCTATCGAAGTTATCCTACAAAAGAACAAACCAAAGGAGGCCATTATGCGCTATATTAAACTTATTTTCAAAGTACTACTGATCCTACTCATACCTGTTGTCATGCAGGTTGTCGTAACGATGGGACTAGCGATCCAAATGGCTGTCAAACTCGCACAGTCAGGAACGTCACAGGAATTTATCGAAGCAACTTTACAAAACAGTATCGCTAGCAAGCTAACCCTTATTGTCGGACTGGCGAGTATCTTAACGCAATTTATTTTCTTTGTAGCTTCGGCTGCAAAAGGCAAATCCTTTACAAATGACTACACCTTAAAAAAAATCAGTTTAAAACACATTGGACTTTCTATTGCAGTCACACTAACAGGCTACATGTTATCCTTAGGAATCAACGGCACTTTTGACATGGCAGCAAAAGATCCCAAGGGAGCAGAAGCGGTAGCGGGTCTTGTCATGAACATGAGTTTTCCGACTACTCTTTTCATCATCGGCTTAGTCGTACCCTTCGTAGAGGAAATCGTGTTCCGCGGGGCGATCATGAGAAACCTAAAAAGACATATGCCGATCGCAGCGGTGCTTGTCATTCAGGCAGCCCTCTTCGGTCTTTATCATATGAACCTGGTACAGGGTTTTATGGCGTTTTTCCTTGGACTCAATATCGGACTGGCTGTATATTTCTCTGGCAGTATCTGGGCGGGTATCCTTATCCACGCACTGAACAACAGCATCAGTGTGATTCTTTCTAGAGCGCTTCCAGAAGACTTTGACATTTCAAAAATAGGATTTATCCTTTTACTGGTCATCGGTCTTGGTTTATCAGTGGCCATTCAAAGTCTCTTCTACAAATCCAAAGTGGAGCAACCTCAAGTTATCGAAAAAGAAATGATCGAAGCCGTTTAGCGGCAAGCAAAAAGGAACGTCCTCGGACGTTCCTTTTATATTTTACTATCGATCATTGATATAGTTTGGCACTACGTAAATGAAGGATGTCCACTACTTTTTCGAGTGGTTCATCAGATGATATCATTGTTGTCATCAGTTGAAAAGTCATTTCAACCGAGTCCATACCGCCATTAAACACTTCTACCCTGATACGTCTTTCCAGTTCTTCTTTCACATGGTTCATATGCTCCGGATGACTATTGTTCAGCATAAGAATAAAACTTTTTTCAGACCATCTGCCCGCAGTGGTATCCGCATGCCCGTTCGCCACTCCCTGAATGATTTCACCAAGTCTCGTTATCAGCTCAAACGCATGCTCGCGTTCCTCCAATTTTACAAATTCCTCAATAAAGGCCACATCTACAAGGATTAGCCCCATTTCGAAATTGACTGAGTTCTGATTTAAGAGATTCATGTAATGGGCATCCATGAAATTTCGATTGACCATCCCCGTTTCAAGATCGGTATATCTGACCCTTTCGTTGAATCCTTCAATGCGCGCATCGAACTTCTCCTCTTCAAAAGGAGAGAAAATCTCGATGACCCCTTCTAGAAATCCTTGACTATTATGATAAGGGACTGCGGTGATATTCATCTTGATCAGATGATCATCCCTGTGTTTTAAAAACGCAGTAGTTTCAACTTGCTTTCCGGTAACCATCGCTTCTTTTAACGGGCAACTTTCTTCACACAAGTTTTCTCCAGAATCATCCACATGACACCTTACGTATTTAGAACACTGCTTTCCAAGCACTTCAGCTTCTGAAAAGCCTGTTAGAATTCGAGCAGAATCATTCCATAATGTGATTTGGCGTTCACGATTGACCACATAAACGCCTTCTTTCATGCTTTTTAAAAAGTCGACACTATAAGGAACTCCCATATTAGCACCTCCCAAAAGGTATCCAATAGGTATTTACCCTGAATCTAAATTTTAAAGCTTACTTTTAGTATGCGACCGATGACTTTTATGTCATTTTGGCTCACCGATTCCTGCGACCCGCCATTTAGGCCGGGAATGATCACAAGACCCTTATTGTTTTCTTTTCGTAGTCTCCTGACCATTTGCTTGCCATAGTATTCAATCAAGTAGGGCTGATTATTCACCACAGATTCTGTGATTCCAACCATCATCACATCCCTATTCAAAAGCCTGAAGTTCTTGTCGTCTTCCATTGCTTCAAAAAACACGATGTCGTCTGGGTGAAAACCGTCGAACTTCTTTCCTGCGATCACAAGCTGCTCTTCTCCTACGACCTTTTTACCACGTAAGATAGGATAGTTTCTGATCACACCGGCTAATGCGTCCGACCACTGGGCGTTTGGAGATACCGATTTCGTCGGTGCCTTTACTTGCTCAACCACCACCTTGACAGGTTCTGGCTCAGGTTCTTTTTCAACCTTGACAAAAGACAGCTCCTTACCGCAAGCCGTCAGTATCTTTTCAGCGATCTCCTCTTTTACGATCTTTTTACCAGATTCGACCTGGATGATGTAGCTTACTGCCAGTCCGCATTTTTTTGCCAGTTCCTTTTCAGATAATCCCGCTTTGATTCTTGCCTGTTTGATTTCTTCTGCTACCCTATTCATAATTCCTCCATCAATTCGGCCACTCGCCATCCCATTCAAGGAACGTGAGCGGATTAATATTTGTTAAATGATATGATACTGTAAAGTGCAGGTGGGGTCCAGTCGAAAAACCTGTGGACCCGACTTCACCGATGATATCCGCCTTAGTCACAAAGTCACCGACCGCTACATTGCGCTTGTCCATGTGCAGATAATAGGTGAAAAGACCAAGTCCGTGGTCAATCATCACCGTGTTGCCGGTTAATATCAACTTTTTCGAAAAAACAACTTTTCCGCTATTGCTGGCTTTTACCGGTGTACCAGTCGGTGCCGCCAAGTCGATACCATTATGCCTGTACGAGGTCAGTTCGCCGTTGACACGTCTTCTGGTGCCATAATCGGTAGTCAAGCGCCCTTCGATCGGTTGGATAAAAGGACCATCCCAGAGCTGCTTGTCATGACTTGTCTGTCTGACAGGCATAAACTCCGCATGATACTCGGTATAGGCATCATCATTTCTCGTTGCAGCGGCGACTGTTATATCCACCGTCAGATTTTGCACAGAAAACGCCCGGTCCGTCACATGTAGGACAGAGTCATAGATGACAGAGGATTGCTCCCCATCACCTAACTTGATAATAAATGGGTACTGCCCGTCTTCCACCCAGTAGATAAAAGGTATCATCGCATAGACTGTCCTGTCAATCCGGTACTGTATCACCTCATCAACGATAGTTTGATCAAATTCCACAGTCTGATCTGGCTTGATATTTTCTATTTGAACTCTCAATAAGCCTCCTTGCGTCAGATTCATATCCGATAAATGCACTTTTGGACTGACATGCACATAAATCGACATGTCGTAAGCTATTTCTCCAACAGGCAGGCCCAAATCATTCTCAGGATAAATCAACATAAGTTGATAGTCCACCGCTTCGTCGCTAACCAAAGGTACAAAGGATCCGTCCTCTGAAAGTTCGATTTCTACTACACCATCACTTGTGACGGCGCGTACCTCGATGGTACCATGCGTGCCCGATTCCATCACCTTGACGCTATGTTTTTCAGAAACCGTCAAAGTCTCAAAATAGGCAGTCGCTTGCTCCCTCGCTTCTGAAGACACATACTGTCCATTCACAAGCCTATAGGTCCATTGCTCTTTTAACCGATATGGTTCTACGGTCAAATCGCCATAGGTCAAGACCAGATTGGGCGCAGTATAATCCGGATAATAAGGTCTCATCGCCTGATGCGATAAAAAAGAAGCGACGATGGGTAGTGAAAAGTCCACGCCGACCTCTTTGTCATCAGATTGTATCCCGACGGTACCGGTATCAAAATCGACAGACAATTCCTGTACGATTTCTTTTTCGTCACCTCTAGAGTCTCCTAAGCTTACAACAATCTTATAGTCAAACTCGCGGGTATTATGCTCAGTGGCGGGTTCCATCAGTCTCACCGCGTTGATCCATGTCGACCAGAGTTCAAAATCACTCTTGTCAAACGTGTAGACCGCCTCTTCGTCTTTGTAAAGTACTACAGTCGAAATATCACCACTATTTAGGGTGTCGTCGAAAACAAGTTTAAAAAACGCACCGGCTAACAGACCGATGACAACCAATAGCGATAAGGCAAATGTTCTTTTCATAGCGCTCCCCTTTTCAACAGTGTTAAGTACAGTTTATCATCTGATGGTGTATTAAGCTATGACTTGAAACCTTAATTTTAGATTACAATCCCCCATAACCCTTTGACTAGGCAAGTCCGCTCGGTTAAACTAGTATAGAACTTATTAAGCACTTATAACCAATCGGAGGTCGAAATGGACGTTTTTAGTACTGTACTGTCTAGCGACATAAAGCTAGAAGCAAAACGTAAACTTGCAGGTAATTGGGGTAAAGCGATACTTGTTGTCGTCATCTACTTTGCAATAACCATGTTCATGAATTTCATCCCGCTTATCGGATCGATTGCACTTATAGCGATCAGCGGTCCACTGGCACTTGGAATCCATTCCATGATCCTAACCCTTATCAACGACGGCGACGCAGACATCGAAAACATGTTCGACGGCTTCAAGGATTTCGGTCAAGCATTCCTGATCGGATTGTTAAGATGGGTCTTCATCCTTTTGTGGTCACTGCTCGCATTTATACCGATGATCGTGTTCGCAGTCGGAGCAAGCTTCGGAAGCGCATCGATGATCTTTTTCGCTTTCCCGCTGATGATCCTATTAAGTATTCCCGCGATGATGGCATACTACAGCTATTCGATGGTCTTCTTTGTAAAGATCAACGAGCCAGAACTGACTGCGATGGAAGTTCTTTCAAGAAGTAAGGAAATCATGATGGGCTACAAGATGAAGCTCTTTCTTTTAAATCTCTCCTTCATCGGATGGATCATTCTTGCATCACTTTCTTTCGGTATCGGCTACCTTTGGCTGACTCCGTATATGTTTGTTGCAAACGGCGTATTCTACACCTACCTTAGCAAGCAATCACAACCTGTAAAAAAAGAAGTGAACGGATTTGAAGATTTTTAAAGACAACTCAAAAGGCAGTGTATGTCAATCATACACTGCCTTTTTATTGCCTGTTTATTGCCTTTTTATTGCCTGTTACCGGCTGGTCCTAAAATAGCGACTCTACCTTGCTGATTAACTCGTGATCGTCACCGCACTGCATGAGCATCAAGGATTTTACTTCATCTTCTAGGTCAGTCTTCTCATTCAGACCATTCTTCCTACCTGAATACCGCCTATATAGGTCGATTGTTTCCTTTGTCAGCAACCTTTCAAGGCCTTCCGGCTGCGGCTCAAAAGCCATGATTTCTGGCGCGGCGACACTCAATTTATGAATTACCACGGTACCGCCCACAAAATCTCCAATTCGTCTTGACTGCTTATTGAAAATGATCATCCATACGCCAAATCCCATGGAATCGATCAACACTTTAAACAGATTTCTAATCACGATATGCTTTACGCCGACAGGTTGTCCGTTAAGCCTGATCACACGGATGGACATCATTTTTTTACCGATCGTCTGTCCGTCAAAGTTGATCTCGGCCCAGATATAATAGACATAGGAGATGACCATATAGACTAGGATGCTAAGTCCGATCACCCACCCGTACTTCTCGCTCCAAAACTCTGGGGAATACGTCATGATCGCCAGATCCGCCATCACGAGGGCAATGACTACGACCATCTGTATCAGCATGTCCACCACGACAGCCCCCACTCTCGATCCAAGATCTGCAATCGAGTAGTCGATCGACACTTGCTCAGGGGTTATGACTTGTAATTTTCTCATTCTCCACTCTCTTTCCAAAGCTTTATGCCTCTTAAACTTAAAAACAAAGACCCCATCCCTGTAACAAACGCAAACAGGTATTTAAGACTTGCAGAAAGCTCTAGCGGGGTGATAAAGCCTTCGATAAGTCCAGCCAAAACAAGCATAAGCACCACACCAAGCAGTAGAAGCATGGACTCTTTTGCGACCTTTATCACCGCATGGGAGCGTTTCAGAAGGCCTGGCATCAAAAGCGCCCTGGCAAGCAATAGTCCTGCCGCACCACTGATGAAGATGGCATGAAGCTCGATGATGCCATGGGGTAGGATCAAGGACCAGTAGACAAAAGGATCGGCAAATCTGTAGACCAGTATCGTCAACGCTCCAAGCATCGCGCCGTTATAGAACAAGACATATACGGTCCCAACTCCAAGTAAGATTCCAAATACAAACGCCTTAAGGGCGACTAAAATATTATTTGTCATGATGACAGAGGACATCAAGGGATAATTCCAATCCCCCCCGCCAAGTTCTCCACGGCTCACCGAATCGATAAAAGCCTGAGGTAAGAAAAAGGCGGCCCACTGAGTATTGATCGCCGTCATCACACCAGCAACCGTAGCGCCGATTAGGAAGATGACAACCGCCAAAACGATTTGTGGTCCAAACTTTCCATGCGCATAAGGAAACTTTGTACCTACAGCATGCACAAGACCTTTAAAGGTGATTCTCTCCCGCTTATAAAGCAAGCCATGACAAGATGCCACCAGTTGATTCAAATAAGTAGCTGTACGGCTGCCCGGGAAATGGGTACGTGCAAATGCAAGGTCGTGGCTCACATCTCTGTAATGCATTAAAAAATCATCCGCATCCTTTGTCGCGATTTTAGATTTTTTGGTGTGCTTGAACACTTTTTCAAGCTCCGATAGCCTCTTCCATGTCGCTTGATGTTTCATAATGAATTGTTCTTCGGTCATTTTTATCACCTTTTACATCCCAGTCAACTTGGCTTTCGCTTCTAGATAATGATTAATCGCAGTCATTTCAATCGTTTCAGGCTTGCACATTGCTGCAAAAACGCCATGACTTGCAAGCTTTTTTATAATCTTCTTTTTCTCATGCATCAGTTCAAGCGCGGTTCCTTGTACAAAAATGCTCTCTTTATCATTGAGTGAATGTTGCTTTATCGACTCATCCTCAATCATCAGTACGATGACCACATGCTTTTTGAGTACGATCGCTGAAGCTTCAACAAATCGATTCACATCTTGAAGCGTTTCAAAATCGGTAAAGAGGATCATCATGCTTCGATGCTTCTCACGTTTTAAGACCGACAGCCACGCTTGCTGATAATTGGGCTCACTCATTGAAGCTTCTACCTTATAAAGGCTTTCCACAATCCTCTTACGGTGCATCGGTCCCTTTGAGGGTACTAAAGACGTCGCCACCTCATGATCAAACGAGGTCAGCCCGACAAGGTCCTTGCTTTGATTGATGATATCAGAAAGAACGACAGCTGTGTTGATCACCAAATCCAGTTTTCTAAAGCCCTTGACGGTATAGCTCATGGTTCTTCCTATATCGAGCATCAGATAGATCCTTTGATTGTTCTCAAGCTGATACTCGTTGACTATCGGATGCATCGCACGTGCCGTCGCTTGCCAGTTGATCGACCGATAATCATCACCGGAAGTATATTCCTTAAGGCTTTCAAAAGAGTGTCCTTTCGCCTTAAGTCTTGTGGGTCTCATGGCCTCTAAAAATCGTCTGCTCTTCACAAGACGCATTTTGTAGTTGCTCAACTTCTTCACATTGGGATACACCTGAACTTCAAAGGGCAGATGCCACTCATCATGCAGTTCAAGCAGTCCTAACATGGACGTCTTCTTAACCCAAACCTTGTTAAACTTGTGGTCACCGCGTTTTTTTGGTGTGATCTCATAAAAGAATCGCTTTTCCTCACCCGCAGGGACTTGACCATTAATATAATTACAGTGGTACTGCAGTCCAAAATCAGGTTTCTCATCCCTTAAAACGAACTTAAGCGTATAAGGACACCTGTTCTCAAACTCAAAGCCCATCTGCTCTCTTGCGTGTAGTGAATACGTAGTGGAACTTACCCTAGTCAATTTATACCTGATATGCTTTCTCGAGATCAGATAATCGATCACAAGGACACACAAAAACGTACCGTTCATCACAATAAAAGCAAACCAGCCAAGTCCCAAGATTCCAGCCAGTAAAAGAGGAGCGGTTAGTACAAGTGTGATCATCCCGGTTCTTTTAGTCACATTCATCCCGATTACCTTGGTACATCAATGGCACTGAGGATATCAGAAATGACATGATCGGCATGGACACCTTCTATTTCCATTTCGGGTTTAATAAAAATCCTATGTCTTAAGGCCGGTTTTGAGACCCTTTTGATATCTTCAGGAATCACATACGACCTTCCAAGAATGAGCGCCTGAGCCTTCGATGCGTTCAGGAGTGCTATCGCACCACGAGGTGATGCGCCGATATCGACTGCCTCATGTTCTCTTGTCGCACGAACGATCTTTGTCATGTACTCAAACAGCTCTTCCTTTACCTCTACCTTGGCACAGGCCATCTGGCAGTGTATCAGCTCGTTGGCTGTGCAAACCACCTCGACCTGTTCAATCGAGTTATGACTGTTCAGCTCCCCGCTGTGATGTTTTCTTAAGACTTGTACTTCTGCGTCTTCTGCTGGGTAATCCATGCATACTTTCAGCAAGAACCTGTCCACAAGCGCTTCTGGCAGCGAATAGGTACCATCAAACTCAAGCGGATTTTGTGTAGCGACAACCATATAGGGTTTTGGCAACCTCACCGTGGTACCTGAAATCGTAATCTGTTCTTCCGTCATGGCTTCCAGTAGACCAGCTTGTGTTTTTGCAGGAGTCCTATTGATCTCGTCAGCGAGCAGGAAGTTTGTAACAATCGGTCCCGGTTCGACATTGAACGACTGAGTCGTCAGATCGTATACCTTGGTCCCTGTAATGTCAGAAGGCAACAAATCCGGAGTGAACTGTATCCTTTTAAAATCGACTCCCACCACTTTTGAAAAAGCCTTCGCCATCAGCGTTTTGGCAAGACCTGGCACACCCTCTAAAAGTACATGACCTTCTGAGAGCATGGCCACCAAGATATCGTTGACCGCATCGTCTTGTGATACGATCACCTTTTTCACTTCATTTTGAATAGCAAGAATCAGTTCATCCATATTCACATTAATCATTATTCAACCTCTTTTCAGCAAGTTTTTTTATCGTATCCTTCACAGTTTCAATTGTGTTCAGAAGATGTTTTTCATTCATCGTCAACATATCCTCATGACTCAGTTCTAGGATTCTCATGATAGCATCAACCGATTTGACACCCAATTTTTCAAGAATCATCACCCTAGGCCTCATATCATTTGGAAGCAGGCTTTTGAGTTTGCGCTGATAGGCGAAAAGCATTTTATCGCCGCACTCTGTATATTCATAGTAGCGGCTGGCCGCCCAAAAGAACTCGTCCTGAGTCCGTTCAACTTCGTCAAAGTCGACAACCGCCTTACCAAGCCTCTTGCCTTTGTACCAAAAGTACATCACTAAGGCAAAGAAGAGTTGCAAAAGGCCAAGCTTCATCCACACAGGCACTACAGAAAGCCAGTTGGGAGCGCTCTCTTTATCTTGGATATGCGACTCCTCGAATACGATTGTCTTTGAAGCGCTTAAGTCGCCAAGAACGATGTCAGTGATATCATATGCCCGCTCTCTTTCAAAGGCGATGGCATTGTTTTGCAGATACCTTCCATTAACGATCGTATAACTCCCTGAACTCTCCGATATACTCTCGTTAAAGAGCTTATTGAGTGTCGACATATCAATCAGTATGTAATCGTCCTCAAGTTCTTCTATGGCTTCGATAATCGTATTCAGCCCAGCGACATCGTCACCTTTGACCACAAGATGCAGCACATCGTCATGCGTCACTGGATCCACATTCACGCTTACATCCACGCCCATCTGCATCAAGGTATCCTTCCAAATGCTAAGTCCTTGTTTTTGAGCGGATAAGGCCGATCCATCAATCGAATAGGCAGTCGTCTTCCATCCATAAATGGCACTCACTGTGATCGCAATCAGAATCAGCACCATGACAAACAGCAAATCCGAAACCTTGCTTCTTTTCTTCTTAGCCATTTTGAATGTCCTCCCAAACCCGATCGAAAGTTCCATCCCAAATCAACTGGTCTTTTTCAGTGGCGATATCCGCGCTGTAGTGCCAGTGATTAAATGCCAAAGCCAACGTGTTGAATTCAGTTTTCTCCTTAAAACCGCTGGATTCAACAGCCAGCGTGATTTCCTTATTGGTCCACGGCTCTCTCAGCTTGATCACCCTCGTGTCGTTCAAGTGCAAGAGGAGGGCGATAAAGGAAAGTCGAATCGATTCGTTGTAGTTTCCTTCACTTTTATAGATAAGCGACTGATTGAGAATCGACAGGGCTGTGGTGTTCTCGTCGATCGTTTCACCAAGAATTCTTTTAATCCGTTCTTCTTTTGAAAATAACCCCATAATCAAGATGATCAGTCCTATCACAATGGCAAACAAGGTCAAGGCGGCGATCACCGCAACAATAGTCCCCATACCTTCCAATTGGTCGACACTAAAATCAAATTCTCCTATGCGTTCAAAAAAGGATTTGAGCAAGTTGATACTACCTTTTTTAAGCTTGTACCATAACCCGGCCACAGGATTGGTAAGCGACCAGTACTTTGGTTTTAGGACCACCTCGCCTAGTTTGTCATAAAACCTGTTCATTTGTGGCACCTTTTTTTAACTGTATCTGTAACTTTTTTGCTTCATACGACAAATCATAGCCGTCATGCGTGACACGGACCTGCCAATAAAGAGACAGGCTTGCCAAGGCTCCAAAGGTTCCTGATATGAAATTGGCCACAAAGCCGATGATCAGACTGAGACCTACAATCGCCTGCAAACCAATCAGCTGATCGAGCGGCAAGATCTCACCTGCAAACTGACTGATCAGATTCGCACCCTGACCGATTCCGTTAATGCCGTACTGTATGGTCATCTGTGTCAGTAAAATCAAGATAGTAATCAGATAGATCGACTTGTATCTGACCTTAACCAGTTTAAAACTTCGTTTGATCGCCCCTTTGATCGATTGATTTTCAAGGCACATCTCATAAATAGCGAATGTAAACCATACAAGATAAGCCGCCATCAAAAGGTTCAGCAGCAAGATCCCGAGCGTAAGCGCGATAGCAAAGACGACCGTACCGAAGAAGGTATCGTTAAATGAAGCGATAAAGACTTCTACCCACAAGGATATCTCTTCTATGAGGTTTCCACTGATCAACTGTTCTGCAAAGACCCATAAGACTACAATAAGCGGCAAATCCATCACCGTTACAAGCCCGATTGTCTTGAAGGTATGCTTAAAGGTACTGCCTATCGCCTCACTTGCCTTCACCGTCTTTAAGGTCAACTCAGATGAAGCGATCTTCGCTATTCCTACCTTGCCGTTTAGTACCACGGCGTGTACAAAAATCACCAGGACCGCTATCATCAACTTAGTGCCTATGCCGAATCCAAAGCTACTTACACTGCTAGTTGCAATCGTGGCAATCGTAAAAATAAGCAAAAAGATATAAAGTACGATAAATGCTACCACATAATACCCTAGATTAAAAATAATGAGCGATGTCAGATGTTTCCTCAACCAGTCCATCGCCCTATCAAATAACTGTCCTACAGTAAGTTTCTCCATAAAATCCCCCTTTTACTATACCTATTGTACTTCAATTCCACCCTTTGTAAATGGACGGACGTCAAATTTAAGGTTCTCTTAACATAAAAAAAGAGCCCTTTCGGACTCTTTCGTGTTTTATGATGCGACTTCCTGACTCACTGTCGATTGAGAATTGTTGTTGTAATAGACAGCTTCGTCGAACTCATTTTCTGTTTTAGCGACGATAAGCGTACACACCGCGTCACCTGTGATATTGACAACGGTTCTGGTCATATCTAGGATTCTATCGATTCCAAGAATCAAGCCGATAGCCTCAACAGGTAATCCGACTTGTGTTAACACCATCGAAAGCATGATCAGGCCAACACCCGGAACGCCCGCAGTACCGATCGATGCTAGAGTCGCTGTGACGATGACTGTGATGAAATCACCAAGACTCAAGTCAACACCGTAAAGAATTGCGATGAATACAGTCGCTACACCTTGCATGATCGCTGTTCCATCCATGTTGATGGTCGCGCCAAGCGGTAAGGTGAAGGATGCCAATTTTCTATCTACGCCTAGTCTTTCTGTAACCGTATCGATTGTCACAGGAAGCGTCGCGCTACTTGAAGATGTAGAGAAGGCTACCATCATTGCAGGTGCGAAGTTCTTGAAGAACTGTATTGGGTTTAGTTTTGTAATCGCATAAAGCATACCCTGGTAAGTGAATAGCGCATGCACAAACAGTGCCGCAACCACAACTAGCATGTATGCTCCTAAATCAAGAATCGCATCAAAGCCAAGTTGTGTGATCGTTTTAGCAATCAGAGCGAACACACCGATCGGTGCGAACTTCATGATCAGCATTACCATTTTAAGAATCACTTCATTCGACTCTTCAAGTAATTTTTTAATGCCATTTACTTTGTCACCTAACATACTAAGCGCAGTACCTGTGATAAGTGCAAAGATAATGATCTGAAGCATGTTGCCTTTTGCCATCGAATCAATCGGATTTGTTGGAATCATACCGATCAGAACGGATACAAATGCAGGACTTTCTTTTGCTTCAAACGTATAACTGCTTACATCCATCGGATCAACGCTCATCGGTAAGAAGATAGAAGCTAAGATGATGGCGATTGTAATAGCGATTGCAGTAGTCAACAGGTAGAACCCTAGAGTCTTTCCACCGATTCGACCCAACTTCTTAATGTCGCCAATTTGAGCCGCTCCGTTTGTGAGCGAAACAAACACTAGTGGAACTACCATCATTTTGATCAGTGCCACAAAGATGGATCCCAATAATACGAGTCCGAAACCGACGACGTAATCCTTCACAATCACCGTTTCTGCCATTGGATTCAAAATAAGACCTGTCACGATACCCAGTACCATTGCGACTAAAATCTTGAACGTTATGCCTTTGCCTTTCATGTGTTTCCCCCTTTGGTTAATAAAAAAAAATAACTGACTCCTTAATGAAATCAGTTACACGACATTATTCGACAAAATGTTACAAAATGTTACGAAATTAATTTTAATTTTCTCACTATTGATTGTTGTATCTGAGTTCTTGCATAATCCCAGTGACAAACTTCTTGATATTGACCTTGCCCCTATCCCTGGACTGGCCTTCGATATACATCATTTCTTGCCTAACTTCCTTGTATTCAAAAAGTGAGTGGGCATAACGGACAAAATACTGATGCTCAAAATCTTCCACACCCATTTGTGCGATCGTGGTCATCGCCTGTGCGGCTGTCCTTCTAATTCGTTGCTCTATCGTACGGGTTTGTACACTTTCGTTTAAGCTCTCATATCGCTCGTGTACCGCCTCGTATAGGTCAATCATACGATAATCCATCACCCGTTTGGGCTTTTTATCATAAATACCGTAGATAAACTCAACGATCATCAAAAGTTCCTTCGCCCCAGCCTCGCTTAAAACACCGATCTCCGCTAAGATAGACCTTGCCTGATCGACAATCTGATTTTGTTCTTTTGGATTTTCACTAAATCCGTCAAGTGCTCCTATGCTCTGAAAGGCATTCTTAAATGAAGAAATCACCTGTTTCATACTGATCTTCTCATCGACTCTTTTAAGCACATTGACAACTTCGATCACATTGATGGGCTTATTCACATAAAACTCAACACCGCTTTCATATGCCTTTGAAACCATATCCTTTGCTTGAACCTCACTGATCATAATAAGCGGAAGATCGGGATCATAATCCTTCAATTGCCTGACAAGGGTGATTCCGTCGATTTTAGGAAGCAGTAGGTCGATAATCACAATATCCGGTTTCAATGATTTTATTTCTTGTACAGCTGAATCACCGGTCTGATTTGTTCCTATCACATCGCCAAGATTCCGGTTTACAATTATTTTTGACAATATGGCAAGTACGGACGGGTCGTCATCGACAATAAAAAAATTATAGTTCACCGTTTCTCTCCTTCTCAAGTGTGTTTGCAAGAGGTAGGCTTACAGTAAAGACCGTACCTCGATCCACTTCACTATTCACTTCAAGACTACCGCCAAAATAAGTCTCGACAAGTTGTATGACATGGGTCAGCCCTACACCCGAATTCATAACGCCTGTGATGCCGTCGTATTTTGTTGAGAAACCAGGCGAGTAAATCATACCCAAATCTCCATCAGAAATACCGGCACCCGAATCTTCTACCTTTAGTTTGAGCAGATCATCTTCCTGATAAACCGTCAACGAGATTAATCCCGATTCATCTATGGCCTCCACCGCGTTAACCACAAGATTGTTAAGCACAGAGATAATCGCATAATACTCGGAGGATTTCAATTTTTTAAAAACATTTTTTGTAAACTTGATTTTTTTACCTTCCGCATCAGAAAGCTTCTTATTCGCATCGCATACGATGTCGACAACCTCTGACAGATACATGTCATATCTTGGCGCAGAAGAAACAGACCGTTCTAGGCCCGCTATGACCCTTGTATAGTCCTTCTTGATTTCATGAATATCCTTAGCGACCATCAGAACCGCTTCTTTGTTCTGGTCTTCCTGCAAATCCTGATAGATCTGATAGCTCCTTCTCATAGCGTCTTCGATGTCATTCTTCGACTTTTTCAAAAAAAACAGCTCCGTCTTCAGGTTGGCCATTAAGACGATCTTGTCGACGAAAATCTGATGGTTCTGTCTCTTTTTTGCCATATCGTAGTAATAAATCGAGATATAGACAAGCAGTACCGATAAGACCGTTCTAACAAGACCGATCGTGACGATGGTATAGATGCCCGACTCAAGAGGTATCGATTGCCAGTCCTGTCTGACAACAAGCTCAATGATATTGGGAATACTGTCACATACCCATAAGCTAAGGAACAAAGTGACTGGATTCTTCACACGATTTCTGACATCGAAAGCGATGAAGAAAACACTATAGAAAAAATAGAAAAAAAGCACAGGATAATAACTGCTTATTCCCTCTAAAAAACTAACCTGGTGTGTAAATGCGTACACCGTGCTTCTGACAAGAAGCATCATCACACCAACCGTGTTGACCGTCCACATCGGCTTGATGTCTTTGAACGTCAACATCACAATATTGAGTACGACCACCGCAAGGGTCAACCTAAAATCCGATGCAAACGGCTTGATATAGATCTGCCCCATGAATGTGGTGAATAGCGCTACAAGTATGATGGTTTCTGCTGAATGAATCTTATCTCTGAACATCGTTACCTTCTTTCTTATCATCAACAGTATAACAAAAAAATGAAAGAACGACCCATCAATTTGGAGTCGTTCTAGAAAATATCAGTAAATTTTTAAAGCGAAAAAGATAAACGATAGGACAATTGCTGCAAGCGCCGTCCAAAGTAACATCTTGACTCTTTTCTTTCTGATCGTAAGCACTTCGGAATAAGCGAACTCCCTCTCTGTAAGATAGTGGATATCGATGACATCCTCCGTCACATAGTTTTCAATTGAGCTATATGCGTCTTCCGATGCGATAAACACATCAAAGCCCAAAACGCTCATCATGATCAGTCGGATTGCCGCATAAGGTGACGCGGGTTTTTTTTGCTTATCGACAACTAAGAATTTTGGAACCATGTACTGATAGTCGAACGCGTGGAACATATCGCCGATTTTTCTGCTATTGAACAGTAAGGTTTCAAGCACTTCCCTATTGGAAGGCGCCTCACCCTTGTAAGCGCTCGACTTTACAATCTTGAGCACTCGGTTGATCGCTTCGAGATAGGTCCTTTGATACGCGGGTTTCAAATGCTTGATTCCAGATAAGTCCGCCTGAAGCGCCTGATCGACATTGATTCCCAACATCTCATCAAACCATTTCGGCTTTTTGTTAAGGTGCCCGGCTTTTGGCTTTTTATTCATCTTTCCAAAGTCGTAATAGATCGTGATTAGATTGGGATGCTGTTTCTCTTTTACTTTCATATCAAGAACAAACCCATGAATAGCTCCATTCAACTTACATACCAAATTCGGAACAGTCACGCGCTTTTCATCTACTTCAAAATGCGGTCTTACATACGCGTTGGCATACGTCAACATCAACATCTCATCCGTAGTCGCCTTTAGCCGTACCGGTTCAAGCACATGATTTTCAAGTTGCCATGGCTTATAAATCCTATTTTCATGCCCAAGTAACGCATTTAGTTCCTGCTCAGCTTGATGAGCTGTAGTTGTATGTGTTTTCATAGCAGCCTTCACTCCTTCTCTTCATCTTGTTAATTGAGGAAATTGCATAATTACATTCAAAAGAAGATCACACTGTATCTAGTAGAGTAGTATCTTTAGCATACCAATATCTATTATGCAATATCCCTTGTGACCTATTATGAAATCTCCTCAATTACATGTTACACCGTAATGAAGGCTTTATCAATTCATCTTAACGTTTTCTAATCTCTCTAATCAATCTCTAATAGAGTATGGCGTTCATCCATTGCTCATTCGAGCTAAAATCGCATCATATGAAGGTATCGAAGGTATTCCGCCATAAGACTCCACACACAAGGATGCCGCGGCATTCGCATATGTCGCAGCTTTCACCACATGGCTTTCTCCTATAGGAAAATCAAACGTCGTGTTCTTGGCAAGATAACTGACAAACGCGCCAAAGAAGACATCCCCCGCGCCAGTGGTGTCGACCACCTTTGATTCAAATCCGCCGATATGCCGTCTGTAGCTGTTGGTATAGATAGCCGCCCCCTCACCACCAAGGGTCATGCAGATCATTTTAACACCATAAGAAAGTAAGACGTCAACCGCCTCTTCCAAAGTCGGTTTTCCTGAAATCAGAAGCGCTTCTTCGTCCGATACTTTGACGATATCGGCTAACCTAAGCCCCAGCTTCATACCCTCCACTGCCGTTTGAGGATTATCCCAAAGCAGAGGACGGTAATTGGGATCGTAGGTAAGGACCGCACCTGATTCTTTGGCCGCCTTAACCACTTCAAGTACCGTAGACCTGATCGGTTCGTCCGTAAACGAAAGTGAACCGAAATGCATGACTCTGGTATTTTTAACCGTTTCAAGATCGACATCATCAAGTTCAAGCGATACATCGGCACAGTATTTTCTATAAAAACTGAAACTTCTTTCACCGGATTCATTGAGGTGCACAAAAGCAAGCGTTGTCGGATATCGTGCGTCCAAAACCAAACCATCGGTCAATATTCCAGCAGAATCGAGTGTCTGCTTTAATAGACCGCCAAACCGGTCATCACCGACTTTACCAATAAACCTGGTGGAAACTCCTGTCACACTGGCAATCGCAAGAAAGTTGCATGGTGCCCCACCGGGATTAGGCACAAAACAAGTAACACCCTCATCTGTTTTGGGCGTCATATCCATCAACAGTTCACCGATAGCAGTAATATCCATTAATTTCTCTCCTTCAATACATGTTCGTATTCGTTACATAAGGGGTGCAGAATCGCTTCATCTTCAACCACTTTAGTGAACCTACTTACAGGTTCCGCATTGTAATTATCCGTACGGTCGTCATTAATGCTGGACACCTCACCGCAGATCAAGTCTCCACAGCCTTCTTTTGCCCAGAACAAATGATACATATGGGGCTTTAGGGTGATTGATTCGCCAGGGTTCAGATTAAGCTCCTCTCCCGCCTTGACCAAATGCTTCTCGCCATCCAGATAGACCTCTACATCGCTACTGTGATCAACATCACCATCCGGTGTTGAATTGTAAATCTTAATTGCCAAAACGCCTCCCGCACGGTTGATGATATCCTCCGTCTTACTCTTATGGCAATGTAGGGGGAGTCTTTGCCCGTCGCTTAGTACGATAAGCTTTTCAGCATAGGGTGTGCCGAGCGAGCGGTCGCTTACCGATCCGTTTCTAAGGGTAAACAGCACAGCCCCCAGTCGCTTGAAATCATCTTGTCCAAAATCAGTGATATCCCACCCCAACATCACATCCCTAATCGACTTGATGACGTCAGGGTCCTTCTCGTTCCACTTTTCCATCGTCCAGTATCCAAAAGGCGGTAGTTTTATTTGATAAGTTTCCAGTAGATTCCTTGACCACTGTAATGCATTATTTATATCCGATCTTTTCATCATTACTCCTTTTTTTAACTTTCCAAAGAGACAATCCGTGTTATTTACGCTTTGTTACATTATGTAACAAACCCATATTATCATAAGTTAACTGTAAATCAAATAAAAAAACACAGAATTTATCTGTGTTTAAAAAAAATCGCTTAGCAATAGTGCGATGCTGCCCAAGCACTCATGCCGAAGGTTCATTTCACTGACATAGACAGGTGTGTGTCTGGCCGCGTTTGAAAAGACAAGCTCCTTTAAGAGAGTTTTTATCCGATCGACCACAATCGAACTGCTTTGTGGCACGATTCCCCCAAGTATGACGGCATGGGGATTAAATAAATTGATCAGATTGGCGATTCCCGTTGCTAAAATCGATCCGGATTCATGCAACTCGGCCAGGATTCTGTCATCGGTCGCTCCAGCCACTAAACCGTCAAAGGACAGATCGCTAATATCGTATCCTTTCTCCTCTAATGCCCTCATGATCGCACCTGCCGATACATACATCTCTAAACAGCCTTTATTACCGCAGTAGCATTCACGGCCCTTATAGGCAATGGTAGTATGACCGAACTCACCGGCCACTCCTGTGTCACCTTTGTGGATCAAATCATTCTTGACAATACCTATTCCTACACCTTGATCGATGAAGACATAGATAAAATCGTCAAGTGTCCTACCATGGCCAAACCAAAGTTCGGCTTGAGTTCTTGTACGGGCAACATTCTCGGTTACGATTTTAAAAGATGAGTTCTCTTCGAAATAGCCTTTGATATCAATGGTATTCCATCCTTTTAGAATTGCACGCTTCTTATCGATCGTATGCTTAAAGTCAGATCCTGGAGTTCCTATGCCAACACCCAGAATCTGGTCATGATTAAGTTTGCACGTATCAATAAGCACTTCCATCTGATATAGAAGCTTTTCAAGCACCTCTTCAGGAGTCGAAGTACCAAGATCATCGGATTCCCATTTTGCGAGGATACACCCGCTAAAATCCGTGATAATCACAGAACATTTTATCGCTATTTCAATACCAATCAGATACCCATAGTGGCTGTTGATTGTCAAAAGGCTGGGTTTCCTTCCACCTGTGGAAGATCCTTTTCCTATCTCGACAATCAGCTTGTCCTCGATCATCTCATCCACTAAGCGCATCACACTTGGCAGCGCAAGTCCTGTCCTCTTAGACAACATGGACCTTGAAATCTGTCCATTCTTGACAATCAATTTGATGATACTTGTCTTATTCATTTTTTTTAGCAGTCCAGGTTTACCTGCAACATATTTTTTCACCATTTTCGCCCCTAGTCAAAAGGCATCTTCCCTTGTAAAGAAGATGCCTTAACATTAACAGAAATTACCGTTGATAAACACCGGTACCGATTCGCCGGTCGATTTGATGCCCACAATCTCCAAGTCCGGTGTGCCTATCATGAAATCGACATGGGTAATGGAATCATTAGCTCCTCTTGAAAGCAACTCTTCTTTTGACATGTCCTCTCCACCCTTGATACAAGTAGGATACGCCTTACCTACAGCAAAGTGGCATGATGCATTCTCGTCATATAGCGTATTGTAAAACAGGATCTTTTGATTTGAAATCGGTGAATCATAAGGAACAAGAGCTACTTCTCCAAGTCTTCTAGCACCTTCGTCAGTCGCTAGCAGCTCTGCAAGAACATCTTCTCCCTTAGCAGCACCATACTCGACCACTAAACCATCCTTAAATTCAAACCAGAACTCTTCAATAAGGTTTCCGTGATAGTTTAACGGGATCGAACTAACGATCCTACCATTGACGCCGTCCTTATCAGGCATTGTGAACACTTCTTCCGTAGGCATATTAGCTACAAACAGATAGCTGTCTACAGACTCGTCTCCACCGCCAAACCATAAATGGTCTTTAGGAAGTTTCACTTCCACATTGGTACCGATACTGTTTTTATAAATCAGTTTTTCAAATTGATGACCATTTAAAAACTCCAGTTTCTCATTTAGATTTGCCTGATGCTCTCTCCAAGCCTTTATAGGCTCATCCTGATCCACCCTGACAGCCTTGTAGATGGCATCCCATAAAAGGTCGATCGCCTGTTCTTTTGGAACACCTGGGAACACCTTGACCGCCCATCCTTCAGTAGGAATCGAAGCGACGCACCATACATTCTTATTGCTCATCATTCTTGTTCTGTAATTGAGTAAAGCTTGAGAAGACGATTTCTGCTGCCTACTCATTCTTTTTGGGTCGACACCCTTCATCATCTCAGGATCAGATGCCGAGATCGTTAAAAATGCGGCTCCCATTTCGGCATATCCGTCAAAGAACGGCTTAATCCAATCGGCTACCTCGTCGAATACCTCGTCGGATGCCATATCGAATCTCATTCTAGCCGACTGTTCATCAAGCCATCTCATTACAACTTCCTTCGCACCTGCTTCATATGCCTTTTTAGCGGCAAGTCTTGCGAAGTCAGCGGTTTCAATCGGTGCGCTTATCACAAGCGTTTGACCCTTTTGAATGTTTATGCCCACCTGCACCAGCAGGTCTGCGTATTTTTCAATGTTTTTCACTTTGGTACCCCCTTTTCCTCAAATTCTATATTATCATAAATTTTAGTCTGAAAATAGTGAACATTTGTTTAAAACATCGCTCAATCTTAGTCGGTTGTATAGATTCACAAGCCAATTTAATGTAAGATATAACTAGAAAAAAGAATGGGGAGACTTATGAAAAAAAACCTTAAACGCATGCTCAAAACAGGTGACCAGCTTCAATTACATATAGGAACAAACTCTGGTGACACACATACGCTGCTTAGCGCTCTTGAAACGATAATCGACAACGATAAGATCGTCATCAACGCAAGACTCACCTCTGCCGAGCAAACATTTTATAGCAACAAGCCGGTTTCCTTGACCACCCAAAAGGAAACCACTGGAATTTTAAACATGAACGGCCACATCACTCAAGTGGACCGAAACGGCAACGAAGTTGTTTTAGTGGTCTCGCTTAGCGATAACATCGAACAGACCCAAAGACGAGAAGACTTCAGGCTTCCGATCTTACGTGAGGTAAAGATCGCAGCGCTAGGCGATCAGGTGCTTGAAGGTGTTACTCAGAATATCAGCGCAGGTGGCATGAGGTGCATGATACAGACTCCAATCGAAGAAGGTCAGACGCTCGATATCATCGTCACCTTGGATCTTTTTGAATACACCTTTAAAGGTCGCGTGCTTGAAACCATCAATCATGAAAATCAGGCTTCCTTTATACTTCGAATCGCATTTGAGGAGCTGTCTCCCGTTGAAAAAAAGAAGCTAGTCGCTTTCATTTTCAGCGAGCAGAGCCGTCAAAAAATGATGAGTAAATAAATTCCTATCCCTGTGACTAAAGGAGATCTGCGATGTATGATACATTAATGACCGATGATATGAAGCCTTGGCGAGATTTACTTCTTGTCCACAAGTTCGCTGTAGAAGAAATAAGGACAAAACTCAATATTCTGGATGAGGAATTTCGAAACATCCATGACTATAATCCAATAGAGCATATCCGTCACCGAGTCAAAAAAACAAGAAGCATCATGGAAAAGCTGGTTAGATTGGGGCATGCACCAACCGTTGAAAATGCAAAGGAGCATATCTTCGACATCGCCGGTATCCGTATCATATGCGCCTTTTCAGCTGACATCTACCGCGTCGTCGACTTGCTCGAAAGCCAATCCGACATCAAAATCGTAGCGATCAAAGATTACATTCAAAACCCAAAATCCAATGGCTACAGAAGCCTTCATGTGCATATCGAATACCCAGTCTTTCTAAGCAGCGGTACAGTCCCTACACGTGTAGAAATTCAACTAAGAACCATCGGTATGGATTTTTGGGCAAGTATCGAACATAAGATCTATTACAAGTACCGAGAGAAAGCCCCCATCAGTATTCAAGGGCAGTTGCAAGAGTGCGCCGACCTGATCGCTCAGCTAGATGACAGAATGCTGTATTTAAAACAGGAAATTCAAGACCTTGATCAAAACCCCGCAGTCAAGCCAAGTACAAGCAACTTCATCAGAGATAAGGACAACTACTAAAAAAAGATAGACGACCCGTCACATCGCGGTCATCTATCTTTTTCATTGATTATTCTTAAAAACGCATCGACAACCTCAGGACAGAACTGTGTGCCCTTACAGCTTTCGATCTCTTCGATCGCATCCACAAACTCAAGCTTTTCCTTATAGGGTCTAGAGTTTGTAATCGCATGCCAGGCATCCGTCAGAGAAATTATTCTTGAAATCAGCGGTATGCCAACCCCTTCAAGTCCTGAGGGATAGCCGGTACCATCATATCGTTCATGATGATGTCTGATAAACTTTGCGATATGCTTGACCGATTCAGATTCCACTAAAAAACTGGCTCCTACGCTAGCATGTTCATTGATGATATTCCGTTCTGCAGTCGTAAGAGGCATGACCTTATTTAAAATCTCAAAAGGAATCACCAGCTTGCCTATGTCATGTAACAGCGAAGCCCACTTCAGATCTTCCAGCTCGCTTTGAGAAAGTCCCAATTCAACGCCTATCTTATGACTAAGGTCCGCCACTTCTTGAGAGTGTCCTTCACTCGAAAAGTCATGATATTCCATCGCATGGATAAAGGTGTTCACGATATCCTTCTGAATCACTTTCTTTTCGGTGTTATATTTTCTAATGTCAATTGTCGCATTAAGCAAAATCTGAAGTTCCTTGAGTTCTCTTATCTCATTTTCTGAAAATCCGTGTTTTGTTGTGTCAAACTGCATCTTACTGATGTCAAAACTCATTCCTAAATAGAGGTCGTCCTCCAGTCTGAAAGCAACACTTACAGACTCAGCAATTGCTGACGAACTCTTGGAATACTTTTCGTAATTTGATTTACCCAGGATTTTTCTGATTTGCTTTTCCTGCGACAGGTTTTTGCTGTGGTTGAAGCTGAAGACTTGAAACTCTTCATGCAAAAACGGCAAGTTGTTCAACAGGTCCATATCATAACCAACAGTGTGTATGTATTCCACGTTCTTATCGGTGACCACATACACTGAGCCCATATCCACACCTTCCAAGTGCTCGAATATCTCCTTGAATACGTCGATTGAACTTGATTTGATGTCAGATTGATCGTCCGTCATCAGTTCGTTGATCAGGCGGAAGGTATATCTTAGTCCTGCTTTTACAGGATTATCCAATCGAAGTCTCTTTCTCTCTGCATTAACCATATAATAAGTGATTCGCTTGTAATCGGTATATAATAGAAAAACCAAAAAAACTGCAGTCACAATGACATATAACATTCCCTTGCTGGACTGAATCATCGCATAGACCTTTAAATCAGAAAACAGGACAGCGAAAAAATAGTCCGAGCCAAAAATCCATAATGTACTGAAAACGACAAAAAGAATGACAGTTCTCATGTGTGACTTAAATCCGGTGTTCCAATCTGAAATAAACTGTCTCCAAAACCATTTCATATTTAACATAAAAGTCTCTCCAATCGCATAATATTTCTAATTATACCTTATTTAGCAGCAAATAAGCAGATTCATCGAAAGACCTCGTATAATCCTACAAATAGAGTAGGAGGGGAAATTAAATAATTTCCCCGACCTCTCACACCACCGTACGAACCGTCCGGTATACGGCGGTTCCTAAGTTTACGCCTTTACAGTTTTCAAGTAATCTGAGAAGAATAAATAACCTGCTTTTCTAAGCAGATTATCTGTAATAGAACAATTGAGAATTTGGCTACCGGC